>JAYWBT010000103.1:0-99280 GCA_043781235.1 Deltaproteobacteria bacterium
CTCAACTCTCAACTCTCAACTCTCAACTCTCAACTCTCAACTCTCAACTCTCAACTCTCAACTCTCAACTCTCAACTCTCAACTCTCAACTCTCCTACCGCGGGACCGCCAACAGCGCGTGCGCGCCGATGGCCGGCAGCACGGTCGAGACGCTGAAGCCGCTCGGGTTGAGCACGATGCGCTCGCCGTCGCGCCCGCCTTCGCGATCCGGCGAGAACCAGTAGCCAGCCCGCCCGCCGCCTGCGGCCTGCCCCGCGATGAAGAGCTGCACACCCTGCCCAGGCACCAGAGCCCCATGACGCAGGTCGCAGTTGACCAGATGCACGTCGAGCTTGCGCTCGGGGTCGAGGTACGCGCGCGCGACGATCTGCGCCCGCCCCGAGAGCGACAGGTGCGCGCGCCCGCGGCCCACCAGCTCGCGCGCGGCGCGCTGGAGCGCCGCCTCGTCCGCGCCCTCCTCGACCGCGAGCACGCGGCCCTCGCCGACGCGCTCGAGCCCCGACTTCACCTCGGGAAAGATGGCCTCGCCCGCGCGACCTTCGTCGTCGATGGTGGCGCACTTTCCGGCCAACAAGAGATCCCCGCCGCCCTCGACGTGGCGCCGCGCCGCCGCGGCTTCGCGCGGGCCCAGCGCCGCGCAGCCCGCGAGCACCAGCAACTGCGTGCGCGGGGCAGTTGCGAGCTCGAGCCGCACGCCCGGTTGGAGATGGAGCCGCGACAGCGCCGCCACCGCGTTCCCCGCGGCCTTCCAGTGCGCGCCCGCGGTCCAATGATCGCAGAGCGGCGAGAGCAACACCTCCGCGTCGAGCAGCGGATCGGACGGCCGGTAGCGCTCGCGCACCAGCGCGAGGAAGCGGCGGTGCGCGGCCAGCGCGGCCTCGGCCGGAGCGGGCGTACCCAAAGGCAACAGGAGATCGGTGTCGGCTGCGGCCGCCAGCCCGGCAAAGAGCCACACCTGCGCCTCGCTCGCGCCCGGAGGCGGCACCGCGACGGCGGGCCGCTGCCCCAGCGCGGCGCGCGCGGCGAACAGCGGGAGCAGCGCCTCGTACGGATCGAGCGAGGGCAGGTCGAAGACGAGCCCGTCGAGGTGGCGGCAGAGCGCGAGCGCCGCGGGCGTGAGCGTGCCGACGCGGCCCAGCACGGCGATCTCGGAGCCGCGCGTCCTCCGCGCTTCGTCGCGCGCGCGCAGCACCACGCGCTTGGTGGCCTCGATCGTCTCGGCGAAGCGCCCCGCCTCGCGCTGCCGCGCGAAGGGTCGCTCGCGCGCCGGCACCGCCGGGTCGCGCATGCCCGCGAGCGCGTCGAACGGCTGGACGTGATCGCCGTAGCTCTCGCGCAGCTCCTCGACCAGGCCCAGCTCGCAGGACCGGCAGAAGCCCGCGCCTTCGGGCCCCAGCCGGTACCAGCGGTCGAGGCCCGCGATCATGATGGCGTCGCCGGCCTGCGTCGCAGCGGCGGCCGCGTCGCCCGCGGCCTTGCGGCCCTCGAGTGAGTTCACGCAGCGCACCGCCGCCGGCGCGCCATCGATCGAGCGGCACTCCTCGGCCGGCGATCCGGGCAGCGAGACGTCGAGCATCGCGACCCGCGGTAGCGCGGATGGCGGCACTGCGGCAGTGGCGGGCGGCGCATCTGCCGCGACCAGCAGCGCCTCGGCGCCGGGAAGTTCAGCAAACGACAACGCGACGTGCCGGACCTTGGGAAACGTGATCTCTCTCGCGGCCGCCATTTGAGCGCAAATCCTCTATCCGATCGGTCGACACGACGGAAGGGCGGCACCTGGCCTCTCGCGGTTCCTGGCTCCGGAGTCCGCGGGGGGCTTAGGAGCGCTTTCGCACAGCGGCAGCAAGCGCCCGATTGACGAACGGGCAGGCGCACCCAAGATTCCGCTCGTTGCCCGCGTTGAGTTCTGGTGTAGGACGGCGGGAGGATGGGCGTTCCCCGCGTGGGCGCGATAGGTTTTGAACTCTTTCCTGAAGCGAGGCAGAAAAACATGGGTTCCTTCTTCGAGTCGGTTGCACAGCACTGGAAGGGTGGCGGGCCGGGCATGTACCCCATCGCGATCTGCATGGTCTTCGCGATCGCGGTGATCATCGACCGCATCCAGGTTCTCTTCTTCGGCGCCAGCGTGGACAAGGAGCAGTTCCTCCGCGGGTTGAAGACGCACATCTTCAACGGCGATCTGGAGAAGGCGATCAGCTACACCGCCGGCCAGAAGCCGACGCCGCTGACCAACATCGTCAAGGCGGGCCTGATCAACGTCCCCAAGGGCGAGGATGAGGTGCAGGCCGCCATGGACGAGGCCTCGCTCCGCGAGATGCCGCGCATCGAGAAGCGCACGGGCTACCTGGCGATGATCGGCAACGTCGCCACGCTCTTCGGCCTCCTCGGCACCATCATCGGCCTCATCCAGTGCTTCGCCGGCGTCGCGGGCGTGGACGCCTCGGAGAAGGCGCGCGTCCTCTCCGACGGCATCGCGGAAGCGATGAACTGCACCGCCTTCGGCCTCATCGTCGCCATCCCCGCGCTGGTCGCCTTCTCGCTCCTCCAGGGCCGCACGCAGCACATGATCGACGACATCAACGAGACCTCGGTCGGCGTGCTCAACCTGATCGTGGCGAACAAGGACAAGATGCGGATTCCGGCCAACATCCCGCAGCAGTAGTCGGAAGCCGCCGCGAACTTCATATCTTCGTAGCCTGGGCGCGTTTCAGGGCAAGGGGAGACGAACATGGCAGGGGCAGCAGCACAACCAGCAGGAAAAGGCGGGAAGAAGGCGCTGGACGCCGAGCTCAACCTCGTGCCGTTCATCGACCTGCTCTCCTGCTGCATCGCCTTCCTCTTGATCACGGCGGTCTGGACGCAGATCGCGGGGCTCCAGGTCGCCTCGAGCGGCGGCCCGCCGGATCCGCAGCAGAAGCAGGAGAACACCATCGACGTGAAGCTGCTGCTCAGCGACAAGGGCTACGCCCTGACCATGGCGGGGGCAAACATCGACATCCCCAAGATCAACAAGGACGGGCAGCAGGACTTCGATCGCAAGACGCTTTCCGACAAGCTCAAGACGCTCAAGGCGAGCCTCCCCGACCAGGGGTCGATCACCGTGCAGCCCGAGGACGCAGTGGCCTACGAGGATCTCGTCAATGCGGTGGACACCTGCATGGGCGAACAGCTCCGCAACGTCACCGTTGCGCCGCTGAACTGACGGGACAACACCAATGGCCATCGTCACTCCAGGCAAGCGCCCCGGCGACCGCATCGCAGCCAGCAAGGTCTTCGGCAAGAAGTTCGCCCGCAGCAAGAAGATCGGCTACGCGAGCCTCATGCTCACGTCGCTCGTCGACATGTTCTCGATCATCGTCATTTTCCTGCTGATGAACTTCTCGGCCAACGGCGAGATCCTCTACATGACCAAGGACATCAAGCTGCCGTCGGCGCAGCACGGCTCGCAGCTGGAGCGGGCGCCGGTCATCTCGGTGTCCGCAGACGCGGTGACCTTCGACGGCAAGCAGATCGCCACCACCGAGGACATGCAGAAGGGCGACGTCCTCAACGTGCCGGAGCTCGAGGACGCGCTGCGCGAGGAGAAGCGCCGCTACGAACAGATCCACGCCAACGACCCCGAGCATCCGTTCCGCGGGCTGGTCAACGTGCAGGCCGACCGCAAGATCCCTTTCAAGGTGATCAAGCGGGTGATGTTCTCCTGCAACCAGAGCGGGTTCGGCAACATCTCCTTCGCCGCCTTGGCAAAGACCGTTGGAGAAGGAAAGCCGGTCGCGGCGAACAACTGACGCTTTTCGCTTTGAAACAAGTTTCGTCTGAGGCGTCTCGTCGATCGGGCGAGGCGCCCCGCGGCTTTTTGGCGCCCGGTTCCCGCTTGCGTCGCGCCCGCCGATCACCCTATGGTGCGCCGCCCCAAAGTCCGGGCCCCCGTCAGCGGAGACGTTTCGATATGCAGAAGAGCCCTTTCGGTCAGAAGGCGATCGTCGCGTTCGGCGCCGCCCTCCTGGCGCTCCTGATCGCTCCCGCCGCGCGCGCCGACGAGGCGAAGCTGGTCCTGCCGGACCTCGAGAGCGTCGCCTTCCTCGGGCTCAACGGCCGCCAGTTGCTGATGGGCGGACTGGTGGTCTGCGTCCTCGGTCTCGCCTTCGGGATGATGATCTTCCAGCAGCTCAAGAAGCTGCCGGTGCACCGGTCGATGCTCGAGGTCTCCGAGCTGATCTACGAGACCTGCAAGACGTACCTCGTCACCCAGGGCAAGTTCATCCTGATGCTCGAGGTCTTCATCGGCGTCATCATGGTCATCTACTTCGGCTGGCTCCGGCACTTCGAGGCCGCCAAGGTGGTCGCCATCCTGGTCTTCTCGCTGCTCGGCATCGCGGGCAGCTACGGCGTCGCCTGGTTCGGCATCCGCGTCAACACCTTCGCCAACAGCCGGACGGCCTTCGCATCGCTGCGGGGCAAGCCGTTCCCGACCTACGCCATCCCGCTCAAGGCCGGCATGAGCATCGGCACCATGCTCATCTCGACCGAGCTGTTCATGATGCTCTGCATCCTGCTCTTCGTGCCCAAGGACTACGCGGGCCCCTGCTTCATCGGCTTCGCCATCGGCGAGTCGCTCGGCGCCTCGGCGCTGCGCATCGCCGGCGGCATCTTCACCAAGATCGCCGACATCGGCTCGGACCTGATGAAGATCGTCTTCAACATCAAGGAGGACGACGCGCGCAACCCGGGCGTCATCGCCGACTGCACCGGCGACAACGCCGGCGACTCGGTCGGCCCGTCCGCCGACGGCTTCGAGACCTACGGCGTCACCGGCGTCGCGCTGATCAGCTTCATCCTGCTCGCGGTGCGCGACCCGCGCGTCCAGGTCCAGCTGCTGGTCTGGATCTTCGCCATGCGCATCATGATGGTCATCACCTCGGTGGTCTCGTATCTGATCAACGAGGCCATCGCCCGCGGCCGCTACGCCACTGCCGACCGGATGAACTTCGAGGCGCCGCTCACCTCCCTGGTGTGGCTCACCTCGCTGGTCTCGGTCGGCGTCACCTTCGTGGTCTCGTACCTGCTCATTCCCGAGCTCGCGGGCGATACCACCATGTGGTGGAAGCTCTCGCTGATCATCACGGCGGGCACGCTCGCAGGCGCCATCATTCCCGAGGTCGTCAAGGCCTTCACCTCGACCGAGTCCGCGCACGTGCGCGAGGTCGTCACCGCCTCGCGCGAGGGCGGCGCGTCGCTCAACGTCCTCGCCGGCCTCACCGCGGGCAACTTCAGCGCCTATTACATGGGCATCGTCCTCGTCGTCCTGATGGGCGTCGGTTTCTGGGTCTCGTCCTACGGCCTCAGCGAGATGATGCTGGCTCCGGCAGTCTTCGCCTTCGGCCTGGTGGCCTTCGGATTCCTCGGCATGGGCCCGGTGACCATCGCGGTCGACAGCTACGGCCCGGTGACTGACAACGCGCAGTCGGTCTACGAGCTCTCGATCATCGAGACGCTGCCCGGCATCCAGGCCGAGGTGAAGAAGGACTTCGGCTTCGATTTGAGCTTCGAGAAGGGCAAGCAGTTCCTCGAGGAGAACGACGGCGCCGGCAACACCTTCAAGGCCACCGCGAAGCCGGTGCTGATCGGCACCGCGGTCGTCGGCACCACCACCCTGATCTTCTCCATCATCATGCTGCTCACCGACGGCCTGAAGACCAACCTCGACAAGCTCGGTCTCCTGCACGCGCCCTTCCTGCTCGGGCTGATCATGGGCGGCGCGGTCATCTACTGGTTCACCGGCGCCTCCATCCAGGCAGTCTCTACCGGCGCCTACCGCGCGGTGGAGTTCATCAAGGCGAACATCAAGCTCGACTCGGGCGCTGCGAAGGCGTCGATCGAGGACTCGAAGAAGGTGGTCGAGATCTGCACGCAGTACGCGCAGAAGGGCATGTTCAACATCTTCCTCGTCATCTTCTTCAGCACGCTCGCCTTCGCCTGCCTCGAGTCGTACTTCTTCATCGGCTACCTGATCTCCATCGCGCTCTTCGGCTTCTACCAGGCCATCTTCATGGCCGACGCCGGCGGCGCCTGGGACAACGCCAAGAAAGTTGTCGAGGTGGAGCTGAAGATGAAGGGCACGCCGCTGCACGCCGCGGCGGTCGTCGGCGACACCGTCGGCGATCCCTTCAAGGACACCAGCTCGGTGGCGATGAACCCGATCATCAAGTTCACCACGCTCTTCGGCCTGCTCGCGGTGGAGCTGGCGACCGAGGTGCCGACCTCGACGCGGCTGGTGCTGGCGGCGGTGTTCTTCGCGGTCTCGGTGGTGTTCGTCTGGCGCTCCTTCTACGGCATGCGCATCCAGTCGGGCGTCAAGGCGGAGGTCTCCACCCCGTCCGTCACCGCCAAGTCCGCCGCGTAAAAAAACCGGAGCTTTTGGAGTAGTGTGCGCGGCCATGGATGAAGCGCGCGTCGAAGGGGCGCTGGGGCGGCTGTTGATCTTTCCGCTGCCCGGCGCGGTGCTGCTGCCGCACAGCCTCGTGCCGCTCCACATCTTCGAGCCGCGCTACCGCAAGCTGGCCAAGGACTGCGCCGCAGGCAGCCGCGTCCTCGCGCTCGCCCACATTCCCGATGAGCTCGCCGCGGGCGCGAAGCCGCCGCGCGTGCTGCCGATTGTCGGCGTCGGCGTGCTGGCGCAGGTCGACCCGCTGCCCGAAGGGCGCTCCAACATCGTGCTGCGTGGCTCGCTGCGCGCGCGGATCCTCGAGGAGCTCGCGACCTCCGAGCCCTACCGTGTCGTCCGCGCCGAGGTGCTGCGCGAGGGCCCGGCCGAGCGCGACCTGCCCGCGGTGCGGCGCGCCGCCGAAGGCCTGCGGCGGCTGGTGCTCGCCATCTGCTCCGCCATGCCGGGGGACGAGTCGAGCGCCCTGGCGGTGCTCGCGGCACGCGCGCAGGAGCCGGGCGAGCTCGCCGATGTCGTCGCCGGCGCGCTGCTGGAAGGCGCGCTCGATCGGCAGCAGGTGCTCGAAGCCGTTCACCTCGAGGAGCGGCTCGAGCTCGCCTCGCAGGCCGCTGCGTCCGCGCTGGCGCAGACCGCCTCTCCCGCAAGCGCGCCCAACTGACATGAGAACCCTCGCCTTCACCCTGCTCGCGCTCTGCGCCGGCTGCGTTGATCAGATCGGCCAGCAGTGCCCCTCCACCGCGACCGCCGTGGGAAACTTCAACCTCGTGCTCCAGCTGCGCCACCCGGCCACCGAGTGCATCGTGAACCAGATCGACGGCGGTCCCGCCGACGCGTCGCTCGCGCAGGACACCGTCCCTCCGAGCACCGCGACGCTCTGCGAGGCGACCTCGGGCGACGGCGGCCTCACGCTCTACCTCGCGGGCCCCAGCCACGGCGCGCCGGCCAGCCCGCTGCTCGACGGCGGCGGGTTCCTGTTCCACCCGCCGCAGACGGACGCGACCCTCGGCACCGCCTGCAATTGCCTGGTGGCGCTGGAGGAGACGACCGCAGGCGTCTTCACCGGCCCCTTCGACGGCGGCGTCTTCGCGCTGCAGCCCGACGGGGGGCTGCCCTTCATCACCGGCTTGAGCGGCACCATCACCGACCACGTCACAACTCCGGGTGGCCGGGTCTGTTTCTGCAACCTGCCCTGCGACACCCAATACGGCCTGACCGGGACGCGCTTCTGATGGATGCGCCCGGCGCTCTCCGGCCGGCGGTGGTGCTCTTCTCCGGCGGGCTCGACTCGTCCACCTGTCTGCTCATCGCCCGCGCCGATGGCTTCGCGCCCCACGCGCTCAGCGTCCGCTACGGGCAGCGCCACGCCTTCGAGCTGATCGCCGCGCGCCGGGTGGCCGACGCCCTGCGCATCCCGCTGCGCACGGTGGACCTCGACCTGCGCGCCATCGGCGGCTCGGCGCTCACCGCCGACATCGAGGTTCCGAAGGACGCGCCCATCGGCGTCGGCATTCCGGTCACCTACGTGCCGGCGCGCAACACCGTGCTGCTCGCGCTTGCGCTCGGTTATGCCGAGACCCTCGGCGCGGAGGACCTCTACCTGGGCGTCAATGCAATCGATTACTCGGGATATCCCGACTGCCGGCCCGCCTTCGTCGAGGCGTTCGAGCGGCTCGCGAACGTGGCCACCGCCGCCGCCGCCGAAGGCCGCGCGCGCTACACCGTGCACGCGCCGTTAATGAAGTTATCGAAAGCGGACATCATTCGCCGCGGCACCGCGCTGGGCGTGCCTTACGCGCTGTCGCACTCGTGCTATGACCCGGCCGCCGAGGGCGGTGCCTGCGGGCGCTGCGACTCGTGCCGCCTGCGCGCACAGGGCTTTCGCGACGCCGACGTCCCGGACCCGACCTTCTACGCACCGAGGTGAACATGCTTCGCAAGATCATCCCCGCTTTCCTTCTCTGCAGCGCCGTTGCCGTCTTCCCGGCTTTTGCACAAGGCCACGTCCACGGCGGCGACGACTCCAACTCCGCGGTGCCCATGCACCAGCAGCACTTGCTGGACAAGAACGCGCCCAAGCCGACGGGCAAGAACCTCTCGCTCGACGTGCAAGGCAAGCCCGCCAAGGCTTATGTGGCCAAGCCCAAGGGAAAGGCGCTGGGCGCAATCCTGGTGGTGCACGAGTATTGGGGCCTCAACGACTGGACCAAGCACCAGGCCGACGAGCTGGCGAGGCAGGGCTACCTCGCGCTCGCCATCGACCTCTACCAGGGCAAGGTCGCCACCGAGAAGAAGGTCGCCGAGGCGCTGATGGGCGGCAAGGACGAGAAGTGGGGCGACCAGGTCGAGGAGGCCGGGCTCGAGTGGCTGAAGAAGAACGGCGGCGGCGTGAAGCTCGCCACCATTGGCTGGTGCATGGGAGGAGGCGAGTCTCTCAAGGCGTCGCTCAACGACCCCAAAGATGTCAGCGCGACGGTCATCTATTACGGAATGCCGGTCGACGACGTGACCAAGCTGAAGGAGTTGAAGGGACCGGTGCTCGGCATCTTCGCCAAGCAGGACGGCTGGATCACGCCGGCCAAGGTGGAGGCCTTCGACAAGGAGCTCACCGAGGCGGGGGTGAAGCACGACTTCCACTCGTTCGACGCCGACCACGCCTTTGCGAACCCGAGCGGTGGCAAGTACAACGGGCCCGCGGCGAAGGAAGCGTGGGAGCTGACCACGAAGTTCCTCGCCGATAACCTCAAGGGTTGATTACAGCTCGACGCCGAGGGCGATGGTGACGTCGATGGGGAGCGGCCAGCTCCCCGTCGATGGAGCCGGGAGCGGACCGATCTGCCAGCCGCCCGGTTGATTCTGGTAGCGATAGGAACCCTGCTTGTAAGGCGCGACGATCAGGTAATGGAGCACGGGGCCGGCGGTGAGGTCGAGGAAGAGCGGGCCCCGGCGCAGCCGCCCGCCGATGGTGGCCGAGATCGAAACCGCCGCCTGCGAATAACCGTCCCCGCCGTAATAACGGTTGCCGCGGTAATCGATGGAGATGCCGTTGCCGCCGTCGGGCAGGCCCTGCAGCGCGCCCTGAAGAGACAGCATCAGGCCGTTGCCGTCGCCGCGCAGCCAGCGCATCCCGCCGCTCACTCCGATGAGCCCGCGCAACGTCGGCGCGCCGAGGGCCGCGAACGCTCCCCAGTGCTCGCTGCGAATCGAAAGCTGCACGCCGGCGCTTTGATAGGCGATGCCGGTGCCGGCCGAGATCGAGACGTGCAGGGGCTCCGCCGCGAGCAGCAAGGCAAGCAGCAGCATCAGAATCTCCCCGCCAGGGCAGCGCCGCCCGCGATGGGGGCCAGGACCATCGGGCGGTCGTTGCGCGCGAGCGAGTAGATGCCGGCGGCCGCGAGCAGCGTGTTGAAGGCGGCCAGGCTCAGCAGCACGCCTTGGCCGCCGCTCTGGTAAGCCGAGTCGCTGCGCGCGGCGAGCGCGAAGTAAAGCACGGCCTGCGGCGCGGCCACCGCGATCTGCGCGATCGACACCGCGCGCACCGGCGGGATGAACGGCAGCGAGTAGACGGTAAAGGCCAGATCAACCGCCGTGAGCAGGACGAGCGGACCCACCAGGAGATCGAAGGTGCCGGTGGGGTAGCCCGAGCCGCAGGCGTGAGCGCGCGGCGCCGCGAGCAGGACCGCGCTCAGCGAGGCAGCAAATAGAATTGAGCGCATGGCGGGAGTGCCAGAGCACAACGCGTGCCGCACCGCCGGCGACCGGGAATCGCGGGGTTATCAAAATCGATTCAATGCGATCGCGACTAGGTTGTCGCGGATTTGCGATTTCCCAGCTGCCGGATGGTGCCGTAGAAGCGCAGCGCTGCGGCGCCGGCGCGCTGCAGATCGCGGTTGTTCAAATACGCGACGAGCGGAGCCGCCACCACCGGCACCGCCCGCCCCAGCTGGGCGAGCCCGCGCTTGGCCAGCACCTTCTCGGCCACGCGCGCCAGCAGCTTGGGCCCGGCGCGGCCAGCCAGGTTGACCGTGTCGGCGCCGTTGGAGTAGCCGAGAACTTCCAGGACCTCCTCGCGCGCGCGATCGGATTTCAGATTGACCCTATGGAGCAGCGCGATCTCCATGATCAGCGACAGCTGCAGCAGCGTGACGAAGGCGAGATCCGCCGGCAGCGAGATGAGGCCGAACAGCCCTGAGATGGCGCCGCCGGTGGACGCCCAGTTCTTCTTGGTGTCGGTGAGGCGGTGCGCCAGCTCCTGGGAGGTGGCGCTGGGATACTTCGCGCGCAGCTCGTCGATGCGCTTGCGGCAGCGCACGATCTCGTCGAGGTAGATCTTCCCGAGGCGCTCGCGCGCCAGCTCTCCCAACATCGCGTGAGTCTAACGTCGCGCGCCGCCCCCGGCCAGCGGTCAGCGGCCGACGGGCAAGGTTTGCGGAACGACGAAGGCGCCGCTGGTCGAGAACTCCACGTCGACGGGGATGCCGGCGGGCGAGGCGACATGGGCGGTGCCGGTGAGCGCGTAGTGGACGGTCTGGCCGGGCTGCAAGCGCTTGAAGGCCGTCGAGCTGGTGGCGAGCAGCCCGCCGAGCTGGAAACCGGCGTCGCCCTGCTGGGGCACGGTGACGCCCTGCTGGGAGCCGCTGAACGCCGGCGTTCCCTCGAGAGCAAAGTCGTAGTCCACGCCGGTCACTTCGATCGGAAACGGATTGGGGTTGTGCGCGCCCAGGTCCACCCTGAGCTGGAGACCACTGTTGGCCGGGCTGGCCCCGGCGTTGCGCGCGTCCAGCGTGGGAACGGTGAAGCCGTGCGCGGCGACCGAGTAAAGATCCGGACAGCTCGGCGCCGACGCCAGAAGCGCAGCCAAGGCCAACGTCGCTCGAACCATGCACGGCCTCCCACGCCGGGAGGTAGCCTATCCCAGCCGGGACAAAGCACCCCACCAGCCGGAACGATGCGCACCGACGCCTGCCCGTGGAAGTGGCCCCCTCGCCCGGTCGCCCGTCCCTGTCGCATGCTCACCGCGCTCCTCGCAGCCGCCGGGCTCGTCCACGGATCGCTGTCGCTTGGAATCGGCAGCTCGTACGACTACGCCGGGGCGCGCGCAGAGCTGCGCGTGAATCACGTCGCGGTCTCGGCCGCGCTCGGCAAGGGCGGCGTGTTCCTGCTCGACCCCGACCACAACGAGACGCCCAACCGAAATGTTGACCAGTTCCCCGCACTGGGGCTGCGCCTGTTCTCCGGCGACGGCCGCGACCTGGTGGCGGGGCTCAGCTGGACGAGCCACGACTACGAGCGCAACTACGACAGCCGCTGCTGCTTCGATCGCACTGCCCACCTCGATACGCTGACCGCCGCCGCCGGCTGGCGCTTTCGCTTCGACAGCGGGCTCTACCTCGAGGCGCTCGCGGGGGTTGGCGGGTCGGTCCTGCGCGGTCACCCTTCCCTGAGCAGCGACGACTCCATTCCGGGTCCGTTCCGGCGCGAGATCTCGATCATCCCCGACCTGGCGCTGGGCATCGGCTTCGAGCTGTAGAAAACCGCGCGCTTTTACGCTGGCGAGCAGACCTGGCGGAGGATGTCGAGCTCCTCGAGCGCCTTGCCGGCGCCGATGACCACCGAGCTGAGGGGATCCTCGGCGAGGAAGACCGGCAGGCCGGTCTCTTCGCGCAAGAGCGCGTCGAGGTTCTTGAGCAGCGCGCCGCCGCCCGCCAGCACGATGCCGCGGTCGGCGATGTCGCCCGCGAGCTCCGGCGGCGTGCGCTCGAGCGTGACCTTGACCGCCTCGACGATGGCGTTGACCGGCTCGGCCAGCGCGTCGCGGATCTCGTCGGAGCTGACGGTCAGCGTGCGCGGGACGCCGGCGACCAGATCGCGGCCCTTGATGTCCATGGTCAGCACTTCATCGGTCGGGTACGCGTTCCCGATGCCCATCTTGATCAGCTCTGCGGTCCGTTCACCGATGAGAAGGTTATATTTTCTCTTGATGTGCTGGATGATCGCCTCGTCCATCTTGTCGCCGCCCACGCGCACCGACTTGGCGTAGACGATGCCGGCGAGCGAGATGACCGCGACGTCGCTGGTGCCGCCGCCGATGTCCACGATCATGTTGCCGGACGGCTCGGTGATAGGGAGGCCGGCGCCGATCGCGGCGGCCATCGGCTGCTCGATCAAATACACCTCGCGGGCGCCGGCGCTCTCGGCCGCCTCGCGCACCGCGCGGCGCTCGACCTCGGTGATGCCGGAGGGGATGCCGATGATGATGCGCGGCTTGACCAGCGTGCTGCGGTTGTGGGCGGCGCGGATGAAGTAGCGAAGCATGGCCGCGGTGATCTCGAAGTCGGCGATCACGCCGTCCTTCATCGGCCGGATGGCGACGATGTTGCCCGGCGTGCGGCCGAGCATCTCCTTGGCTTCCTTGCCGACCGCGAGCACCTTCTTGCCGCCGCGCGCGTCCTGCTGCACGGCCACCACCGAGGGCTCGTTGGAGACGATGCCCATGCCGCGGATGTAGATGAGCGTGTTGGCGGTGCCGAGATCGATCGCGAGGTCGCGCGAGAAGAGCTTGTAGATCCCGTTGAACATAAAGAGCGTGAACCTTCGTGGCGAGTGGACTGACTCTTGGGCGGCGCGGGACCGTAGCACCCGACCTCCCGGTTCGCAACGCGCGGCGGCGTGCACTTCTTCGCCTGAAAGATTCCACGGCGGGCGGTCAGCCGGCCGCAGGCATCGGTTGTCTCGATCCCGCCGGGGGCGTAGATCGGCGACCATGCACATTCCCCACGCAGACGAGCAGCGCAAGAACCTGATCAACGGCGAATGGGCCGCGCCCTCCACCGGGCAGTACGAGCCGTGCTTGAATCCGGCCGACACGCGCGAGGTGCTGGGCCTCTTCCCGCGCAGCGGCAAGGCCGACGTGACCGCGGCCGTGGACGCCGCCGCCCGGGCGTTCCCCGCCTGGGCCGGCACGCCGGGGCCCGAGCGGGGCCGCGTGATCGGGCGCGCCTGGCAGATCCTCAAGGGCAAGATCGACCTGCTCGCCGAAGCGCTCTGCCGCGAGGAGGGCAAAACGCTCAGCGAGTCGCGCGGCGAGGTGATGAAGGGCCTCAACCTGCTCGAGTTCTACTCGGGCGAAGGCTTCCGTGCGCACGGCAAGACGTTGCCTTCCGAGACGCGCCACACGCTGACCATGACGCTGCGCCAGCCGGTCGGACCGGTGGCGCTGATCACGCCGTGGAATTTTCCCTTCGCCATTCCGGTGTGGAAGCTCGCGCCCGCGCTGGTCTCGGGCTGCACGGTGGTGATGAAGCCGGCCTCGCTGACGCCGGTGTGCACCCACCTGCTCGCCGAGGCGCTGCAGGAGGCGGGGCTCCCGGCGGGCGTGCTCAACGTCGTCACCGGACCGGGCAGCGCCTGCGGCGACACGCTGGTGGACGACCCGCGCATCCGCGCCATCAGCTTCACTGGCTCGAATGGCGTGGGGCTGCGGCTCAACCAGCGCGCGGCGGCTCGCGGCGTGCGCGTCACCTGCGAGATGGGCGGCAAGAACCCGGTGGTCGTCCTCGACGACGCCGATCTCGACCTCGCCGTCGAGGGCATCTTCCAGGGCGCTTTCGGCTCCACCGGCCAGCGCTGCACCGCCACCTCGCGCGTGGTGGCGACGCCGAAGATCCGCGGCGCGCTGACCGAGGCGCTGGTGGCTCGCGCACGCGCGCTCAAGGTCGGCGACGGCCGCAAGCCCGGAATTCAGATGGGCCCCGCGGTGGACGCCTCGCAGCTGAAGGTCGATCTCGAATCCATCGCTGCGGCCAAGGGCGACGGCGCGCGCCTGCTTTGCGGCGGCGACCGGCTCTCCGGCGGCGAGTACGAGCACGGGTTCTTCTGCGCGCCCACCATCTTCGACGACGTCGCTCCCGGCTCGCGGCTCGCGCGCGAGGAGGTCTTCGGCCCGGTGCTCGCGGTGCAGTCCGCGCGCGACGCCGACGAGGCCGTCCACCTCGCCAACGACGTCGAGTTCGGCCTGACCGCGAGCATCTACACGCGCGATTACTTCCAGGCCATGCGCTTCGTCGAGCGCTCCGAGGTCGGGATGGTTCACGTCAACCAGCCCACCGTCGGCGGCGAGGCGCAGCTTCCCTTCGGCGGCATCAAGTCCACCGGCGTCGGCGAAAAGGAGATGGCCGAGGAGGGCGCGAACTTCTTCACCCACCTCAAGACCGTCTTCCTCGACTACACCGGCGCAAAGCGCACCACGAGCATCTATTAACGCCGCGAGCGCGCGCGGTCGCTATTCGAATCCGTCCGCGCGCTCGAGCCACTCCGCTTGCTCTTCTGGCTCGTCAGCAGAACCTGTCGGTGAACCGAAAGGCAGATTTTTTCCCCAAGCCCCCTTTCCTGCGGCGATCAGAAAACTTCCCCAGCGCCCCGCGCTCCTCGGTCTCGACGCTCGCCACGCACCTTCGTCACGCGTCCAGCACAAGCCGCCCGTTCAGCCGCTTGCGGAGGACCCGTACAGGATCCAGTTCACTGCCGGCCGCGCCTTTGGAGAAGAGCTCCAGCAGCGCTCAAAGAGAATGCCGGTCGCCGACTGTCTCGACTCGTCCCGGGACGAGTTCTCAGTGCCCGCTCTTCAATGGCGGTCCATCGAGCTTTTCCTTTAGATGAATCACTCATTGAGATTTCGAAAAAAGTGCATTCTGTCGGGGAGATTATCGAGCGGTTAACTATCCGCGCTCAGAGATCACCAAGGGTTTCGCTCAATACCTTATATCCTTGGCATTCTGCACGCCGTGGATAGCCCCGCCGCCGGCTGAAACCGCGCGAGTCCGCGTCGTGGAGAGCGAGTATTTGAACAGCTTGAGTAGTGAGGACATTGCCCGACGGTGCCGGTTCAGGCGCCGAGCAGGAGGGCGACGGCGGCCAGCGCGATCTGGGCGAGCAGCAAAAGGACCGAGACGCCGTGGAGCATGCCGAACTGCTTGCGGCGCGGGTCGTCTTCGGCGAGGCCTTCGGTCGAGCCGCCGATTTCCGTGCGGAGCTTGCGGAGGCGGGTGTCCGCCAGCGACGCGGCGAGCTGGAGCAAAATGCAGCCCAGCCCGAGAAGGGTCGCGAGGCCGCGGGCGCCGAGCAGAGCGGATCCGCCGAGCAGCACCGCGGCCAGGCCGCGCAGCAACTGGAAGCGCAGCAGCGCCTCGCCCGAGATGGTGCCCGCGAGCGTGCGCGAGCCGGCGCGCGCGAAGATGGCACGGGTGGCGAGCAGCATCGCGAGGCCACCGCCGAACCAGACGGCGAGAGCGAGCGAACGCAATCCGAGGGCGAGCTGAGCGGTCGTCATCGGGGGGTCATTACCACAGGCCAGGGGACGGCTTGACGCGCGCCCGCCAGCTTGGGACGATAAGCAACTGGTAGCGTCGGGGGGTCTGATGAAGCGCTTTTGGGTCTCACGCTCGCTGGCGGCCGTCGCGGGTCTCGCGTTCGGGCTGGTCGGCGCGGAGCTCTCCTTCGGGATGCTGCGGCCTGCGCTCACCGAAGCGCCGGTGCTTTACTCCGTCGAGGTGCGCGACGACGCCGGCGCCCTGCTCGCGAGCCCGCTGCTGGTCGGCGAAGAGGGCCAGAAGGTCCACCTCAACCTCAGCCGCGACTTCGGCCCGCACAGCGAGCCGGGGCTGAACATGTCGCTCGATCTCGACCCGCAGTCCGCTGGCGGCGAGAACCTCTGCCTCGGCTACAAGCTCTCGCTCGACGACGGCGTCGCGCACCAGGGCAGCATCGGCGTCTCGTACGGCAAGCCGCGATCGGTGCGGCTGCACGGCGCGGGCGAGTCGCTGCACGTCGAGTTCGTGATCGCCCGCGCGCGCACCAAGGCGTTCAACCGCATCCTGCGCTCGCGCCGCCGCCCGGCCGCGTAGACGTTCCCGGCTCAAGCGGCAGCCCGCGCCGATCGCAGCTTCGCGCCGCAAATGGTGGTAGACGGCGCGCGTGACCCTCTCGCCCGCAGAGCATCGCCTGCAGAAATTCTGTCGCGCTTTCTCGGTCATCTACTTCTTCGGCGCGCTCTCGTTCGCCGCCTTCCCCGGCCTCGCCTTTCGCGTCGCCACGCTCGGCGGCGAGTCCGCGCTGTTGGCGCCTTCTGGTGCGCTCGTCTCAGAGGCGTTGGCCGAGACGCGCTTCTGGAACGCGCTCGGCGTCTCGATGATGGTCGCCATCGCGGTCGGCTGCGCGGTGGTCGCCGCCCGGCCCCGCGAGCGGCGCCACGCGCTGTTGCCGGTCGTCGCCGCCCTGCTGACCTCGAGCGGGCTCGGGCTCATTCATGCAGTGCAGATCGGCGGCCCCGGCGGGCGCGCCCTCTGGGCCATCGTCGCCATCGACTTCCCGCTCTTCCTGCTGACGTTGTGGATCTACCGCTCGGCCTCGCCCGGTGTGCACAGCGCGCCCGCGACGCAGCCGCCAGGTGCCGAGGACAAGAACAGGCCCGCCGCCCCCGTCCAACTCGGCGTGGGCCCCAAAGCAGGTTGACCGATGGCGCCCGCGGCGCGGGATCAGCTAGCGATCCTGAGTCTATGCCGCAGATCGAAGTGACCCGGGACCTGCTCGTCGACGACGCCGTCTTCATCCTGCAGTGCCTGCGGCAGAATCCCGCGCGCTTGCCCACGCGCACGCGGCGGGCGTGACCCACGGCGCTCTCAAGCCCGAGAACGTCCTGCTCGATCGCAAGGGCAACGCGCTCGTGACCGACTTCGGCGTGGCGCGGCTGGTGGCGCTGCCGCCCCGGGCTGCGCATCGTGGTCGATCGCGGCGATGCCGCCTACCGCGCACCGGAGGCGTCCGCCACCTCGCCGAGCGAGCCGCCGCAGGACGCCTACGCGCTGGGAGCCATCCTCTACCAGTTGCTGGCTGGAAAGGCCCGGGGCCGCGAGGCGCTGGTGCCGTCGTCGAGCCGTGCCGAGTGCCCGCGCGAGCTCGACGATCTCGTCGCCGCGCTGCTCGACGACTCGCCTGCCCGGCGGCCCACCGCCGCCGCCGCCGCGGTCCGGCTCGAGGCGCTGCTCGCATCGCAGCCCGCCTTCCTGCTGTAGATGAGTTAGATTCCCGCCCATGATCGGGGTCGTGGTCGCCACGCACGGGAAGCTGGCCGAGGAAATGCTCCGCACTGCCGAGACGGTGGTGGGCCGCATCGAGCAGGCGCGCGCGGTGGCGGTAGACCCGGGCGTGCAGGACATGCGGGCCGCGCTCAAGGACGTCATCAAGAGCGTGGACACCGGCGACGGCGTGCTGCTGCTCACCGACCTGCTCGGCGGCTCGCCCACCAACCTCTGCCTCTCGTTCCTGGAGGAGCGGAAGATCGAGGTGGTGACCGGGGTGAACCTGCCCATGCTGCTCAAGCTCGGGCAGCTGCGCGCCGGCGGAAAGCCCATCGTCCAGTTCGCGGCCGAGGTCGCCGAAGCCGGTCAGCGATCGATCGGCCACGCCTCCGGGATGCTGCGGGGGATCGGTTGAGCAAGGCCGAGGCGCCGGGCCTCGCGCTGGTGCGCGTCGACAACCGGCTGGTCCATGGACAGGTGCTCGAGGCGTGGCTGCCTGCGCTCGACGCGCACGGCATCCTCGTCGCCGACGACGAGGCGGCGGGCAACGTGCTCGCGCGCTCGGCCATGGCGCTCGCCATTCCGCAGCGGGTCTCGTTCGTGGTGATGCGGTTGCAGGCCGCGGCTGATTTGCTCAAGCCTGGCGGCAAGGGTCCTCCAGCAGCGCGGACGCTGCTGCTCCTGCGCGACGTGCGCGATGCGGTCTCGCTGCACGCGCAGGGCGTGCCGATGCCAAAGCTGAACCTCGGCAACGTGCACTTCGCCGCGGGCCGGCGGCAGGTGTCGACCTCGGTTTTCCTCGACCCGAGCGAGCTGCACGAACTGGAGAAGCTCGCGGCCACCGGCACTGCCGTCGAGGTGCGCGCGGTGCCCAGCGAAAGCCCGCTCGGGCTCGAGGCGATCAAGGCGAAGTTTCGCGCCTGAGGTTGTTGTACGGTTCGGCTCCGTGCTCCCGCTGCCCCAACTGCTGGTGTCCGCCGCCATCGCGGCCGTGGCGTCGGGCCTGGCGGCGCTGGATCGCAAGGGCGCGCTGCAGCTGATGCTGAGCCGCCCAATCGTGCTAGCGCCCGTCCTCGGCGCGCTGCTCGGCGATGCGCGCGGGGGGCTTTTGCTGGGCGTGCCGCTGGAGCTGCTCTTTCTCGGCGGCGTCAACCTGGGCGGCAGCATCCCCGACAACGAGTCGCTGCTCGCGGGCGCGCTCACCTCGCTGGTGGTGCCGGCGGGCCTCGCGGGCCGCGGCGTCGATGCGTCGCTCGCGGCGCTGGGGCTCGCCCTGCTCACTCCGCTGGCGCTGGTCGGACGCTCGCTCGACCGCGCCTCCGAGCGCCGCAACGCGGGGCTGGCCCAGCAGGCCGTCGCGCGCGCCACCGCGGGCGATGCACGCGCCGCCCGCGTCAACCTGCTCGGGCTCGCGCTGCCATTCGGCGCCACCGCCGCCATCTGCGCGGCCTGCGTTCTGGCCTCACCGCTCCTCGCGCTCTTGCACAGGGCACTGCCGGCGCGCCTCGTCTCCGGCCTCGGGGCCGGCTGGCACGTCGTCTGGGCGCTCGCCGCCGCGAGCGCCATCCGCGCCATCCGCGACCCGCGCGCGCCCGCGCTCGCCGCCATCACCGCGGCCGCGGCGGGCGTCGCGTTCCTGCTGCTGCGAGGGATGCAATGAGGACTTCGGAAGCGGGGCTTGCCGCCAGAGCAGCAGTCTCTCGCGTCGCGCTCGCGCGCGTCTTTTTGCGCTCCCTCTTCTTACAAGCGGCGTGGAACCCGCGCGGCATGCAGAACGTCGGCTTCGCCGATGCCATCGCGCCGGCACTGGACGAACTGTACCCCGCCGGTACCGCGCGCGCAGCCGCCGCCGCCCGCCACCTCGAGTTCTTCAATTGCCACCCGTACCTCGCCGCCGCCATCCTCGGTGGCGCGGTGGCGCTCGAGGAGCGCGTCGCCCGGGGCGAGGCCGCCGCCGAGAGCGTCTCGGCCTTCAAGCGGGCTCTGGGACCACCCTTCGCGGCGCTCGGCGACGGCTTCTTCTGGCTCGCCCTCCGCCCCGCTGCCGCGCTGGCCGCGGCGTTGACGGCCCCTGCGCTCGGCCTCGGCTGCGTACTGGTCTTCCTCGGCCTCTACAACAGCGTGCATCTGACGGCGCGGCTGTGGCTTTTTTGGTCCGGCTACCGGCGCGGCGAGGAGATCGTCGGCTCGGTCGGCCGCGCGCACCTCGCGAGCGGCACCGGGCTGATCAAGGCGTGCGGCGCGGTGCTCGCGGGCGCCATCGCCGCGCGGACCGTGCTGGTGGCCGGGGCTCCCCTGCGCGTGCTGCTCGCCGGCTCGACCGTCGTGGTGGCAGCCGCCGTCATGCCGCGCCTCAAATCGATCTGGGCCGTGTACATTGCGCTGGGTCTGGGCCTGGCGCTGGGGGACCGGTTTTTCTAACGAGAGAGTGATGGCCGACGATCAGGTCGAAAAGAGCTGCACGGTGCGCAACAAGATGGGCCTGCATGCGCGGCCTGCGGCCTTGATTGTCCAGACGGCGAACAGATTCGCCTGCGACGTGACGCTCCTGAAGGACGGGCAGAACGTCAACGGCAAGAGCATCATGGGCGTGCTGATGCTGGCCGCGGCGAAGGGCACGGTGGTGACGGTGAAGACCGACGGTGAGCAGGCGAAAGAATGCGCGGAGGCGATCGCGCAGCTCTTCGAGAAGGGCTTTAACGAAGGGGTCGGGTAAGACTGTCGCTCGCTGCAGGGATCGCCGTCGCGGGAAGCGTGGGGGTCGCCGCCCTCACACAGGTGCTCGCCCCCTGCGCGTTATTTAGCGGAATGGAGGTTGGGTGCGGGGTCTGCGCAACTCGTTCGTCGACCCCCACGCCCCCCACGCCGGCTGTCTCGCGGCTCTCTTTCGCGCGCCGGATTTTCGCGCGGCTGGAGCGCGGTTAATCAAGACCGTCTATCTCGTGTCGCCAGATCTGTCGTATCCGCCCTAGATCGCGGAGTGGCATTTTTGAGAGTTGTTAGCCTAGCTAGTGCGTCGGCGGCAGGATGGTCGTCTCGTCGCGGCGCTCGGAGCCCGGCATTACGATCGAGGACTTCATCGCAGGAACCTTCCCGTGCTTGTGGCTGCGCGGACGGAACTCCTCGACGATGGAGATGCCCGACGAGCGGCTCGCCGCGAAGAGCGCGCCGAAGAGCGAGGCGATCAAGGCCAGTGCCGCTCCGCCGCCAGCGAGCCCCGCGCCCTTGGCTGCGTCGGACTTGGCTTCATCGGCGCGAATGCGCTCGCCGCGCGTGAGGTTGGGAGCGACGCTGCCGTTGCTGGTGATGGACGTCTTCGCCCGGGTCGACGGCGTGGCCGCGTTCGCTGAGGCGGTTGCCGCCGCGCCCGCCGCGAACAGCGCGATGGCGGCGCCGACGATCATCGAGAGGCCCCAGGAGACCCCGCCGTGCAGCAGGCTCTCGCTGCGCCGCCGGTCGCCGGAGATACGCACCACGAAGAAGGCTCCCAGGAACGAGGTCGCGATCATCGCCGCCAGCGCCCAGATGCCGGAGCCGGTATCGAGGCCAGCGCCGGGATGCACGGCGTAGGGATTGATGGACGCGAAGCCGATGGCGGCGCCGATCACGGAGAGGAGGAAGAGCAGGCCCCAGCCGAGCAGCGTGCCGCCGAAGACCGCGCTCCAGTCGATCTGGAGCTTGCGGTCGAGCCGCGACTCGGACGAGGTTTGCAACGAAGTGGTTCCGTAGCTGCGGTCGAAGGTCGCCATCGTGTCTCCTCTAGATTGAACAGGGTAAAATGCGATCTGCCCTCGCCCTCTACAAGGGACGAGCGGCCAGGGCGCTTGGTCTACTTCTCCTGCCGGGCGAGGAGGCGTTGAATGTTGCCTGCGTGCCGCACAATCACGAGCAACGCGACGGCCGACAGGCCGAGCGCGGCGGGCCGATCGGCGGTGAAGCCCGCGACCAGCACCACAGTGGCGACGGCGGCGAGCGAGCCCAGGCTGGAAATGCGCAGCAGCTTATAAAGGACGAGCCAGACCACGGCGCCAGCGAGTGCGCCCCAGGGCGCCAATGCCAGCGCGACGCCGAGCCCGGTCGCCACTCCCTTGCCGCCGCGCAGCCGCAGCCAGATCGGAAAGCAGTGGCCCGCCACGGCCGCTACCGCGCAGGCCGCCGCGAGCCAAGGGGCGGCCGATGCGCCCGCTGCGAGCAGCACCGGCACCAGACCCTTCACCGCGTCGAGCACCAGCGTGGCGACGGCGGCGCCCCGGCCCGCCGCGCGCGCGACGTTGGTGGCGCCGATGTTCCCCGAGCCGACCGTGCGCACGTCCTTGCCGGTCTTCCAGCGCGCGATCAGAAGGCCGAAGGGGATGGAGCCGCACAGATAGGAGAAGGCGATGAAACCGGCGATCATGCGCGGCTTCGTAGCACGAGGAACATCCAGTTCGCCGCCACCGCAGCGGCGATCAGCCAGGCCGGGACGCGGGCACGCGGCGCGAAGGGCAGGCCAGCGAGGCGCGCGCAGGTCCAGAGCAGATGCGCGGCGCCGGCGAGCGCGAGCGCGGCGCCGAGTGGGCTCGCCGCAAGCGCGTCGGCGAAGCGACCGTGCATGAAGAAGGAGAACGCGTGCGTGCAACCACAGGAAAGGCACGGCAGGCCGGTGGCGGCGCGGAAGGGGCAGGTGAGCCAGGAGAGCGGCGGCGCGTCGAGCGGCAGGATCAGGGCGGCCCCGAGCAGCGCTGCCGCGACGCCTGCAAAGCCCAGCGCGTGGACCGACGGGGGGCCGGCGCGCTCAGCCGTGAGCACTAGTGCGTGCCCATCCCGCGGCCGATAACGAGCGCGGTCGCCACCACGCCGGCGCAGCAGAGGCCGCAGATGAGGAGGTAAGGCGCGAGCACTGTGGCCGCCGCGCCGCCGGAGGAGATGCGGTGCGTTTCTTTCAGGCCGACGCCGATCAGCACCACGATCCAGACCGCAGCGATCACGCTCCCGCAGCCCGGGATGATCATCAGCACCAGCGGTGCCGAGCCATAAGCGCAAGCGGCGAAGGTGGCGGGAAAGCCGCGCTTCGCCTGTCCGAACAAGAGCGCGATCAGGTGGGTAATGCCGGCGTTCAGGTAGAGGAAAAGCCAGAGCACGACCGGGGTCAGCAGGACCATCACCAACGTGACCGCCGGTGAGTTGAGCTGCGCGTTGCGCTCGAGCAACTGCTTCACCATCGCCAGCTTGTCGGGCGGGACGAACTTTTCGAGCATCCCCGCCACCTGGTCGGGCCGGTTGGGAAGCAGCAGCGTGAAGAGCTGCCCGACCATCCAGAAGGCTGAGAGCGAGAGGACGAACCAGAGCTGCGCGGGGTTGCGGTCGAGCCGCGCGGAGGCGAAGAGCTTGGCCGGCTCGAAGAGCGCCTGCTGCATCGTCTGCCCCCATGCGGACAGAAGACCCAGCTGGTCGCGCCGCTCCCACGGCGTGCCGGGCGGAGTGTCCGGCTGCGGCGGTGGTGCAGGCTCCGCGGGGTTCGCCGGAATGGCTTGCGCGGCCTCGGGAACGACCAGCGGCTTGCCGCAGATCGGACAGTCCTGGCGCCCGGACCGGTCCGTGCTGAAGGTGTTGCGGCAGCTCGGGCAACGGGCGAGCACAGCGCCTTCTAGCACGTCCTGAGGCCGGCTGGCCGAAGGCACGTCCAGGGTTCCGCGCTGCCGGCCCGATGGCTAACTCTTCCGTGCAGCCGGCTGATCCGGCACGCGCTCTCGGCGCCCCCTTTTCAACGAGCGCCAGCACCGCGAATTCCCAGGAGGCTACACATGAAGCTTATCGTCGCAATAGCGCTGGTCGCGGCCGGCATCATTGGCTGCTCGAGTATGGGCAAGGACACGAAGGGCTCGTCGGCGAACGACACCGGCCGCACCAGTTCCGGTTCGGTGGAGGGCACGCAGGGCACGGCGGGCGGGGCCAACGGAACGCAGGGCACCGCGTCGGGAACCACCGCCTCTGGAACGTCGAACAGTGGCAACACCGGCTCGACGACCGCGACCCCGACCGACCCGAACACCACTGCGGGAAGCATGGGCAGCTCGACGGCGCCCAATGACGTCACGCCCTCGGGACACTCCGGCTCGCAGGGAACCCCGAACAGCACCGGCACCGCCGGCAACAGCGGCGCCTACGGGACGAACAGCAGCGGATCCGCCAGCCCGAGCAGCAGCGGCTCGACGGGCAGCAGCACCGGGGCGACGGGCAGCACCGAAGCGACCGGCAGCGCCTCCGGCTCAACCTACGGACAGACCGGCAGCAGCGGCGCGTCCGGCAGCATGGGCGGCAGCGGCGCGTCCGGCAGCATGGGCGGCAGCGGCGCGTCCGGCAGCATGGGCAGCAGCGGCGCGTCCGGCAGCATGGGCAGCAGCGGCGCGTCCGGCAGCATGGACAAGGGCGACAAGAGCGGATCGATGGGCAGCGCCAGCGGCTCGGCCTCTGCGGACACCTCGGGCAGCAACGCGAGCCTGCGAACTGTCTCGGGCTCGGTCGCGAAGATCGCCCAGGACAGCATCACCCTCGACCAGTCCGCGGGCGGCGTGACGCTGACCGTGGACTCGCAGACCCAGGTGTGGCGCAACGGCAAGCAGGCGGCAGGCATCACCTCCATCCGCGAGGGTGAGCAGGTGCGCGCGAGCTTCGACCCGGCGTCCAACCGCGCCGACAAGATCGAGATCGTCGGCAAGCACCACAAGGGCATG
The DNA here is from genome assembly GCA_043781235.1 of Deltaproteobacteria bacterium. Taxonomy (GTDB): domain Bacteria; phylum Myxococcota; class Myxococcia; order Myxococcales; family 40CM-4-68-19; genus JANYKT01. The sequence goes on from JAYWBT010000103.1 coordinate 24,231, forward strand.
CACCACAAGGCGGGGGACCCGAGCAGCACCACGCCGCCGGTCTCGCCCGACAGCAAGTAGTTTCGCAGCAATTTGACAAGCTGACGGCGCCGGATCCTGCGAGGGTCCGGCGCTTTCGTTTTTGGCGGCTTCGCCACAACGGCGGGCCCGCAAGCTCGTGTAGGGTCTCTCGCGTGCTCGAGCTCGTCGCCGGCCTGCTGATCATCGCCGCCGCGCTCGCCGCGGCTCACCTGAGCGCGACGATGGATCTGGTGCGCTTTCCGCTCGCGTGGGCGGGCGTGCTGGTCGCGCTCGACGGCCTGGCGCGGCTGCGGCACGGGCGCTCGCCGCTCGCCAGCGCGCGCGACTGGCTCGCGTGTGCCGCGCTCAGCATCGCTTTCTGGGACGTCTTCGAGCTGCTCAACCTGCGCCTGCACAACTGGTGGTACACGGGCCTGTCGCAGAGCTCGCTCGTGGGGTCGCTCTTCGCCGCGGTCTCGTTCGCCACCGTGCTGCCCGCCATCCGCCTCGGCCTCGCGGCGGTGACGCCCAGAAACGACCCGCCGTTACGAGGCGCGCAAGCGCCAAGCGCGCTGCCTCTGGTGCTCGCGGGTGCCGCCGCGCTGGCGCTGCCGCTGGCTTGGCCGAGCTTCTGCTTCGGTCTCGCCTGGCTCTTCCTCTGGCCGCTCTGCGAGGCGCTGCTGACGCGCCTTCCTCCCGCCGCGCTCCCGAGCCCGCTCGAGGCCTTCCGCGCGCGCGACCGCAGGCTGCCGCTGCGGTTGCTCGCGCTGGCCCTGCCGCTCGGGCTCCTCTGGGAGAGCCTGAACTTTGGCTGCGAGCGCGGCTGGTTCTACACCGTGCCGCACTTCGAGCAGCTCAAGCTGTTCGAGATGCCGCTGCCGGGCTATCTCGGGTATCTGCCTTTCCTGCTCGAGGCTGGCGCGGCCCTGGCGCTGCTCGAGCGGCTCGAAAGGCTCGAGAGGCCGCGGCTGCGGACCTGGCACCTCGGCGCGCTGCTCGCGTTGTTCCATTTTGCCGCCGACGGCGTCGCGCGCCCGCGCACCGGGATTTCGACCGCGCCGATCGAATCCGAGCTGGCACGCACCGGCTTCATGGGCGAGGAGTGGGCGGCGCGGCTGCGCTCGGCGGGCATCGCGGACACGCGCGCTCTCGCCGCTGCCGACTGGCGCGATCTGCACCGCAAGCTCGCCGGCGCGCCCGACCCGGCCATCGTTCGCGCTTGGATCGACAAGGCACAATCGCGGTAAGAAGGCGCCCGTGTCCCGCACCAAGCCGAGCAAAGGGTTCCTCGCGCGCGAGCAGCACCGCGTGCTCTTGACCCTCCACGCGCTGGTGATGATCTTCGGCCTGCTCGTCTGCGCGCTGCTGAACCGGCACTTTTCACCCGATCGGTTCTGGATGCATTGGGTCGCCCTGGGATGGGGCGCGCTCTTCCTCGCCCACCTCGCCGTCTTCTCCCGCGGGACGCTCGCCACCATGGGCGGAGGCCGCCGTTAGCGATGGCCATCCTCGCGACCCTTCGTAGCACCGGCATGGGCCAGTGGCCGACCCTGCCCGAGTTCCTGCGCGAGGCGCGTCTGCACGAGACGGGCGCGCTCGGCGCGATGGGCGCCGCCGCGCTCTCCGCCACCGCGGACGAGCAGAGGGAGCTGGCCGAGGCGGCCGACGCGGGCGGCGTGCTGCTCGACCTCGCGCGCGACCTTCGGGTTCCCAAAGCCGCGCGGCTCGCGGCCACGCGCTGCCTGATGGAGGCCGGTATCGGCGGCGAGCCGCTGGCGCAGCTTTTCATTGGCGCGGGCGATCTGGTGACCGACCCCCGCCTCGGCGGCGCGGCCAAGAAGCTGGTCGAGTTCGGGCTGCCGGCGGCGCTGGTGGTGGGCGCAGCGGCGCGCGTCTCGTTCGCGGCGGGCGCCTTCGCGCGGTCGGTGCACTCGGCCTCGTCGGCGGTCGGGCAGGCGCGCGCGCGCGAGTTGCTGGCGGGCGCGCCTCCGGCCCACGCCGGCGCGGCGGCGGCGCTCTTCGCGCTCGGTGGAGAGCTGCCCGCAGGCGAGGTTGCGGCGTGGAAAAAGCTGCTCGCCGACACCTGCGTCGCGAACCGCAAAGCGCCCGCGGCCGCCAAGCGCATGGGGCTCGCGCCGCCCTGGCCGCCCAACCTTCCCGACTCGTTCGGGCCGCTGGTGCAGGAGGCGGAGAAGGCCGCGGCGGGTGTGGCCTCGGTCGATGCCGCCGCGAACCCGGTGGCGCTGGCGGCGTCCGCGCCGGCCCCCGACTTCACCGCGGGCAGGGCCTCGGGACCGGGCCGCGTCGCCCCGCCGCCGCTGCCCGCTCCGAAGGGCGTGACCGAAGTCGTCGGGCGCAAAATCGAGGCGCCGATCAAGCGGTCGCCTTTTCGCAAGCCCATCGGCACAGTGGTCGAAGGCAAGACTACGCGCCCCAAGCCGATGGCGCCGGTCTCGCCGCAGCATGCGCCCGGCTCGCCCGAGCCGTTCACGCCGGCGCCGTGGCGGCCGCGGGTTCAGTCGGAGGAGGAGCGCGAGACGCCCAAGGGAGCGCCGCTGCCGGGCCTGAGCGCGCTGCCGGCGCAGCGCAAGCAGGACGAGGTGAAGTTCGACCCGCTCGGGCGTCGCGTGCCGCGCGCCGATCGTTGGAACGACGACGCCTTCCAGTGGCAGGAGCCGGTGCTGCCGTCGTCCGACTTGCCCCGGCCGCTACGCGCGGCGCTGGCGCTGGGGCCGTTCGCGCAGCGGCTGCAGTCGCTGTTCGAAGACCGTCCCGAGGCGGTGGACCGCCTCTGCGCCGCAGCCGAGGCGCGCGTCGCGGTGGCGGGCGAAGAGCAGCTCCTGCGCGAGCTGTCGCTCGAGCTCGGCCGCAAGAGATGGGAGAAGGCGCGCGCTCCCCCTGGGCAGGTCAAGCGCCTCGAATCCATCCGCGCCGATGGCACGCATCCTGATCCATGGCTCAAGGTTGCGCAGTTTCTCATCGAACGGTTCGCTGCCCGCGACGCTTCCGCCTGACGGATTGTGAGCGACGCAAACGCCCGAGGGTCATCTACAGGAGCGCAAGCTTATTTGCGCGAGGTGGCTTCCGATGGTAACGGTGCGCGCTTTCAGGAGTCCGGCATGAAGATCGCACTAAGCCCGCTCGAGAAGTTGCGGGCCGCAGGCAAATTCCTGGACGTGGCATTCAACAAGCGTCCGCTCAGCGTGTCTCTCGAGGTGACCAAGCGCTGCAACGCCCGCTGCGACTTTTGCGACTACTGGAAGATCACCGACCGCGATGAGCTGCTCGACTTCTCGGACGTGGTGCGCCGCTTCGACCCGTTGGTGGTCGTCTTCACCGGCGGCGAGCCGATGCTCCGCCGCGATCTCGTCCCCATCGTCAAGTCGGTCAAGGACCTGCCCGGCTTCCGCTACCTCACCGTGCTCACCCACGGCGGGTTCCTCAGCGAGACCAAAATTCGGGAGCTCGTCGCCGCGGGCGTGAACCAAATCAATATCTCGATGAATTACCCCGACGCGCGGCAGGACACGGAACGTGGGCTGCCGGGGCTGTTCGACCGCCTGAGCAAGACCGTCCCGCAGATGGTGAAGGAGGGCTACCACGTCTTCACCTTCGCCTCGATGCTGATGGTGGACAACATGCACGACGCCGAGCCGCTCGTCCGGCTGGCGCACGAGTGGGGTATCAACATCGCCTTCTCGGGCTACAACGATCTCAAGAACGGCAACCAGTCGCACATGGTCTCGCCGGAGAAGATGGTCGAGTTCAAGAAGGTGTGCGCGCGCATCATCCAGCTCAAGCGCGAGCTCAAGAATGTGATGACCTCGGATTACTTCTTCGAGACGCTCCCCGAGTTCTACGAGAAGCGGAAGATCGACGGCTGCGAGGCCGGCAAGATCATGATCCACGTCACGCCCAAGGGCATGGTCCAGCCCTGCGCCGAGCTGCCTCCGGTCGCGCATTACTCTGAGTTCCTCCCCGGTAGCTACGCCGGCCCCAACTGCGGCGCGTGCTTCGACGCTTGCCGCGCGGAGCCCCAGGCGCCGATCACGCTGCGGCGGATCGGGGAGCTGACGGGCATTCTGTGAGCGAGGCCGTCGTAGAGACCCAGGAAACCGAAAGCCGGGACGGCCCGGCGCCGCGCCTGTGGCTGCGCGCCGCGCTCGGACTGAGCGCCGGTCTCGCCGCCGCCAGCGGCGTCGTCTTCTATCTCGGCATCTCCGAGAAGGGGTTGGTCGCCAACCTGCACGGCGTCGGACCCGAGCCGCTCCTGCTCGCGGCGGCGGGCGCGCTGGTGCTGATGTCGCTGCAGACCCTGCGCTGGTGGATCGTGATGCGGCCGCTGCTCTCGCTCAGCTACGGCCAGGCCTTCCGCGCCATGATGGTCGGGTTCTTCTTCAACGTGCTCCTGCCCGCGCGCGGCGGCGATTTGTTGCGCGTGCAGTACCTTGGCAAGCGCACCGGCATCTCGCGCGCCAAGCTCCTCGGCACCGAGATCGTCGACTTCTGGAGCGACAAGTGGGGCTGGGTCGCGTCGTTCCCGCTGCTCTGCCTGCTCGGCACGCCGCCCGCATGGCTGTTCCGCGCGCTGCTCGCCATCGGCGGCGCGGTGGTCGGCGTCGGCTTCCTGCTGGCGCTGATGGGCAGCGGCTTCCTGCGCGCGCGCCAGATGCCGGCCTGGCTCGCCAACCTTCGCGACGGCTTCGCCGTCAACCATTGGAAGCGGCTGCTGGTGGTCGAGACGCTGATAGCGCCGCTGCCGTGGCTCTGGGAGACGTTCGTCATCGCGGTGGCCGGGCACGCGCTCGGGCTCGATCTCACCCCCATGCAGGCGTTCGCGGCGCTGACGGCGTTCAACGTCGCCACCGCGGTGCCGTCGCCCGGCAATGCCGGCTCGTTCGAGGCGGGCGGCACGCTCGCGCTCACCGCCTTCGGCATCCCGAAGGAGACGGCGCTCGCGTTCATCTTCCTCTACCACCTGACGCAGGTGGTGCCCGGCTTCGTGGGCGGCGTGCTGGTGCTGGTGGTCGAAGGAGAGTCGCTGTTCGGGAAGAAGTCGCTCTTCTCTTTCCGCGCGGCGCTTCCTGCTGTCTCGCCCGCGCTCGATCCCGACCTGGGGTAGCGGGACCGCCCTCCTCGCTGCAGCGATCGCCGTCGCGGAAGGCATGGGGGTCGCCGCCCTCGGGCAGGTGCTCGGCGCCTGGCGTGGGTTGCGGGATGGTGAGTGGTTGCCGGTTGCCTGCGCAACTCGTTCGTCGACCCCCATGCCCCCCACGCCGGCTGTCTTTGCGACGGTCTGGGGTTCGCCGCGCTCCTCGGCGGTGAGGTCGAACGGGTAGCGTGCGCAGCGATGCGCCGTGCGATGCCAGGATATCGACAGCGTTGGCGCATCCGCCAGCTTGCCGCAGATCCGCCCAGTCGGCATGCAGCGATGCCTGCCAATCAAGCTGCGGCGGGGAGCGCGGTGGCGGCGGACTCATTCCGCAGCCGCTCCCACCGAACCCCATTCCGCAACTCACTCCAGCGGCGAGGACGCTGAGGCCGACGGCGCCGTGCTCCCGCCGCGGCGAGAGAGGGAGAAGGAGAGTCTTAATGGAGGAGGGTGAAGCTGGCGAAGTCGCAGGCGCTGATGGTGTGGGTCTGATCGCCGTCGGACATGATGCCGAGCCCGACGAAGTCTGGCACGTCGGCCTGCGGGTCGTTGTTCTCGAAGTGCTTGCGGAACTCCGCCGACGGATCGATCTCCTCGTCCTTCCACTGCCCGGTCGGCCCGCCCGTCTCGAGGATGACGGTGTCCTGCACCACGAACAGGTTGCGCTTCTGATCGCAGACCTGCCCCTTGGTGCCGACGGTGCTCCAGACGTACTTGACCGCGTACCACTTGAGCCCGCGCTTCCACGAGACGTAGACCGACGCCGCTGAGTCGCCGTAGCCCGGCGCGCACTCGTTGCCGTCCTTGGGCAGCACCTGGGCACGCCATCGCCAGCGCAGCCGCTTCGTCTTCTGGCGCAGGTGCTCCGGGATCTCCGCGCCGAGCGTCACCGTCTCCAGTGGCGGCCGATACACCCCGCGAATGAACGGCTGCTCAGGATCCTCCACCAGCCGGTAATAGCTGATGGGTCCCGAGTAACTGTCCACCACCCGGAAGCTGTGCACGTCGATCTTCGTCATCGCCAGTGGCCCGCCCGCGGACGAGGCGGTCCCCTCGGGCGCAGCAGCGACGAGGAGGCAGAGGATGAAGAGGAGGCCGCGCACAGTGGTTCCGCATCGTAACGGCTGGCAGGTTTTGCGCCAGTTCTACCACCGCGTGCTAGAAGGCGGCGCTCGAATGCAAGGGCTCTCTGACGAGCTGCGCGGCCGCACCGCGCCCTGGAGCGCGGCCGCCAGGGTCGCGCTGATCCTGCTGGTCGCGGCGGGCCTCTGGCTGCGCCTGCGCGGCCTCGCCGCGGAAGGCTTCGCCGACGACGAGGTCCACAAGTGGCTCGCCGCCAACCGCTACCTGCAGGGGACTTTTAGCGGCGACGACGTCGAGCACCCGATGCTGATGAAGTGGCTCATCGCGGGCGCGCTGTTGCTTGGCCAGCGGCTCGGCTGGGCGCCGGAAACCATCACGCGGCTGCCCAACGCGCTCGCCGGCGGCCTCTCGATCTGGGTGGTCGCCCAGCTCGGGCGCCGGCTCTTCGGACGCACCGCGGGGCTGATGGCCGCCGCCCTCGCCGCCGGCTCGGTGACCTTGATTGGATACCAGCGCGTCGCCAAAGAAGACACGCTGCTCGGCCTGTTCCTGATGCTGCTCCTCTGGTGCCTCGCCGAGGCGAAGGCGGCCGCGGACGATTCTCGCGCGCACGACCAGCGCCGCTGGGAGCTCTTCGGCGGCCTGGCACTGGGCGGAATGCTGGCGTCGAAATACTTTTTCTTCTTAACGCCGATACCGGTCGTCTTTTATCTCTGGGCGCGCCGGGATACCGCGTGGCGGGTGCCATTCAAGCGCTGGGTGCAGCTCGCGCTGATTGCGCTGGCCTTGCTTTTAGCGGTTTCCTGGAGCCCGCTGCTGCCGTCCACCTGGGAGTACGCCCGCAGCTACACCACCGGGCAGCAGACCGTGCACGGTAGCCTCTTCTTCATGGGCCGCATTTATCATAATCTCGTCGAATACGGCCTTCACGGGACGCCGCCGTGGTTTTACCTGGTCTTTGCGTTCGTCAAGCTCGGCCCCGCCACGGTCGTCTTTGCCATTGGCGGCCTCGGCCTCGCATTGCTGCACCGGCGCCCGGCGCACAAGCTGGTGCTGAGCTGGATGGGGGTCTGGTTCTTCGTCCATTCCCTGTCGGGGTCGAAGTGGGGCCGCTTCTTTACCAGCGTCTTGCCGGCTTTCCTCATCATCGCCGGATATGCCGCCGCGGTGATCGTCTCCCGCGTGAAGGTGTTCCGGCCCGCGCTGGTCGCGGCGCTGGTGCTGGCGCTGCCGGGCGCCGAGGCGCTGGCGGCCGTCCGGCACGCACCTCATTACCGGCTGTATATCTCGCCGCTCGGCGGCGGCGATTCCGCGATCACCTGGTATTTTCCGCATTGCGATTACTTCGACGCCGGCTTCCGCGAGGCGGTCGAATATGTCGCCGCACACGCCGAGCCGGGCGCCGAGCTCGCCACCGAGATCGATTGGCCGGCGAAGCTCTATTCCGGGCGCGCCGGCCGGAGCGATTTAGTGCAAACCCTCGACCGGCGTGGCCGCGCCTGCCGCTCGGGAAAGATCTGCTACGTGGTCGTGCAGACCGGCCGCCTCTATTTCCTCAATGAAGCGGCGGTGGCAAACCTTGCGCGCCGCGAGCCATGGCACGTGGAGCGCATCCGCGGCGAAGACGTGGTGAAGGTGTACCGGCTCCTCCCGGGCGAGCTTCCGTTCCCCGACGAGAGCGCCGTCGTGCAGCATTAACCTACTAAGGAGTCCATATGGCGGGCAAGCTGCAGATCGAGGAGCAGGTGGTAGGAACCGGCGCTGAGGCCGTCAAGGGCAAGCAGGTCTCAGTCCATTACACGGGCTGGCTGACCGACGGGACCAAGTTCGATTCCTCGAAGGATCACGGCAAGCCGTTCGGCTTCGCGCTGGGCCGCGGGCAAGTCATCAAGGGCTGGGATGATGGCGTCGCCGGCATGAAGGTGGGCGGCAAGCGCAAGCTCACCATCCCGCCGGAGCTGGGCTACGGCACCGCGGGCGCGGGCGGCGTCATTCCGCCCAATGCGACGCTCGTCTTCGAGGTCGAGCTGCTCGGCGTGAAATAAACCCACCGGCCAGGCCCCCGGCTCCTCCAGGTGCCGGGCAATAGCCGATAGGATGCCAACCCATCGCGGCTCTCGCTTCTCGTGGAGCCGGCCCCGCGTCGTGCGCGCACTCCAGATACCGTTCGGTCGACGCACAGCACGGCCTCGGCTGGTCTGCTACTCTCGCACGCATGTCTATTCGGGGCGATGCGTGAGCATGGCAGCGTCGAGCCCGTCCGCGAAATGGGCTACGACGAAATCATTCGGCGAGAAAAGAAACCTGCCCGCGGAGGTATCGGTCTCGGCGCCACGTTTACGACCACGAAGGAGGCGTTGCTTGGACCTTTACTTTGTATCGGCCGGGCGGATCAAGAGGTGTTGTTCGCGTTTGAGCAGGGCGATGTTGAGGCGAAGCTCACCACTGACCAGGAGTTAATGGATATTGCTCGCAAACTACTTCGAATCCGCCCGAGGCACGAGACGAATCAAACGTTACTGCCGGCGTTCGAGAAAACGCCGACAGGCGAGGCGGAATTTACCGAGCGTCACAGGGAACTCAGCGAAGAACGACGCGGCTCGTGGCTCGCCATCCCTCGTCTCATCTCGACCAAATCACTATGGCGCGAGAGCTCCGTACAACGTCTCAGGTTAGATTCCTCCACCGAGGCTCGATCGGACCAGCGGGGGAAGGCCTCGCTCTCGCTGTCGATCGGCTTCGAGGGCACGGTCAACAACCATCTATGGCGTTTGGTCAACTCATGCAGAAGTTGAATGCGGTGTATCCTCGCATCGAGGACATAGAGTCATTTAATTAAGAAGAGGCAGCGGCCGACCTGCGACGTGCACGTGGTCATCGCCGATCGTGCGTTCGAGGCATGGCTTCTCGCAGACGCCGCCGGACCGCATCAGCGGAGGATGCTGGCTCGGGAACCGGCGGCGGCAAGCTTCGAGGAATCGATGGGTCGCGGTGGGTTGAAAGGCAAAGATGATCTTACCTGGTTGCTAGGAAGGCCCTATTCCGAAACTGGAGCCGGTCCACGACGATTCGCGGAACTGAATTTCTCGGTCTCGCGCCGGTTCGGTGCGCAGTTCCATGGTTCGCGCAGTCTCGATAGGTTTTTACGGACGCTCGGTCTCTAGATCCGCACCGTGCGCGGCACAAGGTGCCGCCGGGCTTGATCTTGTAGCGGTGCGGATTCAACGAGGCAAAGGCGCAGTCGCGGGTGACCGCAAGTTCTCATCACGCCAGAGGAGAGGAGGAGGGAAAAGGCGAAAGGTCGAGCGGGCGCAGACAATCGGTAAAGAGTCATCCGCAGATAACCGCGCCCGTATTGTGTCTGCGGCTAAACCCGATGCGCCCCCGTGCTCCGTATGTAGGGGTGGACGAAAGCGCAGCCGGACGTTCTAGCCGTCCTTGCGGAGCCTGCGACGACATGGGGGCAAACCCGCGGAGCCGCCGTTCAGCGCTACGGTAACGACGGATAATAAACGGTTCTCGGCTGTCTCTCAGACCCAGTCGCGGCCCTCGCCGCGGAGCCAGTCGGCGAAGAGCTTGAGCCCCTCGCGGAGCGGCGTCTTCGGCGCATAGCCGAGCACTTCGCCCGAGTGCGTGACGTCCGCGCTGGTGAGCGGCACATCGCCGGGCTGGGCGGGCTGCAGATCCAGAATGGCCTTCACTCCGAGCGCCTCCTCGAGCAGCGCGATCAGCTCGCGCAGCGAGGTCGTCTGCGCACCGCCGATATTGGCGGTCTCATACTTCAAAGGCCGATCGATCGCGGCCATCACGCCGGCGAGGATATCGTCCACATAGGTGTAATCGCGGCGCGACGAGCCGTCGCCGAAGAAGGGGATCTGCTGTCCCGCCAGCATCCGCCGGGAGAACTTGTGGATGGCGAGGTCGGGCCGCTGGCGCGGGCCATAGACGGTGAAGAAGCGCAATGCGGCCACTTCAATGCCGTAGAGGTTATGCCAGGTGCGCGCGAGCAATTCGGCGGCTGCCTTCGAGGCCGCATACGGCGATTCCGGATCATTGATGATCGCCGATTCCTTGAACGGCGCCACAGCCTTCGCCCCATACACCGACGAGCTTGAGCCAAGCACGAAGCGGTGCGCGCCCGCGAGCCGCGCGGCCTCCAGCACGCAGGCGGTCCCGCGCACGTTGACGTCGAGGTACGCACCGGGCCGCTCCAGCGAAGGCCGCACGCCCGCCAGCGCGGCGAGGTGCACCACCACGTCGGGGCCGAAGTCGCGGAAGAGTCGCTGCAGGCGATCGTCGTGGCGGATGTCGATCTCGTGCACGTCGAGCCCGCGCGACAACAAAGGTCCCAGCGCCCGCCGCTTGATGCGCTCGGGATAGAACGGGTCGAAGTTATCGACCACCGCGACCTCATCGCCGCGGTCGAGCAGTGCCCTGCAGAGATGCGAGCCGATGAAGCCAGCGCCGCCGGTCACCAGAATGCGCTTCATACGGGCCTCACGCGACCTGCCGGAGCGAGGTCGAGCTGGCGGACCACTGCTTGCGCCAGAGCTGGAACATCAAAAGGGTCCAGAGCGGCTTGCGCAGGTCGGCCTCGCCGCTCAGATGGCGGGCGAGCATCGCGCGCACGGGCGCGGGCTCGAAGAATCCGGAATCCGCCAGCGCGCGCTCCGACAAGGCCTCCTCGAACAAGGGCCGCAGCGGTCCGCGAATCCACGCCGCGACGGGAATGCCGAAGCCCTTCTTGGCTCGCCTCAAAATTTCGTCTGGGACGATGCCGCGCAGCGCGCGCCTCAAGATCAGTTTCGTAGTTGTCGACGACAGCTTGGTTTGCCAGGGAAGGCGCGCGGCATATTCGACCACGTGCGTATCGAGGAACGGCGCGCGCAGCTCCAGTGAAGCCGCCATCGAGGCGCGGTCCGCCTTGACCAGGATATCGTCGGCGAGATAGCGGCCGAGATAGAACCGCAGCGCTTCGTCCACCGAGCCGCGAGCGACGCCCAGCCGCGCGCCGCGCTCCGCCTCCTCGATCACCCCGCGATAGATGACCTCGGCAGGCACCGGCACGCGCAGGATCCGCGACAGCTCAGAGGGGGCAAACGACCCGATCCAGGTCTGGTGCCGCAGCGACGGCGGGGCATCGAGCCCGCGCAGGAACTGCTTGAGGCGGAAGTCGAGGCTCATGTTCGCCGCCGACGCAGGCCACAGCGTCGCGACGCCGCCCACGGCCCCAGAAACGAGCGTCCGGAGCCCGCGCGGCAGGCGCGAGAGCAGCGACGCGGGCCGATGCGCAAGGAAGGGATCATAACCGGCGAACAATTCATCGCCGCCGTCGCCGGTGAGCGCGACCTTCACGCTCTTTCGGGTAAAGCGCGACAACAGCAGCGTCGGCAGGAATGACGGGTCCGCAAAAGGCTCGTCCAGAGACGCGACCGCCTCGGGCAGCAGGTCCAGGCAGGCGGTGCCCGACAGCTTCTCGAAGATATGCTCGGTCCCCAGCCGCCGCGAGGCCAGCAGCGACCAGGGCGTCTCATCGAAGCTCTCCTCGGTAAAACCGATCGAGAAGGTGCGCAGCGGCTGCTGGTGCCGCGTCGCCAGCGCGGCAATTGCCGTCGAATCGACGCCGCCCGAGAGGAAGACGCCGACCGGCACGTCGGCCACCAGCCGCCGCGCCACCGCCGCGTCGAGCAAGCTCAACAACCCGGCCGCCGCCTCGTCGAGCGAAGCGGTGGTCCGAGGGCGGGCGGCAGCGCTGCCCTCTGCAGCGGGCGCCGGCAGCTCCCAATAGCGGCGCATCCGGAAACCGCCGGAGTCGAGCACCGCGACGTGTGCGGCGGGCAGCTTGCGGACGCCTTTGAAGATGCTGCGCGGCGCCGGGACATTTTCACAGGCGAGATATTGCGCCACCGACTCCGGATCGATCTCGCGGGCCACCGCGCCGTGCGCGAGCAGCGCCTTCAGCTCCGATCCAAACAGGACGCGCGAGCCGGTCAGGGCGTAATAGAGCGGCTTCTTCCCCAGCCGGTCGCGCGCCAGCACCAGCTTGCGCGCGCGCGCGTCCCAGATCCCGGCTGCGAACATCCCCTGGATATGCTCGAAGCAACCCTCGCCCCATTGCAGATACGCGCGGAGAACGACCTCGGTGTCGCTGCGGGTGGTGAAAGAATGGCCCAGCCCGCGCAGCTCGGCGCGCAAGGCGTCGTGCTCATAGGCCTGTCCATTGAAGACCAGCGCGACGCCCTCGCGCACCATCGGCTGCACGCCGCCCTCGATATCCAGAATCGAAAGGCGCCGGTGCCCCAGCGCCGCCGGTCCCTCGAAGAAGAAGCCGTCCGCGTCGGGCCCCCGGTGTGCGAGCGCGCGCGCCATCCGGCGCACGCCCTCGGGGTCGGGCGCATGCAGCAGATCGACGTCGCCGGCAATGCCGCACATAGGGAGCTATCCCGCCGCCGTCCGCGGCAGGGGCTTTGCCGCGTTGAGCTCTTCGGCCACCAGATAGGGTCGCTTGCCCTGCGATTCATAATAGGTGCGGATGACCAGCTCGGCGAGCAGGCCCATGAGCAGCGACAGCGCCCCGACCAGCGTGAACATCACGGCCACCAGCGGCAGCGGCGTCTGGACGAAGTCCTTCAGACCCCGCAGCTTGTAATAGAGCGCCCAGGCAAAGGTGGAAAAAGCGCCGAACCACGACAGCAGGCCGAAGCCGCCGAACACATAGATGGGCTTGGTCGAGTAGCTGGCCAGGAACTTCACCACCAGCAGATCGAGCACGACCTTCAGCGTGCGCGAGAAGCCATACTTCGACTTGCCGGCGTGGCGCGCGCGGTGATTGACCACCATCTCGGTGACGCGCGCGCCCTGCCACGACGCATAGATGGGAATGAACCGGTGCATTTCGCCATACAGCTTGACATCGTGCAGGACGTCGCGGCGATAGGCTTTCAATGAGCAGCCATAATCGTGCAACCGCACACCGGAGATCAGGCTGATCATGCGGTTCGCCACCCGCGAGGGGAGCTTGCGGCCGAACTCCTTGTCCTTGCGGTCCTTGCGCCAGCCGCTGACCACGTCGAAGCCCTGATCGAGGCGCGAGAGCAGCCTGCCGATGTCAGCCGGGTCGTTTTGCAGATCTCCGTCCATTGGCAGGATCACCTCGCCGCGCGCAGCCTCGATGCCGGCCGACATGGCCGCGGTCTGGCCGAAGTTGAGCCGGAAGCGAATCACCCGCAGCGCGGGCTTTTCCGCGGCGAAAGCCTTGAGCGCCGCGAAGGTCCCGTCGCGCGACCCGTCGTCCACGCAGATCACCTCGTGCGAACGGCCGAGCGCGGCGAGCGCACCGAAGAGCTCGTCCAGCAGCGGGCGGACGTTCTCCTCTTCGTTGAACACAGGAATGACGACCGAGAGCTGCGGGTGGTCCATCGGCGAGTGGGGATAGCACGGGCTTAGCTCGCTGCCAACGCTGTCCAGGTTCGTGCTCCTTGCGGCTTTGCGCTTGTCAGGCTGCGGGCGTTCTGCAATGAGCGCAGTATGGTCATGCTCGCCCTGCTCCTCGCCCAGGCCGCCGCGGCCACTCCCGCGGCCACTCCCGAACAGCGCGTCGTCGTCGCTGCCGAACAGGCGGCCGCCGCCGCCCAGAAGGCAGCCGAGGCCGCGCAGCGGGCCCTGGAGGCCATCGAGCGCTCGCAGCATGCCCCCGCCGCCGCCGCCACCGACGCGGCGAAGGCCGCCGAAGCGGCCGCGGGCAAAGCCGCCGACGCCGCGCAGAAGGCGGTCGCTGCCGCAGCGCCGAATCCAGTGATCTGGAGCGGGACGGTGGCGCTCGGCCTGATCGCCCTCACCGGCAACTCGCAGACAATCACCTTCAGCACCAATGGCGCCTTCGAGCGCAAGTCGCGCGACTGGATCTGGGGCATCAAGACCTTCGCTGCCTACGGCAACAACACCGCGGCCGGCGCGGGCATCTCCACCGTCACCGCGCTCGCGGCCGGACTCCAGATTCGCGGCGATCGGCGCTTCAGCGACGTGCTCTCGGTCTACCTGCTCGGCGGCGTCGATACCGATCACCTCAAGTCGATTGAATCGAGGCCCTTCGGCGAGAGCGGCGTCTCGATCATCTGGTTCGACGAGAAGATCGGCGACCTGGAAAAGTCCATCTTCAGGACGGACCTCGGCTTCCGCTATGGCCACGAATATCGCTTTTTCTATTACGGCGCCGGGGCGCCCGCGCGGCAGGACGGGGTGGACATCGTCGCCCCGCGCGTCGGCGCGTTCTATCGCTACGCCATCAGCAAGGACGTCATCTTCAGCGAGGACGCGAGCGCGCTCGAGAACCTGGTCGGCACCACCCGCGCCCTGGTGACCAGCACCACCAAGCTCTCCTCGCGCCTCACCGAGAAGGTCGCGCTCGGCGTCGGGTTCGCCGTCAATTACGACAGCGCGCCACCGCCGCTGAAGGTGAGCACCGACACCGCCCTCACGGTGAGTCTGGAGATCGGATTATGAAGAAGACGGTTACCGGGTTCCGCGCCTTCCTGCTCAAGCAAAATGCGTTCGCGCTCGCCATCGGCGTGATCATCGGCGCGGCCATCGGCAAGGTCGTGAGCGGAATCGTCGATGATATCCTGATGCCGATCATCGGTATCGTCCTGCCCGGCGGCGAATGGCGCACGGCGCAATTCGTGCTCTCGGGAAACAATGCCATCAAGTATGGCGATCTAATCGGCCGGATCGTCGACTTCCTCTTCGTCGCGGCGGTGGTGTTCTTTCTGACCCGCCTCTTTCTCGAGCGTGAAGCCGCGCCAGCCGCACCGGCGACGAAGACCTGCCCCGAATGCCTCGAGGTCGTCCCGATCGCCGCGCGCCGCTGCCGCGCCTGCGCCACGCCGCTCGCCCTCGGCTAACGACGGCGATGAGCGCGCGCGGGCTGTTGCTGACGGCTGCCGCGCTGGTGGCCTTCGCTGCAAACTCGCTGCTCACGCGGGCCGCGGTCGGCGCGCACCTGATCGATCCGCTCGCCTTCGGCGGCATCCGGTTCGCGACCGGCGCGCTGCTGATCGGCCTGATCGCCCTCCGGCACCCGCGCCCCTGGGGTGGCAGCTGGGCGGCGGCGCTCTCGCTCCTCGTCTACGTGGTGCCGTTCTCGATCGGCTATGGCCGCGTCGGCGCGGGCGTGGGCGCGCTGCTGCTCTTCGGCTCGGTGCAGGCGACGATGATCGCGCGCGCCATCGCCTCCGGGCACCGCCCGACGCTGCGCGAATGGATCGGTCTCTCGTTCGCCCTCGCGGGCCTGGTCGCGCTGGTGTTGCCGGGCGCGCGCGCTCCGGACTCTCTCGGCGCGCTCTTGATGGTCGCTGCCGGCGTCGCCTGGGGCGTCTACTCGCTGCTCGGCCGCGGCGGGCGCGATCCGGTGGCCGCCACCGCCGATAACTTCGTTCGCCTCCTTCCAGCGTCGCTCCTGCTCTGCGCCTGGGGCCTGCACGCGCAGACGCCCGCCGTGCCGGGAGTCCTGCTCGCGGTCGCCTCCGGCGCGGTCGCCTCGGGCCTTGGCTATATCCTCTGGTATGCGGCCATTCCCCATCTGACGCCCTCGCTCGCAGCCATCGTCCAGCTCGCAGTGCCGCCGATCGCCGCGCTCGGCGGCGTCCTCTTCCTCGGGGAATCCCTCTCGGTGCGCCTGGTCGCGTGCGGAACAGCCATCCTCGGCGGCGTCGCGCTCGCCGTCACCGAAAGGCGCTAGAGTCCGCCGCCATGCTGCTTCTGACCTTCACCGGCAACGACGCGCCCGGCATCACCGCCGAGGTCACCCGCATCCTCGCCGCCGCGCAGGCGCATCTGCTCGACGTCGAGCAGGTGGTGGTGCAGGGCTTTCTCACGCTGGGCTTCGCGGTCGAGCTGGCCGACGAGGAGCGGACCTTGCAGGATCTGCTCATCACCGCCAAGGGTCTCGGCCTCGCGCTCGAGGCTCGGAAGATCGCGCCCGCGCCCGCGCCCGGACGGCAGCGCTACGTGGTCACCGCGATCGCGCGGGAGCTGGGGCCGGGCGCGCTGCACGCCGTCTCGCGCGCGCTCGCCGATCACGGCGCCAACATCGAGCGCATCCACCGGCTGAGCGAAGGCGGCCTCGCGTCGGTGGAGTTCGCGGTCTCTCTGGAAGGCGACGCGGGCGCATTGAAGCGCGCGCTGCTCGCCGCCGCCGGCCAGAACGGCTTCGATTGCGCATTGCAAAAGGAATCGCTGCTGCGCCGCAACAAGCGGCTGGTGGTGATGGATATGGACTCGACCCTGATTCGCATCGAGGTCATCGACGAGCTGGCGCGGGCGCACGGGGTCTACGACGCCGTCTCGGCCATTACCCGCCGCGCGATGATGGGCGAGCTCGACTTCGACCAGAGCCTGCGCGCGCGTGTGGGACTGCTGCGCGGTCTCGACGCCCGCGTGCTCTTCGAGCTCGCGGCAAATCTCCCGCTGATGGACGGCGCCGAGACCTTGCTGCGCGTCTTGAAACGCCTCGGCTATCGCACCGCGGTCATCTCGGGCGGCTTCTCGCACGCCGCCGAAGCATTGCAAAGGCGGCTCGGAATCGATTTCGCCTGGGCCAATACGCTGGAGATATCCCCGGAAGGAAAGCTCACTGGACAGGTGCTGGGGGAGATCGTCAATGCCCAGCGCAAGGCGGAATTGCTCGAGATGTTCGCGCAGCGCGAAGGCGTCCCTCTCGATCAGGTCATCGCCATCGGGGACGGCGCCAATGATCTCCTGATGCTCCAGAAAGCGGGCCACGGCATCGCCTTCCACGCCAAACCCAAGCTCCGCGAAGCCGCGCACACCGCCATCAGCGCCTCCGGCCTCGACGCGATTCTCTATCTGCTCGGCATGTCCGGCCGCGATATCGCCTCCCTCGACGCAGCCTGAAATGGCGCTCGCTCCTCGGCCAGCCAGGCCCCCGGCCGCCCGGTGGCCGTGATACAATTTTGAACCCGCGTGCGCTCAGCTGCGGTGCTGCAGATTTCGCGGAGGTGCTGCCCCCGATCGACAATCTGCCGCTGATCGTGAACTTCGGTTTCGGCGCGGCCTGGTACTGAAACGAGTGTAGAACCGTCCGCATGACGATCTCGC
The DNA here is from genome assembly GCA_043781235.1 of Deltaproteobacteria bacterium. Taxonomy (GTDB): domain Bacteria; phylum Myxococcota; class Myxococcia; order Myxococcales; family 40CM-4-68-19; genus JANYKT01. Next base: position 41,581 of record JAYWBT010000103.1, read on the forward strand.
GCAGAAAGCTGCTTGGCACCGTGGCGGCTGCGGCGGTGGTGGCAAAGACTGCGCGCGCGCAGAAGCCGGCGGGCGGCAGCAATGGCCCGGTGGCGATCTCGAGCGCCAATGGAATCAAGGCGGTCGCGAAAGCCGTCGAATTGATGGGCAAAGGCTCTGACCCGCTCGATGCGGCCATCGCCGGCGTCAACCTCGTCGAGGACGACCCCAGCGACATGACCGTCGGTTATGGCGGCGTCCCCAATGAAGAAGGAATCGTCCAGCTCGACGCCAGCTGCATGCACGGCCCCACCGGGCGCGCCGGCGCGGTGGCCGCGCTCGAGGGCTGCAAGAATCCGTCAAAGGTGGCGAAGGTGGTGATGGAGACGACCGACCATGTGCTGCTGGTCGGCCCGGGCGCGCGACACTTCGCCACCATGAACGGCTTTCCCGTCGAGAACCTGCTGACCGATAAAGCGCGCAAGGTGTGGCTCTACTGGAAGCAGAACCTGTCGGACAAGGACAAGTGGCTCGAGCCCGATGCCGACCACCTCGATCCCGACGTCAAAGCTTTTATTGACGAGTTCGGCTGGGACGAGTTCCGCAAGCCACAGCGCGGCGGCACCATTCATCTGTCCGCCGTGACGGCGCGCGGAGATATCGCCGGCTGCACCACCACCTCGGGCCTCTTCTTCAAGATGCCCGGCCGCGTCGGCGACTCGCCCATCATCGGCGCCGGCTGCTTTACCGATAATGACGTCGGCAGCGCGGGCTCGACGGGCCGTGGAGAGGCGAACATCCTCGTCGCCGGGGGCCACCTCGCCGTCGAGATGATGCGGCAGGGCCGCCATCCCAAGGACGCCTGCGTCGAGGTGCTCAAGCGCATCGTGGCGACCACGCGCGAGAAGCGGTTGCTCTCGAAAGGCGGCCGCCCCAACTTCGGCATCACCTTCTATGCGGTGAGCAAGCAGCGCGCCTATGGCTCGGCGTCGATGTACGGCGTGGGCGACACGGGCAAGCCGCGCCGGTTCGCGGTGGCGGACGCGGCCGGTGCCCGGCTGGAAGAGTGCGCGTACCTGTTCGAGAAGATGGCTTGAAATAGCCAGCGGGAACCAATCGTAAAGGGAGAACCATGGATTCGAACGTCTTGCTGGTCCCGCTCGCCAACGTGCTGACGCCGGTGCTCATCCTGCTCGCTATCGGCCTGCCCATCTTCGGCATCTACCTCGCCAACCGCTTCTTCGCGCTGCGCACCAAGGAGCTCGAGCTCGAGACGCAGCAACACGGGCGCGATCTGGTGGTGCGCGTGGCGGCGCTGGAGCTGCGGCAGGGAGCCGTCGAGCACGCCCTCACCTCGCTGTCGGGCATTCGTTCCGAGCTGCTGACGGCGCCGCCGGTCGCCGAGCCGGGCGCGGCAGCCGTGCGGCAGCGAACCCTCAAGTCGGAGCTATAATGGATCCCAATCTCTTTACCGACGGGCTGCAGGCGACCATGGTGATCATGGCGCTTGCGCTGGGGCCCGTCAGCTTGGTCTTCATCAGCAAGTATTTCAAGCTGCGCACGCGCGAGCTCGAGCTGGAAGCGGAGCACCATGCGCACGAGCACGAGGCGCGGCTGCGTGCCATGGAGATGCGGCAGGCGGCGATGGAGTCGGCGCTAGGCTCGCTCTCCGGCGTGCGCCGCAGCGACCTGCTGGAGGCGCCGCCCTCGGCCGAATCGCTCGCGGGCGGCCCGTCCCGCGTCCGCGAGAGCTGATTACTTTCCGCTGCGCGTCGAGGTGGCCGGGTCCGGGCCAAGATGCGAAGTGTCGTTCCACAAGCGCAGGAACGGCTCTTTGCCCGCGCGCCATTCGAGGAGATTCAAAGCGCACTCGTCCTGCGGCCAGCGCGCGCGATAGCTCGCAACAGGCGCCCCCGTCAGCGCCGCGCCCAGCACGCGCAGCGTCGCCTTGTGGCTCACCGCCAGGACCAGCTCGTCGCCGGGATGCCGCGCGCGCATTTCCTCGAGCGCCGCCAGCGCACGCTCCGCCACCTGCGCCGCCGTCTCCCCTCCGGGCGGACTGGTGCGCGCAGGGTCGGCCACCCAGGCGTCATACCGCGCCGGATCGGCGGCGCGCGCGGCGGCGGGCGACAGGCCCTCCCAGCCGCCGTAATCGATCTCGATCAATCCCTGCAGGATCGAAGGCTGCAAGGCCGGAGCAATCAGCGCCGCGGTCTCACCGGTGCGGCCGAGCGGCGACCGATACACCGCGTCGAAGCGCACCCTGGCGAGCCGCTGCCCCAGGAGCCGCGCCTGCGCGCGCCCATGCTCGGTGAGCGGCAGCTCGCGCTGCCCATTGAAGGAATCGATCGCCGAGGAAGCCGTCTGCGCGTGGCGCGCCAGATAGAGCAGCATTTGATCACTCCGTTTCGTGCGGAAGGATCTCCTCGGCGGAGAAGACGATCACCTCGAGCCTGCCGTCGATCCGCGCCGGGATGCCGGGGAACTTCCGGATGACCAGGCGCGGCGGGGGCGTGAACTTTACCGCCTCCAGCTTCTGGTAGCCGCGGCGATCGAAATAGCGCGCGTCGCACGATTCGCGCCGCGCCTTGGTGGCGTGGGCGTGGCGCTGGCGGCAGCGGTGTGCGTCAGGCAATGAAGCGCTCGCGCAGGTAGCGGACCGTCTCGGAGAGCGTCTCCAGCGGGTCGCGCGCGCGGAAGCCGAGCAGCCGCTCGGCCTTCGACGAATCGATGAAAAACCAGCATTGCCCCATCTCGACATCGCTCGCCGGCAGGTCGGGCTCGCGGCCGCGCTCGCGGGCGATCCGCTCGATCAAATGCGCGCCTGCGACCTGCAGCGAGGCGGGCAGCGCCCCCAGGCGAGGCTGCGGCTGGTGCGCGATGCGTGAAAGCCGGGCGAAGAAATCGTCGAATTCCCAATTCGCGCCGCCGAGGAAATGCCGCTCGCCGATCTTCCCTTTGAGCAAGGCCGCGACGAAAGCCGCCGCCGCGTCGCGCACGTCCACGAACGAGAGACCGCCGCGGGGAATGGCGGGAATGCGCCCGTGCAGGAAGCGGAAGATGTCCTGCGTGGAGGAGAGCCGCGAATCGCCGGGCCCCAGCAACAAGGAAGGATTCAAGATCACAATCGGCAATCGCGGCGTAAACCCGATGGCGATCTTCTCCTCGTAAATCTTCGACAGGTAATAGGGCCAGCGGCCGACCGTCTCGATGGGATAGTCGTCCGTCTCGACCGCCACCCTTCGCGTCCGCGAGACGCCGATGGTGCCGGACGACGACGCCAGCACCACGCGCTGCACGCCCGCGCGCTCGGCCTCGGAGAGCAGGAGGCGGGTGCCGTCCACGTGCAGCTGGTACATCTTGCGCGCGTCGCGAGAGTCACGCGAGACCAGCCCCGCCAGATGATAGACGCCCTCGATTCCCCGCAGCGCCTTCCGGACCGACACTTCGTCGCGCACGTCGCCCTTGAGCACCTCGGCGCCGGGAATCAAGACCTCGCCCCGCTGCAGCGCGCGGACGGAATGGCCCTGCTCGAGCAGCAGTGGAACGAGCGTCGAGCCGAGAAACCCGGTGGCGCCGGTGACCAGGAGCTTCACGTCGCGTCCCGCAGCGCTTCGATGGCGCTGCGCACCCGCCGCGTCACCTCTTTGTAGGCCGCCGACCGCGCCATTCCTTCGGTCGCCGCTTTCAACTCTGCATATCTCAATGGCGGGCCCACGCGCACGACCAGCTTGCGCTGCTTGCGTGGGTCGGGCACGAACGAGCCCTTGGGCATGGCCTGGTAGGTGCCATGCAGATAGACCGGAAGGATATCGACGCCGGCAGCGAAGCTCAGATAAGCGATGGCGGGCTTGAATTCCTGAAGGCTGCCGTCGGGCGAGCGGGTGCCTTCGGGAAAGATCAACAGATGATATCCCGTCTCGAGAGTGCGCACCGCGGCCTGCAGCGACTTTTTGAGCCCTCCGTGCCGCTCGATGGGCACCAGGTTGGTGAAGTTTCCAAACCAGGCCCGCTTCCACGGGTTATCAAAAAAGTAATCGCGCGCGGCCAACGAGGCGAGCTTGGGGCCCTCTTCGCCAAGCGCCATCTTCACCAGGCCCACGTCGAGGTGGCTCTGGTGGTTCGCAGCCACCAGAAACGGCGCGTTCGAGGGCACGTTGCCCTGGCCGCTCATCTCGATATCGAAGAGCTTTCCGAACAGCCCTTTCTGGAAGAAGCCGATGGCGGCGCGGCCCGCGGCGGCGATCGACGCGGGGACCGCGATCTCCTTCTGCTCTTCGATCAGGGCCGCGGGCAGCGACGCAGACACAAAGGCCACCTCGCGCGTCTCCATGGCGCGCGCCAGCTCACCCGCGGTGGTCAGCGAAGCCAGCTTCGCTTCGTCGGGCGGGGTCACCCCGGCCTTCTCCAGCGCGACCGCGAGCTCGGCGACCAGCAGGGAGTCGAAGCCGAGGTCGGCCACGAGCCGCGTCTGCGCGCTCACCGTGCCACGCGGCCGCTGCGAAAGGTCGGAGAGAAGGTCGAACAGCCAGGAGTCGTCGCCCCGCGTGACCACCAGCTGCTCGCCCGCGCTGGCCGCGCGCTCCAGGCGCAAGAGCTCGGCCAGGACCTGTGGTCTCTTGAGCTTGCGCGTCGCGGTCCGCGCCAGGTCGCCGTCCCAGAAGTGGAGGATCTTGATCCGCTTCCACAGCGGCAGCCCCGCCGACGTTTTGGCGAAATCCTCCTCGACGCGCTTCTTCAGCTCCTCGCGCGTCTCGCCTTCTTGCGGCTCGCGCACCACCGCGAGGCACGCGATGCGCTCGTGTCCCTTGCCGTCGGGCAGCCCCACCACGCACAGCTCCTTCAGGCCGACGCTCTTGCCGTACAGCTCCTCGAGCTCGTCCGGATAGACGTTCTTCCCCGTCGCGTCGAGGATGACGTCCTTCTTGCGGCCGACCAGCGCCAGGTGGCCTTCGGGCGTGAGCTTGCCGAGATCGCCCGTGCGCAGCCACCCGCCGTCGAGCACCGCGCGGGTCGCTTCCGGATCGTCCAGATATCCGGCCATGACGTTGGGCCCTTTTGCGACCACCTCGCCCACGCCTTCGCCGTCGGGCTGGTCGATGCGGATCTCCACGCCGGGAATCGGCGCCCCCACCGTGCCCGAATGCCGCTTGTTCTCCGGAACCGTCACCGCCAATACCGGCGCGGCTTCGGTCAAGCCATATCCCTCGGTCAAGTCGAGGCCGAGCTCGTGGAAGGCCTGCTGGACCTCGTCGGGCAGGGCCGAGCCGCCCGAGACCAGCAGCCGCAGCTTTCCGCCGAATCGATTGCGGATGGGCCAGAAAAGCAGCTTTCCCACGTTGAACGGCGTGCGATTGCGCAATTCGCCGTGCAAGGCCATGGCCGCCTGCACCGCCGCCTTGACCACCACGGGCTTCGACGCCAGCTCCTGCGTGAGCCGCCGGTGGAGCAGCTGCCACAGCGCCGGCACGCCGATCAGCGCGTGGACGTCGTTGTGCTCCAGCGCCTCGCCCAGCCGATCGGCGGTGAGCTCGTCGAGATAGGTGATCTCGGCGCCCATCATCAACGGCACCAGCAGGCCGCAGGAGAACTCGAAGGTATGGTTGAGCGGCAGCACGCTCATGACGCCTTCGCCGACGCGCAGATCGAACAGCCCGGCCAGCCGGGTCGCGAGCGAGGAGAAGTTGCGGTGGGTGAGCAGCACGCCCTTGGGCTTGCCGCTGGTGCCGCTGGTGAAGAGCAACGAGGCCACCTCGTCGGCGGCGGCGCTCTTGCGCAAGGGCGGCAGGCCGGCCTGGTCCGCGCCGCGGAGCAGCCGCGGCAGCGGGATGACCTCCAGGCCCGCGGGCAGCGCGCCGAGCCGTTCGATCACCCGGGGCGAGGCGACCAGCACGCGCGCGTGGGACGCCTGCGCGCAGTTCTGCACCTCGGAGAGGCTCATGCCGTGGTCGAGCGGCGCCGCGGTCGCGCCCGCCTTGAGGATGCCGAAGTAAGCCATCGACCATTCGGGCCGGCTCTCCGACATGAGCAGCACGCGGTCGCCTTGCTTGACGCCGGCCTTCTGCAAGGCGCGGCCGGCCCGGTCCGAATAAAGCCCCAGCTCGGCATAGCTGACACGGTCGTCGCGCGTCCGCGAGAGCTCGGCCGCGTTCTCCTCGCCGGCATAGAAGCGCAGCGCGGTCCTCTGCTCGAACTGGTGCACCGCCGCGTTGAGGAGCTGGAGGAGATCCTTCGGCTGCGGGATCTCGCGCGTGAGCTTGTCGCGCTCTTCTTCGAGGCCGGGAAAGACCCACTGCTCGAGGCCCGCCATATGGACGTCGAGCCAATAGAGACGCCAATCGATCGCTTCCGGATCCCAGGGGATCTTCGCCCGGTCGGCATCGCTGAGCTGCGCCCAGAGCGCGCGCGTGTGATTGCATTGAAAGATGAACCGCTCGCCCGCGACGAAGGGCAGGAACAGCTCCCAGGTCAGGTCGAGCTGCTGCAGCTGACGGTCGATGCCGGCCAGCGCCTGATCGGCGCGCTTGAAGAGCGCAGAAGTCTTCGGCGCGCCCCAGGTGAGGCTGGAGCTGTCGGCGAGGAGCTTGCGCGCGCCCTGCGCCAGCGAGCGGAAGAGCGGCGCGGAGGTCGCGCGATAGAAAGCGACGCTGACCGGATAAGGCTCGAGCCACGCGTCCATCCACGCCTGCAGGGAGCCCGTGCGACCCTTGAAATAGCGGCGCTTGTAGAGCGCCACCAGCTCGACCGCGCGGCGGATATAGAAGGGATTCACGTCGCCCGAGGCGAGCTGGTAGACGCGCTTGTTCTTTCCCAGGCAAGCGGCGCCGGCGATGCCGATCATCCCGGCGGTCACCAGGTCGACCGGGATCAGATCGAGGATCAGCTTGTTGCCCGCGGGATAGGCGCGGTGCCCCTTCAATCCCATGAAGGCGAGCGGCGCGCTGGTGGTAAAGCCCTCGTTCCATCCCGGAAAGGGAAACCGCAGCGCGCTCTCGACGATGGCGGGCCGCACCAGCGCATACTTGCAGCCGCTCGCGGCGATGGCCTGTTCGCCCATTGCCTTTGAATAGGTATAGGTATTGGGCCAGCCCCACGCTTTGGCGCGATCCATTCCGGCCTGGATCAATTGGCCCGAGAGCCAGAGCTTGCGCTCGCGGCCGGTGGCGAGCCGCAGCGCCTTCTCGTCGGCCGGGTCGCGCCCTTCCTCCTCCAGCCGCCGGACCGCCGCGGCCCGGAACTGCGCGGCGAGCGCGTGATCGTCGGCCTGCGCGCGCAGCCGGCCCACCAGGGCGTCCACGTCCTTCAGCTCCGTCTCGACCGAGAAGGTCGCGCCCGGCAGCTCGCCTCCCAGGCTGCGGCCTCCGGCCTGCGCCCCGGCTCCCTCTTCGTGACTCTTGGGAAAGCTGCCGACCACCGGCTCGTCCTCGAACACCGGCCCGCGCCGGGTACCGGCGACGAAGCAGGTCGAGATGTGGACCAGCGTCGCGCCGGTGCGCTTGCACAGCCCGGCGGCATTGCGCGCGCCCCCGGTATTGACCGATACCGCCAATTCCAGAGACGGATTGAAGGCGACCAGGCCGGCTGAGTTGATCACGCAGGCGAGCTTGCCGTCGAGCCGGGCGAGCTGGGCTTCGGTGAGTCCCAAGAGCGGGTCGGTCACGTCGCCGGCGAGCGGAAAGCACTTCGAGCGCAGGAATGCATCGAGGCCCGATCCATATTTGCTGCGCAAGGGATCGAAGGGCGGCGACGGAACGACCTTGTTGAAGAAGCGATCGTCCGCGGTTCCGCCCGCGCGCGGCCGGACCAGCACGTAGACCTTGCCGACCTCGGGATAGCGATCAAGCAGCATGGTCAGCGCGACCTTGCCGAGGAAGCCGGTCACGCCGGTGACCATGATCTCGCGCCCGCGAAAGGCCTCCGCGAGATCGATGGGCGGCTCGACCGCGTTCAAGGCTCGCCCTTCGCGGTCGCGCCCGCCGGAGTAGCCGCCGCGCCGCCAAGCAGCTTCACGTCCTCCGGCGCGGAGGCGATGGCCACGTCGGTCATCACCATCGGCGGGTGGTGCATCAGCGTGATCTCCGCCGACCGGCCCTGCCGCCCGCGCGCCATGTCGATGGCCTCCGCCAGCGTATCGGCCCGCTCCCAGCCGAGCAGCTGCGGGACGTGGGTATTCTCGGTGCCGACGGCAATCACCTGCCCCAGGTGCTGCCGGCCATTTTCGCCCCAGTACCACATATAGAAGGGGTGGGCGCCGTGATAGGCATTGCCCTTCCGATACAGGTGCACGTAGCTGGGGTTCTGGGCGAACTCCTGCTCGTACTTGCGGTGCAGCACCATCGCGTCGGTGGTCTCGGGCAGCAGGCGGTGGAAGAACTCGATGTAGCTCGGGTGCTGCACCGGATCGAACTCGTCCATGCAGGGATGGGTGATGATCAGCGTGCCGCCCTTCTTGATCAGCGGCACCCCGCGGTTCATGTTGAAGAAGTAGCCGCAGGCCATCACCTGCACCAGCAAAGGATTGAGGACCGAATTGACGTTATAGGGGCTGATATACGGGATGCCGGCAATCAGGATGTCCGCCTGCCCCTTGACGCTGACGAAGGATTGCCGCCGGCAAGCCTCGAGGACCTTCTCGTGCGCGGGCTCGGTCTTGCCCGCCGCCACGGCAATCAGCCCATATCCCGCCGGTACCTTGTGGAAGATCTGCTGGCGCAGCGCGCGGGGGGTGCGCGAGAGCGTCCACCGCAGCGCCGCCAGCGCCACGCGGTCAAGGTCGGTGAAGTCCTCCTCACGCTTGCCGAGAAACGCCATCGGCCCGTCGAACATCTTGTTGTTGAGCGCGGTCTCGATGTGGAAGACGTTCACGTGCTGGTCGATGACGCGGCCGATGCGATCCACCGAGCGGTGCAGCTCGGAGTGCTTCGGCTCCATGTAGCTCTTGCTCTTGCGAATCGCGTGCGGCGTGTGGTGCGCGCGCAGGCCGAGGTAATCGGTCAAGCCCGTTCCCACCGACTTGTGGCCGCCGTCCATCGGCACGAAGTTGACGTTCAGGTAGATGACCAGGTCGGCTTCGGTGGCCTTCCTCGAGATGCGCACCTTCTCGTGCGCGTCGGTTTCGCCCAGCTCGACGATGCCGCCCGGCTCCTCGGCGTCGTGATTGAAGTAATGGTCGGGATAATAAGCGTCGAAGATCTTCTGCCCGACCATCCGCTTCATCTCGGCCGGGGTCAGCCGCCGGTGGAGCGCGTTGGCGATCAGCAAGTCCACCTCGTCCACGCCCGAGTCGGCGCAGAGCTGCAGCACGATCTCGAGCATGAGCTGCCGCACGTCCGGGGTGCGCATCGGCGGCAGCGGCAGCGAGATGTCGTCGATGGCGATCAGCAGGCGCATCCCCGGGCGCAGCTGCGCGTGCAGCGGGTCGCAGCCCTCCGGGTGGTTGATGGCCCAGCGGATGGCCGCGCGCCAGTTGGCCAGCTCCTCGATCGGGGGGTTGGGGAAGATCACCCGGGTGCCGACCGGGATCTCCTCGAGCAGCAACTCGGTGTCCGAGAAGAGCATCCTCGGCGGAGAGCGCTTCTCCTGGATGACGACCTGCGCGTTCTCGTCGTAGCTCTGTCGCAGCTTGTCCAGCGAGCGCATGGGGCTCCTCCGGGTGGCGTTTTACCCGAAGAGCGCGTTTGTCGCACGGAGAGACTGCGGGGGAGGGCTGTCGTCGCGCGCCGAGCCCGCCGCTTCGACCGCATCGGTCAGTCGGGCGCCTCCTCGATTCCCCGGAGCGCAACGCCGGACGGCGCGGGCGCGGACACTCAAGCGTGTCTCGCCCGTTCCTGACGCGAAGGCCCGCGCCGCGATATTGCGTGCAGGCAGCTCGCTGCTTTGCGAAAGTAGTTCTTGTCGTTGGGTTCGATCTCCGGACAAAACTTCTGCACGTCATAGGAGCAGTGATCGAAGATACCCTCCCGCGCGCTGCTGCTCCCACAGGCAAAGGCCACCGCAACACTTGCGAGTGCAAGGAATGAATTCCGCCTCATTGTGTCGTTACTCCCCGGCTTGCATTGGGGGCCGCTGACGTACGGCGGCGCTATGCTGCCGTTCGCAGCGGTCGAGCCCGAAGCCATGGCTCGGATTTGTTGCCAGACCAATTCAATGCAAGAGACGGGCGCCTTCTCGATTGCCCGAAGCGCATCGCCGAGAGTCTGGCGCGGGATTGCACCCGAGGCAGTGCTCCCAGAGACGCCGCCTACGGCCGGATAACGCGCACCGAGAGATTGTCTCCGTCAATCAGGTAGATGCTGCCGCCGCTCCCAAGCGCGAGGCCGAGAGGCAGGCCGATCGACGCGGTCGAGGCTGCGCCGTCGCCGCTGCCGGTCTTTCCCGAGCCCGCCCAGGTGGTGACGGTGGTGGAGGCGGCGTCGGCACCGGGCGCGATCTTGCGGATGCGCAGGTTGCCGGTGTCCGAAACATAGAGAGCGCCGCCGGAGAAGACGAGTCCCTGCTGCGGGAGCATTTGCGCGGTGGTGCCGGCGCCGTCGCGGAAGCCCGCGCCACCGTTGGTGAGCGAGATCACTGTGTGCGCGGAGTCGGTGCCGACGACCTTCACCTTGCTGGAGTAGCTGGCGACGAAGAAGACGCGGCCGTCTGGCGCCGCCGCCACCGCGGTCGGATTCTGGAAATGCGCCAGCGCGGCCTGGCAGCTGAAGTCGGACGCGGCGCAGGTGTTGAGGCCGGGGCCGTCCGAGTCGGAGCCGGCCTGACCTTGCGCCAGCGTGGTTACGGTGCCCGTCGACACGGTCATCACGCGAATGGCGGCGTTGCCGGAGTCGGCAACCAGCAAATGTTGCTGCGCGGCCTCCTGCCAGGCGAGTCCGATGGGCTGGTTGAAGTGCGCGGCCCCGCCCGTGCCGTCGGCGAAGTCGGCGTAGCCGAAGGTGCCGGCGAGCGTGCTGGTGGTGCGGCTTCCGTCGTTCGCGATCTTGCGGATGACGTGGTTGTGCGTGTCGGCGACGTAGACGTTGCCGGCGTTGTCCGCGAGCACGCCCGCCGGAGCGAAGAAGCGCGCGGTCAGGCCCGACCGGTTGTCGTAGGTGGCGCTGCCGGTGGGATTGCCGTCGCCGGCGAAGGGCGCGATGACTCCGGCCACCGAGACGCTCCAGATCCGGTTCGCCCGCGGGTCGGCGACCACCAGCGTGCCATCGGGAAGCTGCGTGACGCCGGCCGGCCCCTGGAAGCTGCCGCCCATCGCGAGCGTGCGCACGTCGGTCGCCCACGAGGGCTGCGGCGGGTTGGTCGCGGGCGCAACCACCGACTGCAGCGCAGCGGGAACCGGTACGCTTGGGAGGGCGCCGTTGATCAGGTTGGCGGTCATCCGCTCGACCCGCGGGTCGCGCAGCGGGCCATCGAGGCCGAGCGACCAGTAGATGGTGCCCGACCCGAAGACGAGCGCGCCGCTCGGCGCGGTGTAAAGGGTGCTCTCCTGCAGGCCGGGCACGCCCTCGACGTCCGTGATGGGCGAGCGCGCGAGCCGCGTCACCGGCGACGGGGTGTTGTGATCGAAGGTGCGATCGTATTCGTAGCCGACCAGGTTTGGGACCAGGTCGCCGGTCGCGAGTCCAGTGCCGGCGTACACAAAGCTCGAGCCGCTGTCGACCCTCCACGGGTGGCCGAAGAGCAGGTACGATTCGTACTCGACGCCAACCAGCTTCTCTTCGGGATTATTGAACGGCGCATCGCGGTAGCGGCCCGTGGCCTGCGTCAGGTCGCTCGCCATCGGATCCTTCTCCGGGAACTGCTTGTAGCAGGTGAGCACGCGCGCGTTGCCGTCGGCGCCGGGGTCGGAGAGCCGCGTGCGCCAGTAGGCCGGGTTCGCGGTGAAGAAGAGCAGCGGCACGCCGGCGTCGCGCGCGGAGTCCATCAGCGCGCGCTGCGCGATGGGCCAGTACTCGTCGTGTCCGACCGAGAGGAAGGCGCCGCGCTTCTGCACCGCGGGAGCGCCCTCGCGGACCAGGTCGAGGTTGGTGCTGTAGGTCACGTCGTAGCCGTTGCGCTCGAGGAAGCGCACGAAGTGGGCTTCCCAGCGCAGCAGGTCGGCGGTGCCGTCATACGAGAGGTACGGCCGATCGAAGCTGACTTGAATCGCCTTGTGGCCGGTGATGCCGTCGTCGGCGTCGGCATAGAGCGATTCGCCGCCCCACTTGTTGTAGGCCTGGAAGGTGGTGACGCTCGACTGGAAGAGCAGGTCGGCGGGCCGCGCGTCCTTGACCACCAAGGGAATCAGCGAGGCGAAGGGGATGCTGTCGTCGCGGATGAGCTTGATGGCGTAGAGGCCCGAGACGGCGTCGGCCGGAATGGTGAGCGAGAAGGTCGCGGGCCAGGCGCAGCGGATGAGGCCAGTGGTGGTGTTATTGGCGCAGGCCGGCTGAACTGGCACCGCGTACGAGCTGCCGGTCATCACCTTGCGCGCTCCCGCGCCGCCGTACCAGCCGATGCGGTAGAGCTGCCAGGTGGCGTTGTGCCCCGCCACGTCGGCGTTGACCATCACCTGCACGGTATCGCCAGCGCTCGCGCTGACGCGGTCCGCGTAGCCCTCGATCTGGCGCTTGGCGCCGTACGAGCCTCGCGTCGGCAGGAGGTCGGTGTCGCCCTGCTTCTGGTTCTCGGCAGGGATAGGGCTCACGTAGCCGGTGCGATCCGCGGGAGGCCAGATGCGGTTCACCGGGCCGCCGTCGGGGCCCGCGTCAGAGCCGCCGTCAGAGCCCGCGTCGGAGGGCGTATTCGTCGTACGGCCGCACCCGGCTGCGAGTGCGAGAGCGAGGCTGTAGCGAGCGAGGTGGGAACTCATGCCCGGAAGCTAGAGACCGCGTGCTCGCCCGGCAACCGTCCGGCGGGTCGATGTCCGCTTTCAAGCGCCTGCGCCGGGCGCGACCAGCTAACGCAGGTCCAGAATGGGCCACTCGTACGCGCGAGCGTGGCTGCGCAGCCGCGCGTCCGGGTTCACCGCGGTCGGCCGGCCCACCACGCTGAGCATCGGATAGTCGGAGAGGCTGTCCGAATATGCGTGCGACCGGTCGAGCCGCAGGCCGTGCGCGATGCAGTAATCGCGAATGCGATTCGCCTTGTTCGCGCCCTCGACGATGGGCGGGATCACCTTGCCGGTGGCGAACCCCTCGACGAACTGCAGGGAGTTCGCGATCAGATCGTCGGCGCCCAGCGCTTTCGCCAGCGGCCGCATGGTGATGTCGATGGCGCCGGTGCAGAGCACGATCTTGCAGCCGGCGCGGCGGCACTCGTCGATGATGTCCACTGCGCCGGGAAAGACGGCCGGCTTGAGCACTTTCTCGGTCAGGTCCTCGGTGAGCTCGAGCAGCCGGTCTTCCGAAAGGCCACGATAGGCGCGATAGAACAATTCATTGAAGAGCTTGCGATTGAATGCATTGGCGGCCGCATAGGCCGGCGCCATGGCGAGTCCTTTGATGAGCCGCCCGGCGGTGCCGAAGAGCGTGCCGCGGTTCAGGACGTAATAGGCATAGGCGTGGACGACGTTGGTCGAGATCAGGGTCCCGTCCACGTCGAAGAAGGCGCCCTTCTCCCAGCGCACCGGCTCGAGCAGGTCAGTCACGGCGGCGGCCGAAGAACCGCAGCAGCATGATGAAGAGGTTGATGAAGTCGAGGTAGAGCGAGAGCGCGCCCCGCAGGGCCATGCGCTCGTCGCCCTCTTCGCCGAGGGCGCGGATCTTCTGCGTGTCGTAGGCGGTGAGGCCGGCGAAGACCAGCACGCCCGCGCAGGAGACGACGAAGTCGAGCGCGCTGGAGCGGATGAAGATGTTGACCACGGTCGCGAGGATGACGCCGATCAGGCCGATCATCAGGAAGCTGCGGGCGCCGGTGAGGTCGCGCTTGGTGATCGTGCCGTAGAGCGAGAGGCCGAGAAAGGCGCCGCCGGTGATGAAGAAGGTCGAGGCGACCGAGGCGCTGGTATAGGTGAGCAGGTAGACCGAGAAGGTTACGCCGGAGAGCGCGCAGTAACCGAGGAACATGCCCACCGCAGCGGCCATCGAGGCGCGCTGCACCACGCTGGAGAACATCCACACCATCGCGAGCTCGGCGATGCCGACGATCCAGAAGAGCCCGGAGACGCCGACGACCTGCCCTGCGGAGTTGACGCGGTAGAAGGCGGCGAGGAGCCCGGGGCTATTGGTCACCGCCCAGGCGACCATGCCGGTGAGCGCAAGGCCGAAGGCCATCCAGCGGTACACGGCGGCCATGAACTCGGCGGTGCGGCTGCGGCCGATCGGTGCTGCGGAGGACCACGCATCCATGGGGAAGGCTCCTTGATTGCCGATTGCCTGCTGCAGGCGGCGCGGAATGTAACCGGCCGCGTCAAGCTTCGCCAGCGAGCTCCTCCCAGAGCGCGACGGCGGAGGCGCAACGCGCGACGTACAGCGCGGCGAGCGCGGTGAAGCCGGTGAGCGAGAGAGCGCGCGCGGACCAGAGGCGGCCGATCAGGTCCAGGCCCGCTGAGCACTCGCGCGAAAGTCGGGCCAGCGGCGCCTCGTCGAGCGGCCCCGCGGGGCAAAGCGCCTCGATCCAGGCCGAGGGCGCGCCCTGGCGCAGCGGGGCCCAGCGGACGGGCTGCCAGCCGCCGACGGCGCCGAGCAGCGCTTCGGGATCGTGCGGGAGGCGGCCCGCGCGTGCGTCGTCGCGGAAGCGGCGCAACGCGGGCGCGACGCGCAGCGCGTGCGAGAGCCCGGCGAAGAAGGTGCGGAAGGCGGGCGCGGCCGTGGCGGCGGGGTTGCCTTCGAGCAGTCGCGCGAGCCACTCGTCGGCGTAGAGCTCGCTGCCCGAGGCGAAGCGCTCCTCCAACTCGCGCAACAGCGTGCCCTCGCCCGGCGGCGGGAGTGCGCCGGCCTCCAGATCTTCCGGCAGGAAGAGCAGGCTCGCGACGGCGGCGTGGCCGACCAGCCGCAGCACCGACGCGTGCGCGCGGACCACCAGCGCGGGCAGCGCGCCTTCGCCTTCAGCGCTGAGCGCGCGGCCCAACTCGACCAGCCGCGAGGCCTCGGCGCGCGCGCGCCGCTTGAGCTCCCCGCGCTGCGATTCGCGCTCGGAATGCGCTCCGATGCCGTCGAGCACCGACCAGCCCGGCGCAACCCTGGGTCGCGGGCGCAGGCCGCGCGCCAGCACCTCGTCCCAGCCCGGCGCGCCCTCCCAGCTGAAGACGTCGGCCGAGGTCGCGAGGCCCTCGAGCTGGACCAGCGCGGGCTCCGTGGGCCGGTGGTCGGTGAGCGGCAGCGCGGCGTCCACCGTGTCGAGCAGCAGCTCGGCGAGCTGCAGCGCGGTCGCGTCGCGCTCGGCGAAGTCGTCGCGCAAGGCGCGCGCGAGCGAGGCGGCCAGGCGCTGCCCGGGAGAGAGGACCATGGGTCGCGGAAGATAGACGAGCGCGCGAACGGGTGGAACCGCAAAAGCCCCGCGCCCGGCCCGCGGAGTCGCCCCTTGACCGCGCGGACTGGCAGACCTATATCCAACTCGATTTGTGGCAACTCAGGCGTTGAGGAATCATAAAAGTGACGCTCGATCCTATAGATTATCAGATCCTCGAACTGCTGCAGCGCGACGCGCGGACCACGCAGAGCGAGATCGCGGTGGCGGTGGGGCTGTCGCAGCCGAGCGTCGCCGACCGCATCCGCAAGCTCGAGGAGTCCGGCGCCGTCTCGGGCTACGTCGCGCGGCTCGACCCGCGCCGGATGGGCAACGACATCCGCGCCTTCATCGGCGTCCGTATCGCGCACCCGCGCCACCACGAGGCGTTCAGCCGCGGCGTGCAGGAGATCCCCGAGGTGCTCGAGTGCCACCGGGTCGCGGGGGTCGAATCGTACCTCCTCAAGATCGTCACCCGGAACACCGGCACGCTCGATGAGCTGCTCTCCGGCACGCTGCGCCGCCTCGCCGGCGTCACCCGCACCCAGACCACCATCGTGCTCTCGACGGTGAAGGAAGGCACCGCGATCCCGCTCCCGCTCGCCGGAGCGCCGGCCGCGCTCCGCGGCGCCGCTGTCCGTCCGCGCCGCGCCCCAGGCCTGCACGCAAGAGACGGCCATCGCCCGCGAGGGCCGGCAGCCAACGCCAGGAAGAAGGAAGCGCCATGACCTTTTCCCGCCGCATGTCCCGCGCCAGGCCGTCCGCCATCCGCGAGCTCCTCAAGGTGACCGAGCGCCCCGAAGTGCTCTCGTTCGCGGGCGGGCTGCCGGCGCCCGAGGCGTTCCCGGTCGAGGCCCTCGCGCGCGCGCACGCGCAGGTGCTCGCTTCGCCCGCGGCGGCGACCGCGCTGCAGTATGGCCCGACCGAGGGGTTCGGCCCTCTGCGCGCCTGGATCGCCGCGCGCATGGCGGCCCGCGGGCTCCGCTGCCGCCCCGAGCAGGTGCTGATCACCGCGGGCTCGCAGCAGGGCATCGATCTCGTCGGCAGGGTCCTGCTCGACGAGGGCGACACGGTGGTGGTGGAGAACCCGTCGTACCTCGCCGCGCTGCAGGCGTTCGAATCGTACGAGGCGCGCTTCGAGGTGGTGGGCAGCGACGACGAGGGCATGCGCGTGGAGGAGCTCGAAGCGGTGCTGCGGCGCTCGCGGCCGAAGCTCATTTATCTGGTGCCCAACTTCCAGAACCCGCGCGGCACGACGCTGTCGCTCGAGCGGCGGGTCCGACTCGCGCAGCTCGCGGCCGGGTACGGCGTGCCGGTGCTCGAGGACGACCCGTATGGTGAGCTGCGCTACCGCGGCTCGCCGTTGCCGGCGTTGGCGGCGATCGATCCCGCAGCGCCCATCATTTACCTGAGCTCCTTCTCCAAGACGCTGGCGCCGGGCCTGCGGCTCGGGTGGGCGGTGGCGGACGAGAAGACCATTCGCATGCTCACCTTGGCGAAGCAGGCGGCCGACCTGCACTCCGGCTCGCTCGCGCAGCACGCCCTGGCGCGGCTCCTCGAGACCTTCGACTACGACGCGCACCTGCGATCGATCTGCGCGCTGTACGGCGACCGCTGCGAGGCGATGCTGGCCGCGCTCGAGCGCTACTTCCCGCCCGGCACCAGCTGCACCCGGCCCGAGGGCGGGCTCTTCGTCTGGGTCCGGCTGCCGGGCGGGCTCGACGCCGAGGCGCTCTTCGCCGCGGCGATGGAGGAGCGCATTGCCTTCGTGCCCGGCGCGCCGTTCTTCGCTGCTGCGCCCGATCGCAGCACGCTGCGGCTCAACTTCTCGAACCGTCCGCCGGAGCTGATCGCGGAAGGCATGGCGCGACTCGCCGGCTGCATCGCGCGGCTGGAGGAAGAGCCGCGCAAAGCCGTGGGCTGAACGGTCACCCTTGCGGCACCTGGCCGCGAGCACCGATCACCTGAGCGCCTACGGCTATCCGCGGCCGACCAGCTCGCGCGCGTGGGCGTGCGCTTCGATCGCGTCCTCATCGCAGCCAGGGCAATCACGGCGTCACGCTCCGCCCCCCGCGATCAGCCGGCCGGCGACGAAGGTGGCGGTCGCCGCGAGGGCGCCGATGAGCGCCGTCTCCAGCCCGCTGCGCAGCCACGGCCGCCCGGTCATGGTGGTCTTGGCCGCGCCGGCCGCGAAGAGCGCGGCGAGCGTCAGCCCGATCGAGAGCCGGAACGCCGTCGAGAGCGCCATGGGCAGCGCGTACGGCAGCACCGGGAAGGCGGCGCCGAGCGCGTACGCGACCGCGACCACCAGGCCCGACCGCACCGGCGTCACCGCGGGCGCGATGGCGAGGCCCAGCTCGTCGGTCATCATCGTGTCCACCCAGAAGACCGGGTCGGCGGTGACGTGGTTCACCATCTGCTCGAGCGCGGGGCCGCGGAAGCCCTTGCGCTGGAAGATCAGCCGGACCTCCTTGCGCTCCTCCTCGGGGAACTCCTCGATCTCGCGCTCCTCGCGGGCTCGCTCGCTGAGGATGAACTCGCGCTCGCTCTTGGCGGCGAGGAAGGCGCCGAGTCCCATGGCGATGGTGCCGCCGATCAGCTCGGCGAGCCCGGCGAGCAACACCACCCGCGCCGAGACCGCGGCGCCGTGCACGCCCGAGACCACGGCGAAAGCTGCCACCAGGCCGTCGTTGGCGCCGAATACGAGGTCGCGCAGCGAGCGGCCGCCGGGGATGTGCGCGGCCTCGGTATGGGTGGCGCCGTCGTCCATGGTGCGGATGCGGAAGCTGGGGAGTCCGAGGGCCATGGGTTCCTGTGCGACGAGTTGCCACGGAAGCGGGCGCGTGACAACTGCGCACTTGCCCGGTATCCTCTCCTGACGATGTTGAGACTGATTCTCACTTTCAGTATCGCCGCCGCCGGCGTGGCGCAAGCGCAATTGGCGGGCGTGGCGCGATTGCCTGGGGCCGGCGCGGGGCAGGCCCAGCCGGCAGCCCCGGAACAGCAGCCTGCAGTCCTGGCGAGCCCACCGGCGACGCCCGCCAGTCAGTCGCTGCGGCGCGCGGTGGCGCTGCTCGATTACGTCGCCGGGGACTATGCGCGCGCGGTGGGTCCCTCCGGAGAGATTCTTTCCCAGGCCGAGCACCAGGAGCAGGTCGGCTTCGTCGAGGACGCTGCGCGCGAGGTGCGCGCCGACGCGGGCGCCGCGGGCGAGGACCTCGCCTCCCGCCTCGATGCGCTGGGCCGCGACGTGGCTGCACGCGCGCCGCCGTCCTCGGTGACCACGCGCGCCAGGGCCATCCGCGAGGAGATCGCGCAGCGCTTCCGCGTCGCGCTCCTGCCGACGAAGTTGCCCGCCCTCGCCAACGGCGCGCAGCTCTACGTGCAGGCGTGCGCCGCCTGCCACGGGCTCGACGGGCACCCGAACCTGCAGCTCGAGCTCTCGACGAAGCCGTCGGACTTCGCCGTGCCGGCAGAGATCGCGCAGCTCGCGCCGCAGCGAGTCTTTAGCGCGGTTACGTATGGTGTTCCCAAGACCGCGATGCCGGCGTACGACGAGAGCCTCGACGATGCGCAGCGATGGGACCTGGCTTTCTACGTGCTGACGCTGTCGCATCCCAAGGTCGCGCCCGGCGGCCTGAACCTCGCCCGGGCGGCGCTGCTGCCCACCGGCTATCGCGAGCTGGCAGTCCAGTCCGACGAGCAGCTGCAGCAGAAGCTCGCCGCCGCGGGCGTCTCAGCCGCGAGCCAGGCGCAGGCCATCGCCGCGCTGCGGGCCGGGCCGTTCACCGAGGCCGCGCCGGAGGGCCGCGGCCTGGCGCCAGTGCGTCGCGCGCTGCTGGCGGCGCTGCAGCTCGCGCAGCAAGGCGACCGCGAGGGCGCCCGGCGCGCGGTGATCTCCGCCTACCTCGACGACTTCGAGCCGCACGAGGCGGGCCTGCGCGCCGTGGACCCGGCGCTGGTGGTGCAGATCGAGGCAGAGTTCGTGGCGGTCCGCGCCGATCTGGACAGGGGCGACGCGGGCGCCGACGCCGCCCGCCTCGACGCGCTGCTGGCGAAGGCGGACGCCAAGGGCCCCGGCGGCCGGCTCGTCGCCTTCATCGCCGCGCTCGCGATCGCGCTGCGAGAAGGCGTCGAGTCCGCGCTGCTGGTCGCGGCCATGCTGGCGGTCCTGCGCAAGTCCGGCCGCGAGGACGACGCGCGCGCGGTGCACCTCGGCTGGATGTCCGCGCTGGGCGCGGGAGCGGCCACCTGGTGGCTCTCGGGCGTGCTGCTCAGCAACGTCTCGGGCGCGCATCGCGAGCTGGTCGAGGGCGCGCTCGAGCTGGTCACCGCCGCGTTCCTGCTCTACGCGAGCCACTGGCTGCTCTCGGCGGCCAGCGCGAAGAAGCTGGTCGGCTTCCTCTCGGCGAAAACGCTCGCCGCCGGCAGCGCGCTGGTGGTGCTGGGCCTCACCTTCGCCGCCGTCTACCGCGAGATGTTCGAGACGGTGCTCTTCTTCCGCGGCCTGTTGCTCGAGACCCCCGACGCGCATGGCGCGGTAGCGGCGGGCGCGGCGCTCGGCCTGGTGGTGCTGGGGATTCTGGTCGCGCTCTTCCAGAAGCTCGGCCGCAAGCTCAAGCCGCGGCCGCTGCTGCTCACGTGCGGTGTGCTGCTGTGCGGGCTCGCGGTGGTGATGGTCGGCAACGGCGTCCGCTCCCTGCAGGAGGTGGGCCTGGTGCCGTTGACGGTCTGGGGCGGCTTCCAGCTCCCGGCGTTCGGGATCTATGCGACGCGCGAAGGCATCCTCGGGCAGGCCCTGGTGCTCTCCGCACTGATCGCGTCCGCCTTGTGGAGCGCGACGCGCGGCGCTCCGAACGCTGCGGTGGTGCGCGCGTGAACCACGCGCTGCTTGCGTTGGCCGTGCTGGCGCCTTCGCTGGCGCGGGCCGACGGCGCAAAGATTGGCGACGCCGTGGTGACCGCCTTCGTCGATGTCTCGGCCGCCTACAATCCGAACCGTCCGGCCGACGGGGCGAGCTTCACCCCCGGCACGGGGTCCACCGGAAAGCGCGCCAACGAGCTGACGGTGAACCTCGCCGCCATCACCTTCACGCTGCCGCCCGCGCCGGTCGGGCTCACGCTGGGCCTGCAGGTGGGCTCCGGCGCAGACGTGGTCTACGCAGGCGAGGTGACCGCGCCCGGCACCTCGTCCGCGCTCTGGCGATTCGTGCGCGAGGCTTCGGTGTCGTGGAAGCCGCTCTCCAGGCTGCTGCTGCAGGCCGGCATCTATCCGAGCCACCTCGGCCTCGAGTCGGCGATCTCCCGCGACGACTGGACCTATACCCGCAGCTGGTCGGGAGAATTTTCGCCCTACTACCAGGCCGGCGTGAAGGCGGCACTGCAGCTGAGCGACGAGTGGTCAGCGCAACTGCAGGTGGTCAACGGCTGGAACATCGTCGGGGATGTGAACGACGGCAAGAGCGTCGGCACGCAGGTCGCGTTCACGCGCGGGAAGCTGTCGATCGCGCTCAACACCCTGCTCGGGCCCGAGCGCGCGCGCGACAACCGCGACCTGCGCGGGATCCTCGATTTCGTGGTGCAGGCGCCGCTCGGCGACCGCTTGTCGCTGCAGGCGAGCGCGGATCTCGCGGGCGAACAGCAGCCCGACGGCTCGAGCAAGACGTGGCGCGGCGTACAGCTCTCGCTGCGCGCGCCGCTCGCGGGGGCGACCGCGCTGATCGTGCGCGGCGAGGTCTTCGACGATCCCGACGGAGGCATCAGCGGAGCCGCCCAGACGCTCGAGGAGGGTACCGCCACTCTCGAGGTGCACCCCGCGGGAGCGCTGCTGCTCAAGCTCGAAGGCCGGTACGATCGATCGACTGCGAAGGTGTTCTCGCGCTTCGACGGCAAGACGGACACCCAGCTTCTGCTCGCGCTCGGCGCCGTCGCCTCGTTCTAGGAGTGTGCCGGCGAAGTCTCAGCCTGGCCGAAGCGACTGTGCCGCCGCCAGCGCTCGGGGACGCGCAGCGGCGGCCGAGGAAACTTCGACGGTGCCGCTTCGGACCAAGACCGCGGCCGACCGCCTTGCTGCGGGAGGGATCAGTCCTCGGTGCTCGGGGCGCGCCTGGGCTTGCCGACGCAGCGGTGATCCTGGCACGACGGCGAGAGCGCCATCGGCGGCGGGCGGCACATCGGCTCGGGGCAGAGGCGGCCCTTGCGGCAGGAGTTCACGTGCTGCAGGAGCGCGTCGGCCTGCTTCTTCGAGACGACGCGGGGCGCGCAGAGCATGGGACAGCAGGCGCCCGCGTCCACGCGGGTGAAGGCGCAGTCGGCGTCCGACTCGCACGAGTTGTCCTCGGCGGAAGCGGCGGTTCCGGCGGTCGATGGCTGCGCATCGCCGCCGGCGCCGCGCTGCGACTGCGCATAGCCCGCGGCGGCCTCCGAGGCGGTGAGCGCAGTGGCGGCGCTCGCAGGCGCGCTCTCGCTCGCGTTGCCGGCCGACCCTGCTGCCGCGGTCTCGCCGGTGGCGGTCACCGCGCCGACCGGCTTCGCGGAGGCGGGCGTGGCATCCTTGAAGGCTGCAGCGGCGGACCGCCCGCTCTCCTTCGCCGAGGTACACGCCAGAGCAACGCCGAGGACGAAGAGAGAGCAGCGCATGGCGCGCACCTTAGATCCTTTCACCCGCGCGGCGCGAGCGGCTTCGTCTCGTGGAAACCCGCATTCGCAACCCAAAACATCAGCGCCGGCACGCCGTCCGTGGCGCCGACCACCGCGACCTTGCTCCAGAGGGCGCGCCTGGTGGGCCGGCGACTTGGCGAACAACAGGCCTGCGGCCAGCGCGGCGCCGAGCAGGCCGCAGAGCGATTCGACGGTGACGAGCAGGTAGGACGAAGGCGCGCCGCCAATGGCGGTGCGGACGGTCCGGCACGTTGCTACGATTCGTTCATGAACCCAATCGTACTCGCAATGGTGGCCGCCGCGGCAATGCCGACGGCCGGCACCAAGGCGCCCGCGTTCTCGCTCGAATCGACCAGCGGCAAGAAGGTCGGCCTCGACGACTACAAGGGCAAAACGCTGGTGCTCGCCTTCTTCCCCAAGGCTTTCAGCGGAGGTTGAACCAAGGAAATGTCGGGGCTCCGCGATGCAGCGTCGCGGTTCGCCGACAAAAACGCCCAGGTCCTGGGCGTCTCGAGAGACAACCTGGAAACGCAGCAGCGCTTCGTCGAGAGCCTGAAGCTGCCCTTCCCGCTGCTGGCGGATCCGACTGGCGAAACGGCGAAGGCGTTCGGCGTCGATGCGGGGGACTACGCCAGGCGCGTCACCTTCGTGATCGAGGACGGGAAGATCACCAAAGTGCTGGAAGGAAAAGACGCGATGGATCCGGCGGCGACGGCGGACGCGTGCCCGCTGCATCACAAGAAGGCGTAAGCGTCGACCACGCCGCGCTCGCGGCACGGGCGTGCCGGCGGCCAGGCGGAGAAAGTCCGCACCGTCGATGCGCCCCGCGGCGTGCGCCGCAAGTCGACTTTGCGGACGGACTCGTTGTCGGCACGGCGACCCTCGGGGGAAGCTAGACCCGCAACAGAGGCCGTCCGGGCTAGGGTGCGCGCATGCGCGTGCTTGGCATCGGCGACTCGATGGATCTGGGCGCGCTCTACCTTCGCCTGCTCGAGGAGGGCCACCAGGTGCGCGCCTTCGCCGCCGAGCCCGGGTGCCTGGCGTTCGAGGGGATGATCGAGCGCACGGCCGACTGGCGGCGCGAGCTGTCGTGGGTCGGTCAGGACGGCCTGATCGTCTTCGAGCAGGCCACGATGGGCAAGGACCAGGACGAGTTGCGCCGCCTGGGCCATCGCGTCATCGGCGGCGGCTGGTACGGCGACCGACTCGAGAACGATCGCGCCTTCGGGCAGGCGGCACTGCGCCAGGCCGGACTGCGCACCGCCGCCGTGCGCGAGTTCGACGACTTCGGCGCTGCCATCGAGGCGCTCGCGCGCGAGCCGCGGCGCACCGTGTTCAAGCTCAACGGGGCCGGCTTCTCCTCGTCGCGCAACTACGTCGGCGAGCTCGACTCCGCCGAGGACATGGCCGCCTTTCTGCGGCTGCAGCAGCGGGGGTGGCCCTTCTCCGAGCGGCCGTCGTTCGTGCTGATGGAGCACCTGAGCGGCGTCGAGATGGGTATCGGCGGTTACTTCGACGGCGCTCACTTCCTCTCGCCCTGCTGCCTCGACTGGGAGCACAAGCGCTTCTTCCCCGGCGACCTCGGCGAGCTCACCGGCGAGATGGGCACGCTCGTCACCTACCGCGGCTACGAGCGCTTCTTCGCGGCGACCCTTCTCCGCCTCGCGCCCGAGCTCGCTCGCCACGGCTACTGCGGGTACGTGAACTTGAACGCCATCGTGAACGACGAAGGTGTCTGGCCGCTCGAGCTCACCTGTCGCTTCGGGTATCCGGGTTTCGCCATTTGCCAGGCGTTGCACGGCGCGGGGTGGGGCGAGATCCTCTCGCGGCTCGCGGATGGCGCGGGCCCTGCGCGCTTCGACACCGCGGACGGCTTCGCCGTCGGCATCGTGCTGACGGTGCCGCCTTTTCCGTATGCCAGGGCCGCAGTCGAGCTGTCGCAAGGGGCGCCCATCGTCTTCCGCTCGGCGCTCTCCGCGGCCGACCGGCGCAACCTGCACTACGCCGAAGTGGCACTGCAGGACGGCCAGCTGGTGACGGCGGGCTCGCTCGGCTACGTGATGGTGGCGACCGGGACTGGGCCCTCGGTGCCCGAAGCGCAGCGGGCCGCGCTCGCCCTCGCCCGCAAGGTGGTCGTGCCCGGCGTGCGGTATCGGCAGGACATCGGCGACCGCTTCGTGCGCAGCGAGGGCGACCGGCTGCGCTCGCTGGGCTGGCTCTGACCGCTCATATCTCGAAGTGCGCGCGGTAGCGCTCGAAGCAGCGAGCGCCGGCGCGCAGGCGCAGGAGCGCGCCTTCGGCGATGGCGTGCGCCACGCCCGGAGCGGCTTCGACCAGCGGCGCAATCACCTCGCGGTTCCAGGCCTCGCTGTGCTGCAGGTCGATGGTCGCGTGGAGTGCGAAGTAGACCCGCGCCTCCTTGACGACAGAGAGCCTCTCGAGCCCGCGGTCCACCAGCCCGACGCGGCCGGGCGCGGTCATCTCGATCACCCCCAGCGCGCCGATGGAGTGGTAGGCGTAGCGCCGGTTCATCGCCAGCGCGACAAGCAGGTTGGCGAGCGCGAGCGACTCCCAGACGGTGCGGTCGATGGGAGCCGCAACGTCGAGCGCCTGCGCCAGCCGGCCCAGCATCGGGCCGTGCATAGCGTGCTCTTGGCCGCGGCCCATCTCGTCCCAGTAGTTCCGGGCCAGCTCCAGCTTGGGCTGCGTCGGCAGCTTGAGCTGGGTGAGCGCGACCAGGTCCTCGAAGCCGGCCTCACCGGCGATCTCCTGCGCGAGGAACCAGCGCATCTCCTCGAGAGTCGCGCTGGCCGCGAGCCAGGGAAAGAGCGGGTCGTCCTGGCCAGGGCCGTTGCGCTGCAGCCCCTCGAACCAGGCGAGGAAGGCCGCCGGGTCCACGGGCGCCTCCGCCGCTTCCGCCGCGACCGCGGCGCGCTCGTGCTCGACGAAGTCGCCCTCAAACAGCCGGAGCTCGAGCTCGGCTGCCAGATCCTCGCGCCACCGCAGGTGCGGCACGGCCGGGCGCAGCCTTCGCTGGTTGAAGCGGGCGAGCTTGCGATGGAACTCATCGGGCGTCGGCATGAGCTGCGAGGATGCGCACGGAGCGACAGGTGAGCACACCGGCGATGCCCCAGATGTTCACCGCGCGACGGCGTCGAGCGCCACGACTGCGATGCGGTCGGCCGAGGCGTAGGCTGGTTGATCGAGCTCCTCGCCGAACACGTCGGGGTCGAGCTCGGCGTAGGTGAAGGCGGCCCGCGCGAGGAGCGGCTCCAGCGCTTCGCGCAGCGGATCGCGGCCGTCCTCGATGGGCGAGGCGGTGTAGAGCAGGAGCCGGCCGCCGGACGACAGCCGCGCGAGCGCTTCGCGCGCGATGCGCACCGACAGATCGATGCCCCGTGGTCCGCCGCCGTCGCGGTAGACGCGCCCGCGGTGGTCAGCGAGGTAGGGCGGATTCGAGACCACCAGGTCGAGCGGCCCCTCCACCGCGCGCAGCACGTCGCTCTCGACGATCTCGATCTGGTCCTCCACCTGCGCGAGCAGAGCGTTGACCCGCGCGTACCGGAGCGCGAGCGGGTTGATGTCCGACAGCACGATTTTGCGCGCGCGCGGCGCCAGCACGATGCCACCGGCGCCAGAGCCGCAGCCCACG
This sequence comes from Deltaproteobacteria bacterium, assembly GCA_043781235.1. Taxonomy (GTDB): domain Bacteria; phylum Myxococcota; class Myxococcia; order Myxococcales; family 40CM-4-68-19; genus JANYKT01. The sequence continues at coordinate 67,285 of JAYWBT010000103.1, forward strand.
TCGACCACGCGCCCGGTGCGCTCGACGCTGCGCAGGAGCAGCCCCGCGTAGCGAATCGTGTCGGGCCCGAAGAACACCGCGTCCGCCGCGGTGGTCGGAGATGCCGAGTGCACGAACAGTTTCCCCTCGAGCGACGAGAAGCGCACGCCGCTGCGAAACCGCGCCGCGGCGGGCTCGAGGTGCTCCAGCGCGCCTGCTCTTTCAAGCAGCGCCAGCATCGCGGCCGGCAGCAGTCCCTCGCCAAAGGGGCGGCTCCAGCCGAACACGCCGCGCAGGTCCCGCGCGGCCTGGTTGCCGGGGCGCGCGTTCACGCGGCGGATCGTCTCGGGGGTCGGAGTGACGAATGAGTATCCGGCCTCGCGCAACGCGCGGCCCAGATCGAGGAGCGCCTGGTCCATAAAGGCGACGCTATCGCGTCAGACGGAGAGGATCACCCCCTTCGCGGCCTCTCCGGTCGCCGCCGTAACGGCGGCGCAATAGATCCGCAGCTGGATCAGATAGTGCGGGTGGTCCTCTGCCCGCGCGTCGGTCTTGAAGTCCACCACCGTCCAGGACGGCGCCGCACCTGCGGGATGCTCCCGGAACGCGAGGTCCACCACGCCCTCGATGAGTGTCCCGTCGGCGTCCCGCCAGAACACCGGCGTCTCGCGGCGGCAGTCTGCGCTGCGGGCCGCGCGCGCGAGCAGCGGATGCAGCAAGGCCGCCTCCACGGCCCGCGCAGCCGCCTGCATTTCCGGACCGCTCGCGTTCACCATGCGCCCCTCTGCGGCGGCGGCGCGACCTATGGCGGCGGCGTCGGCGCGCAGGTCGATGGTCGCGAGCGTCGCGTGCACCAGAGTGCCGAACCGCTTGCCGCCCGGCCGCGCGGGTTCCGGGTCGCCGGCGCGCTGGTAAGAAACCTCGACACCCCCCAGAGCCGGCAGTCCCCGCAGCCCGAGCCCGCCGGAACCCGCGGACGGCTGCTGTGCCGCGGGCTGCTGTGCCGAGGCAGCGATCGACGCTGGCTGAATCGGCGACGCGGCGATTGAGGGTGCGGAGTGGACGGGCGACGCCGACCGAAGCGCCTCCAGCTGTGAAGGCGTCGCGACCCGCAGCGACGGCTGCGCGCCTCGCGCCACCGCGGCGGCGCGGCGTGCCTTCCACTCGTCGTGCGCGCGCGAGGCGGCGGTGGCGGTCTCTCGCGACCCGTCGTCCTCGACCAGCAGCGCCTCGCCGCGGATGCCGCCCGCGGGCTCCTTGTTGAGCTCCAGAGAGGCCGGGTCCCACCACACCACCTCGTGCACTCCGGCTTGCGGCGCGTGGAGCCCCGGCGCGACCGGCAGCGCAGGCTGCCCTTCTGAAAAGACGTTGTCGGGCCTGTCGAGCACGGTCTCCTTTCCGAACGGCGGGCAGCCGGGCGCGTCGCGGGGCGCGCGGCGCTCGAGCGGTTTGGGGAGCAGCACCGGGTTGAGAACTTCGAGCCAGCCCTCGAGCTCGCCGTCGCCGGTCTGCGGCACCACCAGCAGATCGCGCGCGCGAGTGGCGGCCACGTACGCCACGCGGACCGCCTCTTCGCGGTCGCGCTGCAGCACGGCTTCGCGGTGTTGCAGCAGCTCGAACGGCACGCAGCCCGCGAGCGGCATCGCCCACAGCTTCCGCTCCGGGTCGACGTAGCGCGAGGGATTGCGGAACGAGACGGGGGCGGTGGGATCGCAGAGGATCACCACCGGGAACTCGAGCCCCTTCGCCTTGTGCACACTCATGATACGGACCCCTTCGGTGCCCTCCTCGACCACCGGCGCCTCGCCCGATTCGCCGCGCTCGGCGTCGGCGGCGAGCCGGTCCACGAACCCCCTGAATGAGCTGGCGCCCGCGGCCTCGAAGCGGCGAGCGAGCTCGAAGACCTGAAGAACGTTTGCGAGCGCCTGCTCTCCGGTGGGCCAGATGGCGATGCCGGCGTGGGCGCGCGTCTGGTCGAGCAGCCGCGAGAGCGTGTCGGCGATGGGCCGCCGGTTGCGCCGGAAGTGGAGCTCGCGCAGCAGCGCGAGCGCGTCGGCCACCTCGCGCTCGGCCGGTAGGAGCGCGTCGCGGGCCGCGGGCTCGAACGCCCGCGTCGGGCGCAGCTTGCCCTGCCGCTCGTGGAAGAGCAGGAGAGCGTCGTCACCCAGCGCGAAGAAGGGCCCGCGCAGCGTGGCGAAGACCGCGAGCTCGTCGTCGGGCCACTCGATGGCGGTGGCCGCGTTGCGGACGGCGAGGATCTCCTCGCGCTCGTGGTACGAGCGCCCGCCGACCAGCACGTGCGCGATGCGCCGCGCCTCGAGCGCGCGGACGTACCCGCGCGTCAGGTCGTCGCCGAAGCTCTGCATGCGCTTGAAGAGCAGGCAGATGTGGCGCGCCTCCAGCGGCACCGGCGCGTCCGGCTTGTCGCGCTCGGTGACCGTCCAGCCGCTCTTGCGGACCAGGAAGTCCACGAACGCGCCCACCGCGTCGGGATACGACTTCTCGATCTCCCACTTCACCACGCTGCCGCGGTCGCTGTAGATGCGCGGTGCGGGGAGCGCCACCACCGTGGGGCGGCCCACGGGCTCCGGCCGCGCGGGGTCGAGCGCGACGTAGCTCGCCTGCCCGCCATCTCCCCCAGACACCATCCGCGGCGCAAAGGCGGCGTTCACCGCCGTCTGGATCGAAGGGACGCTGCGGAAGCTGACGGTCAGGTGCACGAGCTCGGCGCTGTGCGAGAGCAGGCGCGCCTTGACGTTCTCGTAGAGCGCGATGTCCGCGCGCCGAAAGCGATAGATGGACTGCTTGGGATCGCCGACCACGAAGAGCTTGCCGGGCACCGGGCGCGCCCGCGTCCAGTCGCGCTCGGCGGGGTCGTCGGCGGCGAGCAGCAGGAGGATCTCGGCCTGCAGCGGGTCGGTGTCCTGGAACTCGTCCACCAGCAGGCGGCTGAAGCGCGCCTGCAGCTCTTCACGGACCGGCCGGTCGTCGCGCACCAGGTCTCGCGCGCGCAGCAGCAGGTCGAGGAAGTCGAGGCAGCCGGCGCGGCCCTTGAGCGCTTCGTAGGCGTCGATCAGCGGGCGCAGCTCGTCGTGCAGGCAGGCCGCGAGGTCGGCTTCGGCACGCTCGGTGAACTGCTCGATCTCGAGCTTCACCGCGTCGCGCAGCGAGAGGACGCTTGAGCGCTCGAGCCCCGGCGCGAACCACTTGCCGTTGCCCTTCCATCCCCAGAGCTTGTGGCGGCAGAGCGCGGCCAGCCCGGCTTCGAGACCGTCGTCGTCGCGCCCGCGCAGCGCCTCGCGACGGACCCGCTCGTCGTGCCAGCGCGAGAGCTCGGTGAAGCTCTTCGCGCACCAGTCCTGCGCGCGCTGCGCTTTGGCCGCCAGCGCGGCCAGCTCGCCGATCTTGCCGACCAGCCGCGCGACCGCGTCCGCACGATCGAACGGCTCGCGCCGCCAAGGCGCGGCGAAGTCGCGGTGGTCGGTGAGGCTCCGCCCCGCCTCGCGAAGCACCTCGCGCTGCCCGGGCGCGTCGCGGAAGCGGGACTTCCGGCGCAGCAGCCGCCGCACGCCTTCCGGCGGGTCGGCGACCACCTGCTGGAACCAGGTGTCGAAGGCTTGATCGAAGAGCCGGTCTGCCGTCTCGCCCGCGGCGACCTCGAAGAGCGGATCGACCCGCGCTTCCACCGGCCGCTCGCGCAGTAGGTCGGCGCAGAGCGAGTGAATGGTGCCGATCTGCGCGACCTCCAGCCGCGAGAGCGCGTCGGTGAAACGCTCATGCTCGACCGTCGCCATCGCGCCGGTGCGCGCTTTCTCCAGCTCGGCCCGGAGGCGCAGCTTCATCTCGCCGGCGGCCTTGTCGGTGAACGTCACCGACAAGATCCGGTCGAGCCCGACGCCGCTGCGCACCAGCGAGACGATGCGCGCGACGAGCTCAGTGGTCTTACCGGTCCCCGCGGCCGCCTCGACGATCAAAGTCGCATCGAGATCGCCGCGGATGCGCTCGCGCGCCGCGAGGTCGTTCATGGCATCCCCCGGAGCTTCACCAGCGGCTCGAGCCGGTCTTTGGGCTTGAAGTGGCCGACCCGGTACTCTTCCTGCGAGCCGCAGACCGTCTGGTAGTCGCACCATTCGCATTGGCGTTCGGCCGGCGCGGCGGGGAGGAAGCCCTGCGTGAGGGCGTCGCCGATGGTCTGTGCTACCGCGCGGACGCTGTCGCGGGTGACGGTGTCGAGCTGCACGTCGACCTTTTCGAAGCCGCCGGTAAAGGTCGAGTAATAGAGTCGCCCGCCTTCGACCCTCATTTCGGGAAAGAGCTTTTCCAGCGCCAGCGCGTAGAGAGCGGGCTGCAGCGTGGTGCCGCCCTTGATCACGTCTCCGTCAGAGGCGCGCTGCTTTCCGGTCTTGTAGTCGGTGGCGCGCAGCGCGCCCGAGCTGGAGCGCTCGACCAGATCGATGGAGCCGCGCAGCCGCAGGCCCTGGTCGAGAGCGACCGGCTCTTCGCTGCTGTGCACGTCCCGATGGTCCCGGTCATGGGTGAGGCCGAAGGAGAGCTCGAAGCGCCAGGGCGCCCACGAAGGATCGGCGGCGGCGCGGCTGAGCCATTCGCGCAGGTCGGCTCTTATCGCGGAGATGCCGTCCTCCCAGACGCGCTCGATGGCTGGCTTGAGCTGGTCGCGATAGCGCTCGGAGATCTGGGCGAGCTTGCGGTCGAGCCTTCCGCGAGCGTCTTCCAGGCTCTCCGCGCCGAGCGGCAGCGCGCCGGCCTCCTGCAGCTCGCGCAGGAGCTCGAACTGCACCTCGTGGATGAGCGAGCCGCGCTCGAGTGGATCGATCTCGTCGATGGCCTCGGGCTCCACCCGCGGCTGCAGCCGGTGCACCGCCTGCAACAGGAAGCGATAGGGACAAACGGAATAGTTTTGCAGCGCCGTCGGCGACCAGGAGCGCGCCCCGAGCGCGTGGGCCTGCAGCGCCGCGAGCGCCTCGGGCGATGGATCGACGAGCCCGTCGGATGGAGTCCAGCGCTTGCGCCAGCGCCGCGCGCGCGCCCGCAGCGCCCGCGCCAGGTAAGGGCTCACCGAGAGCAGGTAATGCGCGGTGCCGCGGCTCTCTTGCTCGGGCTTGCGGAACGCGCCCTCGAGCAGCGCGAGATCGTGCTCGGCTTCGTCGATGGCATCGGCCGGATTGCGCGGGGCCGGCCAGCCGATGCGCGCGCCGCCCGACACCTCGGCCCGCCGCGCCAGCTCGGCGAAGCCCGGCAAGCGCCCTTCGGCCGCGCGCAGCACCTCGAGCCCGTAGAACGACGGCACGCGTGGCCGCGACTGCTGCAGGTCGAGTCGCGGATAGCTGAGATAGAGGCGGCTCGAGGCCGCGCCCGCCGCGAGACGCAGCGCGAGACGCTCTTTGGCCACGCGGTCCTCGCTGGTGGCGAGCCCCTCGAAACCCAGCCGCTCGGCGTCGCGCAGCAGCGGATCCTGCAAGACTTTTTGCGGGAACATCTTCTCCGCCAGCCCGGGCACGAAAACCACCTCGAAGGAGAGCCCGCGCACCGCTTCGACCGGCGCCACGAAGACGCGGCCGTAGCGGCGCCCGGAAGGCGGCACCGAAAGATCCGTGAGCCTGCGCGCGAGCACGAGTCGCACCTCGTCGAGGCCGGCCGGCCCGACCGGCGCCATGGGCGCAAGCTCGGCCAGGAGCGAGAGCACCCGCTGCGGGTCGCGCAGGGCGCGGGTGGCGAGCGCGGACAGCCGCTCCAGCCAGTCGCCCCAGGTCGCCGAAGTGGGCAGGGCGGCGAGGGCATCAAGGAGCGGGAGCGCGAAGCCCCGCAGCGCCGCCAGATCTCCCAGGCTGCGCTGCAGGCGATCGCGGCGGCCTTCGTCGTCTTCCTGCCGAGCCTTGAGCTGCAGGTCGGCCTCCAGCCCCGCCAGCCGCCGCTCCCAGCGGTCGCGCCCGCCGATCACCGCCGCGTCCACCAGCAGCCGCTCCCAGCGCCAGGGCGCGCGTAGCGTCCCCGCGACCACCGGCGCGTCCGGATCCGAGACCGGATCGACCGGGACCGTGGCCGGCTCGGGCTCGAGCGGCATCAGCTCTGCGTCGGGCGGCACCCAGCGGTCGCCCGACGGCGGCGGCGCAGGCGGTGCGCCTTCGTCGGTAGCGTCCGGCACCTCGCCCAGCGAGAGGTATTCGGAGAATCGGCGCGCCGACAGCCCGCTCGAGGCGCAGCCTAGCAGCGCGAGGAAAGCGCGGCCCGCGGGGTCCGGCTGAACGGTGCCGCGGGCGAAGTATGCCGGCACCCCCGCGCGGCCCAGCGCCTCTTCGAGGAGCGCGCGGTACTGCGAAGGCGAGCGCAGCAGGATGGCCATGCGATCGAACGAGACGCCGCGCTCCGCCTCGCGCAGCACCAGGCGCGCGAGCTCCACGCACTCGCGGCTCTCGCCCGGCGCGGAGAGCACCACCACGTCGTCGCCGAGCGCCTGCTCGGCGCCGACGCTCTCGACGAAGAGGTTTTCCTGGACCCGGCCGAGCGAGGTCCGGACAGGCGTCGGGGTGAGCGCGCCGCCGAGGCCCGCTGGCGCCGGCTCCTCCTGCGCCCGCACGCCCAGCGCGAGCGTGAGGTGGCGCAGCGACAGGTCGTCGCCTCGCGGCACGGTGGCGAGGAGCGCCCCCGAGAGCCGCGCCACCAGCGCGCGCTCGAGCGAAGAGCTGACCGGGACGTCGAGGAGCAGAGTGGGCAGCCCGAGCAGCGGGTGCTGCTTGCGCTCGACTGCGAGGCGGAACACCTCGGCGCGGTCGGCCAGGCGCGCACGCGCGAGCTCCGCCTCGTACGCATCGAGCAGTTGCAAGAGCTCAGGAGAAGCAGGCCGCGCGCCCGAAAGGCGCAGCTCCTGAAGAGTGCGTGCGAGCGCCCGCGCCAGTCCGGGCTGCGCGGCGATCGGCTCGAGCTTGCCGAGGAACCCGCGCCGGGCGTGGATCAGCCGCGCGCACACCGCTTCGACCCCGAGGCCGCCCACCGGCGCGAGCCCGCGGTTGCCCAGCTCTTCCGCGGCGAGCAGCGCGGCGAGCCGCCCGAGCGACAGCCGGTGCCACCCGAACGCCGCCGGCACCTGCGCCGTGCGCACCACCTCGGCCGCGGCCTCCGGGGTGGCCCCGATCACCAGCACCTGGGCGCGCGGCGACTGCTGTCCGAGCCACGCAGCGGCCCGCAAAAGACGGCGCGCGGCAGAGGCGGAGGTGACGAGCTCGTCCATGGGAAGGCACCCTACAACAGGGGTCTGACATCGCTCCGCTCAGGCCCGGCCCCGCTCGTCGGCCTAGTGGCGCTCCTCCTCCTCCTCCATGACGAGCGCAGTCAGCTCCGCCTCGAGCCGGTTGAAGTCCGCCGAGCCCGGGTCGCGCGGGCGCGAAAGCGCAATCGGCACTACGCGCTTCACCGTGCCGGGTCGATAGGTCATCACCACCACGCGGTCGGCGAGCAGCAGCGACTCCTCGATGCCGTGGGTACGAAGACGATGGTCTTGCGTAGCTCGCTCCAGGACGCGCAGAGGAGCGTCGCAAAGCGTCGTGCAGCAGCTCGCCGGAGACCAGCCAGGCCGCGCGCGACATCGATCCGTCATAGGGCTGCGGCGGCAATAGATATTCGAGCCACTTGCGCGCCACCTGCGAGGGCGGCGGCAGGATGCCGGGGCTCGCCGATGGGCGTGTCGTAGGGCTTCACGATCTCGCTGCCGAAGCCCTTCGAGATGGCCTGCGTGGACTGCGGCTCCGAGTTGCACATGGCGTCGATCTGCCCGCCGGCGAGCGCCTGGTTCAGGTCGGCATAGGCGAGGAAGACGATCTGCACGTCCTTGCCGCCCTTCTCGGACCAGCTCAAGCCCGCCTTGGCGAGCTCGGCGTAGAGCAGGATCTCCTGCGCCCCGCCGCACGCGGTGCCGACCTTCTTCCCTTCAGCTCCGCGACGGTCTTGAGGCCCCCGCGGCCGACGATGCGCGCGCCGCCGCGGGCGAACCCTGCCACCACGTAGATCGGTGCACCTCCGGCGCGGCCGGCGATCGACGCGTCCACCGCGCTCGCCGCCAAATCCACCTCGCCCGCCAGGATACCGGGGATGATGTCCACGCCTTTGGCGAACATCCTCTCGTCGAGGCGCACACCAAACTTCGGGCACAGGTCCTTCAGGTACGAGACCGCGCCGTAGTGGGCGAACTCGAGGTTGCCCAGCCGGACCACGTCTTCGGCGCGGGCAGAGAGGGAGAGAGCGCGATCAGCAGGAAGCGGAACAAGGGACCTTCCTTTCCAAGGACCGGCATATGCGGGCGGTGCCGCGTGTAACGGGCGCACCTCTCCCTCCCGGCACCTTCCTGCGCCCCGCCGCGCCTCGAGTAACTTCGTTGCAGCAACCGTTTCCCTGCCTCTAGAGTGCAAGCGCCGCGCGCGCGCCGGGGCTGGGGAATCATTGTCCTTTCGATCGAAAATGTTTCTGGTCCTCGGGGCCGTCGGTCTCGTGCCGCTGCTGGTGCTCGGCTGGCTTTCGTTCTCGGTCAATCGCGCCGAGATCGAGAAGACGGTCGGGCGCGCCCAGGAGGCGACCGCGCTCGCCGCCGCGCGCGCCTGCGAGCGCTGGGTCGCGCAGTCGATCGAGGAGCTGCAGCTTTCGCTGACGGCGATCCCCTTCGATCAGCTCAGCGCGGCCGAGACGGCCACCGTGCTGCGCATCCCGTACCGGCAGGTCGAGGCCATCGACACGATCGCGCTCCTCGACGAGAAGGGGAACGCGCTCGCGCCGCCGCTGGTCGAGTCGAAGCGGACTGGCCTGTTGCCGCCCGAGGCGGACCTGGATGAGTTCGCGCGCCACATCCCGCTCGATGATGCGGTCGCGGCGGGCACGGCGATCGGCCCGCCCTGGTCCAGCAAGGGAAGGCCCGGGCGGCTGGCCGTGGCGCTGCGCATCGGCGCCCCGGGCGCCGCGCCGAAAGTCGTGGCGGCGCAGCTCTCGCTGGCCCAGCTCGATCGGCAATTGCGCGAGCTGGAGCAGGACGGGACCGTCGCCTGGCTGGTCGACCGCGACGGCTTCACCATCGCGGGCCATGCGGGCGCGGAGACGAGTGCCGGGGAGCGCGCGCTGATCGCGGAAGGCGCGGCTTCGCGGCGCACGCTCGCGCGGCTCTTGGCCCGCGCCGACGGCAAAGAGTGGCTGGCGGCGTTTGCGCCGGTGGGCGAGTTGGGCTGGGGCGTCGTCGTTGCCCAGCCGGCTGCGCTGGCGCTGCACGCCGCCGACCGCGTCGGCCTCTACACGCTCTTCTGGGCGGCGGTGACGCTCGTGCTGGTGGCGTTGCTGGGCGCGCTCCTGTCGCGCAGCCTCTCGGCGCCGATCAAGTCGCTCTCGGTGGCCGCCACCGCGCTGACCGAAGGTCGCTACGACCAGCCGGCGGAAGTCGAGAGCAAGGACGAGCTGGGCAAGTTTGCCGAGGCGTTCAATCACATGGCGCGCGAGGTGCGGCGCCGCGACGAGGAAATCCGCGGCTGGAACGCAGAGCTGCAGGCGCGCGTGGAGGGCAAGACGGCCGAGCTGAAAGCGGCGCAGGATCAGATCCTGCGCACGCGCAGGCTGGCGGCGCTGGGCTCGATGGGCGCCGGCCTCGCGCACGAGCTGAACAACCCGCTCACCGCGATCGGCGGGATCGCGTCGATCCTGCATCAGCAGCTCGGCAGCGACTCGCAGTACGGCGGCATGCTGCAGATGCTGAGCGAGCAGGTGAAGCGCGTCGCGCGCATCGGCGCCGACCTGCGCCAGTTCGCCGAGCAGGAGCGCGTGACCGCTGGACGCAGGTTTGCGCTGCAGGCGCCGGTGCTCGCCGCGCTCGACGCCTGCAAGGCCGAGCTGCTCGGCCACGGCATCGCGCTCACCACCGACGTGCGCGCGCCGCTGCCCGAGGCCCAGGGCGATCCGGCGCAGATCCAGCAGCTGGTCAGCCACCTCATCACCAACGCGATCCAGGCGATGCCCGGCGGAGGCAAGCTCACCGTCACCGTGGCGGACGTCGGCGGCGAGGCGCTCAAGCTCACCGTCAGCGACACCGGTCGCGGCATCCCCGAGAGGATCCGCGAGCGCATCTTCGATCCCTTCTTCACCACCAAGGCCCAGGCCTCGGGCGTCGGGCTCGGACTCTCCATCGCGCACACCGTCGTGCTCGCGCACCACGGCAAGATCGTCGTCGACAGCGCCGAAGGCCAGGGCGCGACCTTCACCATTCTCCTCCCCGCGGCCGGCGCCGCAGCGCATCTCAGCTAGGAGCGGCGCATGACCGATCTCGACGAACAACACCCGGCGGAAGAGGCGACCCTGCTCGCGCCGGGGCTCATTCACGAGCTGCGCAGTCCGCTGCTGGGCATGAAGGGCGGGCTCGAGCTCCTGGGCCGGCGTCTCGGCGAGGGCGCGACCTCGAGCGAGGAATGGAGGCTCGTGACCGCGCAGCTGCGGCGCATCGAGGAGCTCTTGCGCAGCTACCAGGACCTGCTCTCGCCCGCGCGCGCGCAGGTTCTGCCGTTCGCGGTGGACGAGGTGGTGGACCAGGCGGTGGAGCTGCTCTCGTTCCGGCTGCGCCGGCTCGGGCCGCGCTTCAGCTGGAGCCCGCCAGAGGTGCGGCTCGCGGGAGTGGGCGCGCCCAATGCGCTGCTGCACGCGATTACCAACTTGCTGCTCAATGCGGTGGACGCGGTCGAGGAGACCGGTATCGCGGCGGCGCGGGTGGAACTGCGCGTGCTGCGCGGGAACGAGAACCTGGTCGAGGTGCGCGTGAGCGACGAGGGGAGCGGCATCAAGCCCGAGGCGCGCGCGCGCCTCTTCGAGCCCCGCTTCACCACCAAGGGGGAAGGCAGGGGCACCGGTCTCGGGTTGCACATCGCGCGGACCATGATGCGCAACCACGGAGGCGCGGTGCGGCTGGTGGCCGACGACGATCCTGCGCGGCTGCCTTGGGCGCGCACCGAGTTCACCGTCGAGCTCCCGTCGAGCCATTAGAGACCTCATGGCAAAGACGAAGTCCAGGCTGCGCAGCGTGCTCGAGGTGGCGATTCCCGCCCTCCTCCTGCTGGCGTGCGCGCTCTTCGTCTTCCGCCACTCCGTCTACGAGCCGCCCGCGTCCGCGCCGCAAGCCAGCGCGGCGCCCGCGTCGCCAACCGCTCCGGCCGTTCGCGCCGATGCGCCCGAGGAGGCGGTCGTCCTCTCTGTGACGGGTCCAGTCCAGCGCGCGCATGCGAACGGAGCCTGGGCGAAGCTGACGGCCGGCGAGCGCCTCAAGGCGGACGAATCGATCCGCACCGGCAAGGGCGGCAGCACCGATCTGCGCATCGGCGACAGGTCGCGCCTGATGGTGACCGACTCCACGCAGGTCACCATCCGTGAGCTGACCCACGCGGTGCACCGGTTCAAGCTTGATCGCGGCCGTCTCGCCGTGGACTACAAGCCGGACGGCGAGCGCGTCCTCAAGATCGAGAGCGAAGGCAGCGCCGCCGTCGCCGAGACCACCGGCGCGCGCTTCAGCGTGCTCAGCTCCGGCTCGACGGTCGCCGTGGCCACCGAGACCGGCTCGGTCAACCTCCGCGCGGCAGGTCACGTGGTCGCCATCGGCGAAGGGCAGCAGGCCGTCGCGCGCGGGGACGAAGCCCCGGGGGCGCCGGTCTTTGTGGCGGCGCTCCCCATCAAGCTGCTGCTCAAGGTCGCGGGCGCGGACACGCAGGAGCTTTGCGCCCGCGTCTCGGGCCAGGCGGACCCGGGCTCGGAAGTGCTGATCGACGGGGTGCCCGCGCAGGTCGACGAGGCGGGACGCTTCGAGGTCAAAGTGCCGCGCAGGCCAGCCGAGAAGAAGGACGTGCTGGTGGCCATGCGCGATCCGCTCGGGCGCGAGGAGACGCGCACCGTCCCCTGCGGCGCGCTGGGCGAAGGCAACGTCGACGGACTCGCCATCCGCTGGAAGAAGCGGAAGGTCGCGCAATGATCGCCTCGCTTCTGATCGCCGCCGCTGCGCTCGCTTCGGGGCCGATGAGCGCAAAGGCAATCGAGGCGCAGCCGAAGCTGCTGGTGCTGGGCGAGGAGCCGTCGCGCGCCACGCTCTCGATCGTGGCCGCGCACGAGCCGCGCCTTTCGGTGAGCGTGGGTCGCATCGAGAACCTGCGCCGGAGCGGGCCGTCGTCGTGGCTCGCCGACTACTTGCCGCCCGACGAGACCATTCCGCGCGTCGCGCTGGTCGCCGCGCTCGACGGGGCAGAGCTGTGGTGGATCGCCATCCCGCTCTGGGGCCAGGGCGACGCCATCGTGCAGACGCGGCGGCATGCGTTCATCAGCGTCGAGATCGGCTCGCGCTCGTTCGGCCCCGTCGAGGCGGATGCCAAGGGCGAGGCGGTGGTGCCGGTGGTGGTGCCGCCCGGCGTGCGCGAGGCCCGCCAGAAGGGGCGCGCCATCGACCTGCACGTCCCGGCCACGCAGCTGGTGCATGCGGTGTTGCTGCAGCCCGGCGCCCTCGCCGACCGGCCTGCGGCCATCGAGGTGCGCGTGCTCGCGGTCGACGCGCAGGGCCTGCCGCGGAAAGGCGCGGAGCTCGTCTTCCGCCCGACCCGCGGCACCGTTGGCGAGGTAAGGGAGCGCGCGCCCGGCGAGCTGTCCGCGGTGTGGGCGCTGCCGGCCGGCGCGGCGAGGGTGGAGCGTCTGGCAGTCGCGCTCGCCGACGCGCCGCGGCTAGCGTCAGACCTCGCGCTCGCGCTCGAGGCGGGGCCTGCGGCGACCGTCGAGCTCAGCGCCGAGCGCACCCAGCTCGTGGCTGGTGAGACCGCGCCGCTCGTGCTCCACGCGGTCGGCCGCGATGCGGCGGGCAATCTCTCGCCCGAGCCGCTCGAGATCGACGGCGCCGCAAGGGCGGGCGATCACTTCGAGCTGCGCGCGCCCGAGCATCTCGCGGGCCGCGCGCTCGAGGTCGTCGCGCACCCGCGCGGCCGGCCGGAGCCGCGCGCCACCCTGGCCGTGAAGCTCCTGCCCGCCACCGCCTCCGCGGTGGTGCTCGACCCGCCCGACGCCCGGGTGCAGACTGGCTCGCGCCTGCAGTTGCGCGCGCGCAGGATCGATCGCTTCGGCAACGCCGTCCCCGCACCGGCCGCGCCCGTGGCCTTCACCGCCGAGGGCAGCATCGTCGCCGTGCACGCGCAGCCCGACGGCGCGTGGCTCGCGACCTACCTCCCTCCCAGTCGCTGGACCCGCTCGGAGACGGAGATCGAGGTGCGCTGGGGGCCTTCGGCCGCGCGCAGCCGCATCTCGATCCTGCCGCGCGACTCTCTCGTCGCCGTGAGCCCCAAGCTGGGCCTGCTCAGCAACTTTGCGCGGCTCACCTCACCGCTCGCCGCCATCGAGGTGGCGCTGCGCAGCGATCGCTTCGGCCCCGAACTCGGGCTGTCTGCCGAAGCGTCGTGGGCGTTCGTGACCCGCAACGACGCCGCGAGCGATGGGGTCGTGCACCTCAAGGACGACTTCTTCGCGCTCTCGGCGCAGCTGTCGCTGCGCAGGCGCGTCGGCATCCGCGCGCTCGTCTTCGGCGGCGCGGGGCCCTCCCTCACGCTGGTGCAGAACCGGGTCGGCTTCGGAAGCAATCCGTGGCTCACCGAGCGCGCGCTGGTCGGGGGCGCGCTGCTGTCGGCCGGGGTCGAGCTGCGCTTCCCGCGGCTGGTGCCGTTCGCGGAGCTGCGCTGGTCGTGGCACGCGGAGCCGCGCCTCGCCACCGTCTCGGGCGCGCAGGGCGCCTTCTCTCTTGCTCTGGGGACGCGCTTTGAGCTGCGTTAGGTGCGTGTCGCCGAGTTTCTCAGCCAGGGCCCCGCGACGGTGCGGCCGCCAGGGACCAGGGACGCCCGGCGGCCGCCTGGCCCACCGCCTCGCCTTGCTCGCGGCCTTCGCCGCGGCAGCTTGCCAGCGCGGCGCGCCGCCCGCGTCCGCGCCGTTCATCGACGACGTGCAGCCGAGGGGCGGGCTGCGGTCGGTCGCGGCGCAGATGCGCATCCGCGGCGGCCGCTTCTACGTACGGGCCGGCGATTCGCTCGGAACCGGCGGCGCCAGCGCCGACGCCCGGTACACGGCGACGCTCGGCAACCTGACCATCGCGGTGGAGAGGCTGGACGACGGCGAGCTGCGCGCGAGCATCCCCGCCGGCCTCCTGGCAGCGACCTACGATCTGGCCGTGACCTCCCCGTTCGGCCTCTCGACCGGCTTCCCCGGCGCCTGGACCGCGTCCGATCTCGCGCCGGCGCAGCTGGCGGGCACGGCCGCGGTGCGCTCGACGGTGAGCACCGGGCAGGCCTTCGAGCTGACGCTCTCGGTGCACAACAGCGGCGGGGCCGACGCGCTCGCGGTCTCGGCGAGCGGGCCGGGCAACGGCTGCATCAACGCCACCGCTGCGCAGGGGATTCGAGGGGGCGCGAGCGGCAACTTCGTCTGGCACTGCGTCGCCGGAGAGCCGGGAATCGTCGAGGTGAGCTTCGCCGTCAGCGGGACGGACGCGATCGGGCAGCAGTCGGTCGCTCCGGCCGCGCCGATCACGGCGCGCTGGCAGGTAGCGCAGCGCAGCTTGCTCGGCGCGGCGCCCCTCGCGGGGCCATCGACGGTAGAGACCGGGCAGGCGCTCGCGTTCACGCTCACGGTCACGAACGCGGGCCGCGCGACGGCCAGAGGGCTAGCGTTCCCGACGCCGACTTCCGGCGGCACGGCCACGCTCGAGCTCCTCTCGGCACCCGGTGCCCAGGATGTCCCCGGCGGCGCCGAGCGCGCCTTCACCTGGACCTTCCGCGCCACCGCTGCCGGATCGATTGCGCTGGTGGCCGACGGCGGAGCCGGAGCTGACGAGAACGACGGCCTCCCGGCCGCGGTGTCGCGCTCATCGTGGCCGGCCCAGACGGTCGTGACGCCGGCGCAACTCCAGGCACAGGTGGTGACGCCGCCCGCGCAAGTGAGCGTCGGGCAGCGACTCGACCTGCATGTCCGGATCGCAAACGGGGGGCAGGAAGACGCGTCCGCGGTGGCGGTCGCGCTGCAGCAGACCGGCGCCGCCACGGTCGCCGTTGAGGTGGCGCCGCAGGTCGCGACCGTCGCCGGAGGAGCAGTGGCCGACTTCCTCTTCGGCGTGCGCGCGGTCAGCCCCGGGGGGCTGTCGCTGTCCTTCGCTGCGTCCGGCAGCGACGCGCTGACCTCTGCAGCGGTGGTCGCGTCCGC
Source organism: Deltaproteobacteria bacterium (assembly GCA_043781235.1). Taxonomy (GTDB): domain Bacteria; phylum Myxococcota; class Myxococcia; order Myxococcales; family 40CM-4-68-19; genus JANYKT01. The sequence continues at coordinate 82,504 of JAYWBT010000103.1, forward strand.
GTCGAGCGCGCTCGTCATCCAGACGCCACCCGCTCTCTCGGGAACGGCGTCGGCCGCTCCCGGGCACGTCAGCACCGGCCAGCCGATCCAGCTGCGCCTCGACGTCAGCAACGCGGGAGAGGCCACGGCCGCCGCGGTGCTGCCGGTCGCGCGCGGCGCACGCATCGTCCAGGCGCCCGCGGCGCAGGACGTTCCCGGCGGCGCGACCCGCACCTTCCTCTGGTCCGCGGTCGCCGACGCGTCTGGTCCGGTCGCTTTCTCGCTCGCCGGTGCCGGCGCCGACGCGAACTCCGGCGCGGCCGCGCAGCTCCCCGCGCTCAGCTCCAACACCATCACCGCGACCACGCCCGCGCTGCTCTCGACCACCGCTGCGCTCGACCACGCGCAGGTCAGCGTCGGCGAGCCGTTCGTGCTGCAGGTCACGGTGCTGAACGGCGGCGAAGGTGCAGCGTCGGCCGTCGGGTGCGCCACCCCGGCGACCACCGGCACAGGCACGGTGAAGCTCGTGGCCTCGCCGGCGCCGCAGGATATCGCGGCCAATGGCAACGCGACCTTCCTCTGGAGCTACACCGCGACCGGCGCCGGCGCGCTTGCCTTCTCCACCAGCGCGGCCGGAACCGACGCCACCAGCGGCGTGCGGGTCCAGTCGGCTGTCGCGGCGCCCGCGAACCTGCTCCTCCAGACCAAGGCTGCGCTCACCGCCACGGCGCAGCTGGTGCCGCCGCGGGCGAGCAAAGGCCAGCTCGTCGCCCTGCAGCTCGAGGTGACCAACACCGGCGACGCGATTGCCGCGGCCGTGACGCCAGGCGCGGTGACCGTCACCGCCGGAGCGGCCACGCAGCAGTCGGCTCCCGGCGCGCAGGACATCGCGGGTCATGCCAAGGCTCGCTTCACCTGGACCTTCGTCGCCGGCGCCACGGGCCCGCTGCAGCTCTCGACCTCGGCCGCCGGCGCCGACGGCAACAGCGCGCTTGCGGTGGGCACCGGAACGGTCCTGGCGGCCGGCACGGTGCAGTCGGCGCCCGCGCTCTCCGGCGCCGCGAGGCTGTCGTCCGCGCAGGCGAGCATCGGCCAGAACCTGACGCTCGTCCTCGAGGTCACCAACGCGGGCCAGGCGGCAGTGGTCGCGTTCACGCCGGCGCCGCCGGGCGCGAGCAGCGGAGCGGGGCAGGTGACGGCGTCGCCTGCGGCCGCCGACGTGCCCGGCAACTCCACCGTAACCTTCCAGTGGACCGTTGCCGCGCAGGCCTCCGGTGCGGTGGACTTCAGCCTGTCCGGCTCGGGGACCGATGGGAACGGCGCGGGCCCGGTGGCGCTCGCGCCGCTCACCAGCCCGGCGCTCCTGGTGCAGCGGCCGGCGCAGCTCTCGGTGAGCGCGCGGCTCTCCACCTCGGCGGCCGACGTCGGCCAGGATTTCCAGCTCCTGCTCGACGTCACCAACGGGGGCGAGGCCAACGCCATCAACGTGCTCCCCGGAGCTCCGCTCGGGACGGGCACCGCGGTGGGAACGTTGTCGGCGCAGCCCGCCAGCCGGACGGTGCTCGGCCTCTCCACCGGCACCTTCGCCTGGACCTTCCATTCCACCGGCGCGGGGACCGCGGGCTTCAGCGCCGGCGCGACGGGCAGCGACTCGAACTCAGGCCTGCGCCTCGACGCCAGCGCCGCGACGAGCCCGTCCATCGACGTGGTCGCTCCCGCCTCGCTCTCGGCGCGGCTGTCGGCAGGGCCTTCGCCGATCAACCAGAGCGGCGCCATCGCCGTCACCCTCGCCGTCACCAACAACGGCGGTGCCGCGGCGAAGGACGTGCTGCCGGTGCTCGCGATCTCCGGCGGCGCCACGCTGGTGAGCCCCGCGCAGCAGCAGGTCCAGACCATCGCCTCTGGCAAGACCGCCTCGTTCAGCTGGGTCTATCGCGGCGACGCGCTCGGCACGGCCACCTTCGCCGCGCACGTCGCGGGCACCGACGCGAACACCAGCGCGGCTGTCTCGGCCGACGCCGGTCCCGCGGCGGTCGTCGTGCAGCGGCGCGCGGCCCTCTCGGGCGCCCTCTCGCTTCCGGTCTCGGTCGATCAAGGCCAGGCGTTCACCGTCACGCTCACGGTCATAAACGCCGGTGACTCGGCGGCCAACACGGTCGTGCCGGGATCGCTCACTTCCTCCGGCAGCGGCTCGATCTCTCTGCTGGCCGGCCCCGCGCTCTCGAGCGCGACCATCGCCGGCGGCTCCAGCGCCGCCTTCAGCTGGCAGTACCGCGCGATATCGCTCGGCACGCTGACCGTGTCCGGCAGCGCGTCCGGCACCGACGCCGTCGACGGCAGCGCGGTCTCGATCCCGGCCGCCACTTCGGCGCCGCTGCAGATCCAGTCGCCCGCCGCCCTCAGCGCGACCGCGTCCGTCTCTCCGGCGCAGGTGAACGTCGGCCAGGCCGTCGCCTTCACGCTGCACGTCTCCAACACAGGCGGCGCGCAGGCCAACGGCGTCTCCTCCGCGGCGCCCTTGCTCGCGGGCACCGCGACGCTCTCGCCCGGCTCGGGCCCCTCTTCACAGACCATCGGCGCCGGCGCGTCCCGCGACTTCGTCTGGACCTACACGGCCACCGGCGCAGGCTCGCTCACGCTCAGCGCCGGCGCGAGCGGCATCGACGACAACACCAAGGGTGGCGTCGGCGCCGCCGCGGCCCAGGCCTCGCTGGTGGTGCAGACGGCTGCGCTGCTCTCGGCTTCGCTCACCGCGCCGTCGGTCGCCGACCAGGGCGACTCCATCACGATCTCGCTCGCGATGACCAACGCGGGCGGTGCGACCGCTCTGGGCGTGACGCCCGCCGTACTCACGACAGGCGGCGTCGGCGCGACGCTGCTCAGCGGACCGCTGCCGGCGAGCGCGGACCTTCCCGGGGGCGCCACGCAGACCTTCGCCTGGAGTTACCGTGTCTCGTCGCTAGGAAGCGCGACGTTCTCGGGCAGCGCGGCCGGCACCGACGCCAACAGCCGCTCCGCCGTCGCGGCCAGCGCAGGCCCCGCCACGGTGTTGGTGCAGTCCCCCGCCTCGCTCTCCGCCGTTTGTTCTGTACCTCCCTCGACGAACCAGGGGCAGGTCTTCACCGTCACGCTCACGGTCACGAACGCCGGCGTCTCAGCCGCCAATGCGGTCGTTCCTTCCGCGCTCACGCTCGTGGGTTCCGGCTCGGCCACGCTCATCTCGGGACCCTCGCCCGCCACTGCCACCATCTCCGGCGGCGGCGCCGTCGCCTTCAGCTGGCAGTACCGCGGCGACGTACAGGGCGCCGTCACCTTCACCGGCGCGTCCGCGGGCGTCGATGCGGTGGACGGCCGCGCGCGCTCCGCCCCGAGTGCGACCTCCGGCGCCATCCAGATCCAGGCTGCCGCGGTGCTTACGGCCACCGCGTCCACTTCGGTGGCTACTCTCGATGTCGGCCAGACCTTCACCTTCACGCTCCACGTCACCAACACCGGAGGGGGCGACGCCAAGAGCGTCATTCCGTCCGCTCCGCTGCTTACCGGCACGGCGTCCGTCTCGCTGGCCTCGAGCCCCTCGAAGCATGACATCGCGGGCGGGACTTCGTTCGACTTCATCTGGACCTTTACGGCGACTGGCAAAGGCTCACTGAACCTGAGCGCCGGCGCCAGCGCCACCGACGCCAACAGCGGCAGCCCCATCACCATGCCCGCTGCCTCGGCCTCGCTGGTGGTGCAGACGCCGGCCGCGCTCTCCGCTGTCATCGCCGCGCCGCCGGTGGCCGATCAGGGCGACGCCATCACCATCTCGCTGGCGGTCACCAACTCAGGCGGCGCCACCGCGCAGGCCGTGACGCCCGCGCCGCTGGTGGTCGGCGGCGCTGGCGCGACGCTGCTCACCGGGCCCCTCCCCACGAGCGCCAGCATCGCCGGCGCGGCCGCGCAGGCCTTCACCTGGACCTTCCGCGCCTCGACACTCGGCACGGTGACGTTCGCGGGTAGCGTCTCCGGCACCGACGCCAACACCGCGGCCGCCGTCTCGGTGACCAGCCCGTCCACGAGCGTGCTGGTGCAGCGGCCCGCGACGCTGGGTCTCTCGCTCGCTGTGCCGGGCGTCGCGGTTAACGTGGGCCAGTCGTTCACGGTCACGCTCGTCGCCTCGAACGCGGGCGACTCGGCCGCGAACGCGGTCACGCCGTCCACGCTGGCCGTGACCGGCGCCGGCAGCGCGAGCGGCCCCGCGCCCGCGTCCGCTGCGGTCTCTGGGCAAGGCTCGCAGAGCTTCGTCTATAGCTGCGCCGGTTCGGCCGCGGGCACCCTCAGCTTCTCCGGCACCGCCGCCGGCGTCGACGCCGTCGACGGCAAGGCGCTCTCGGCCAGCGTCACCTCCGGCTCGGTGACAGTGCAGACGCCGTCTTCTCTCTCGGCCGCGCTCGCCGTCCCGCTCGGCATCGCCCTCGCCGACGTCTTCACTGCCGCGCTCACCGTCACCAACTCAGGCGCCGCCGCCGCGCGGGCGCTCGTCCCCACCATCGCCGCCAGCGGCACCGCCACCGTCGCGCAGGCTTCGGGCCCGACTCCGGCCGCACCGTTCATCCTCGCCGGCCACTCCTCGCAGACCTTCGCCTGGACCTTCACCGCCACCGGCGAGGGCAGCCTCCAGCTCTCGGCGCAGGCGTCGGCCATCGACGCAAACGACGGCACCGCGCGCACGGCCTCCGCGATGTCGGCTGCCACGCCTGTCGCCGAGGTGGTGCAGGTCGCGTCCAATCCGTTTGGCGACGGCACCCCGTTCTCGTTCCTCTTCGAGCACACCGGCCAGCTCTGGCTCGGCCCCGGCCAGAGCGGCGCCGGCGCGGTGAGCATGAGCGCCGACGGCAGCGGCGCGCAGGCCGTGCCGTGGCAGTTCGAGCACGACGCGGGCGCGAGCAATACGTTCTATGCGGGCAAGCCGGCCCGCACCATCGGAGCCAGAGGCTGCGCGACAAACACGACCGCCTGCGGTCCCGACAACGAGAGCGGCCGCGCGCTCTTCTTCAACGGGGTCGTCGCCGGCGCCGAGTGGCTGGGCGTCGCGGGCGCACACACCAACGGCGGCACCGACTACGCGCGCTTCGTCTATTTCTCGAGCCCGGCCTTTCCGCTCGCCTCCGGCGGCGCGATCGACTTCGCCTACTCCGATCTCGTCAGCAGCCCGTACCTCTCGCAGAGCACCCACGGAGCCACCGCGGCGGCGGTCTTCCACGACCGGGTCTACCTGGGCTTTCAGGACGCGGGCGGCGCGCTGGTCGAGGCGCTGAGCGCGATGCCGCCGCTGCCGGGCGCGCAGGCCACCGACGGCAACGACCTCAACGACATGGGTGCGCGCAACATGACGGGCGTCGGAGGCGGCGCACTCGTCGACAGCATGGCAGTGTTTGGACCAGCGGCCAGCGACTCGCTCTACCTCGCCAACGGCAGCGGCCTCACGCGCTCGATCACCTCTGCGCCCACGCGCTGCGCATGCCTGCTCGGCCTTCTCTGCCTGAGCTGCCCCGACTGGACGGACGCGACGCCGAGCGATTCTCGCTGGCGCAACCTCACCTCGATCGCCACCGCGAAGAACTCCGACCTCGAGCCGGCCGATCGCGCGATCCCGGCGATGGTCTCCTTCAAGGGCAACCTCTTCGCCGCGCGCAACACCACCAGCGGCCCGCAGCTCTGGTGGTGCGCTCCCACGCAGGGCGGCGGCCAGTGCGGCCCCGCCGACTGGTCGCTCGTCGCTGCGAATACGGTGGGCGACAACAAGGAGAGCCAGTTCAATGACACGACCAACGCGGCCATGACTCTGCTCGCGGCCACGCCCCAGCACCTCTACGTTGGGTTCAACAACGCGGTGCGCGGCCTGGTCGTCTACCGCACCGGCAACGCGAGCGCTCCAGTGGCCTCCGACTTCACCGGGCGGCTGGGCTGCACGGCCTCGACGAGCTGCGCCGGCCTCGGCCGCGACGGCCTGGGCGCGGGGCTCACCCGCATCTACGACGGGAAGGCGCTCAGCTTCGGCGCCCGCGACTACCTCTATCTCGCCGCGGGCACCGGCACGACGCCCGTGAGCGTCTATCGCGCCGCGCAGTAGTCGTTGCCCGCCCACCAGGCCGTTTCACCGGTGGAATTGCTCCTCGCGGCTCCGCCGGTTTCTCGGCTAAGCTGCAGGCATGGCAGGCTTTCCCGGCAGCGTCCTGGTCGTCGACGACGAATCGGTGATCCTGGAGATCCTGCAGCAGACGTTCGCCGCCGCGAACCTGCCGGCGCGGCTGGTCTCGACGGGAGAGGAGGGCGAGGAGGCGCTGAAAACCGCCGCCTTCGGGTGCCTGCTGGTGGACAAGAACCTGCCCGGTTTCGACGGCATCGACCTGATGCGGCGCGCGCGGCTGCTCCAGCCGCACTGCGCGGCCATCGTCATGACCGGCTTTGCTTCGGTGGAGTCGGCCATCGAGGCGCTGCGGCTCGGCGCCGCCGACTACGTCGAGAAGCCGTTTCCCAGCCTCGAGATCGTGGTTAGCAAGGTGCAGCTCGCGCTCCGCAACGCGCAGGCGCGCTTCGAGCGCGAGGCGCTCGTGGAGGAGCTGCTGCAATTCCAAGCCGAGCTGTCGAGCCGCGACAACACCTTGGGCGAGCAGCGCACCGAGATCGAGATCCTGAACGCGCTCGTTGAAGGCCGCGTCGCGCAGGCGGTGCAGGACCTGAAGGACCGGCTGCAGATGCTTTCCCGCCAGCTCGCCGAGAACAAGGGCGGCAGCCGGGCCATGCGGCTGTCGGCAGAGATGGTCCTGGAAACGGCGCGCGCGCTCGAGCTGCGCGCGGACTCGGCGCCGGTGCGGGGCGAGGTGGCGCGTATCGTCCGGCAGTTGGAAGACCATCTCACCGTGCTGCGCTGACTGGAAGTCCTGCGCGCCGTTCGATATGCGTCGGTCATGCGCAAGCTCCTCCTGATCCTGGCCCTGTCGTGTGCCTGCAAGAAGCCCGAGCTCGTCAAGAGCAGCATCCTGGTCGGCGCGACGCTCCCGCTCACCGGCGCCGAGGCGCGCATCGGTGGCTTCTACAAGGAAGGCTACGAGCTCGCCTTCGAGCAGCAGAACGGGAAGGGCGGGCTGTCGCTCAACGGCAAGAAGGTGCCGGTCACGCTGGTCCTGCAGGACGACACCTCGACGCAGGCGACGGCGGTCGCGCTCGCCGACCAGCTGATCAACAGCATGAAGATCGATGCGCTGCTGGGAACTTACTCGAGCCATCTGGTCGAAGCGCAGAGCGCCATCGCCGAGGAGAACCGCATCCCGTACGTCAACGGCGGCGGCGGTGCGACCGAGATCTACCAGCGCAACTACAAATATCTCTTCGGGTTGATGGCGCCAGTCGAGCTGCTGGGCGAGGCGCTGATGGGCTGGATTGACGATCAGCAGTCGCAGGGCAAGCTGCCCAAACCGGCGAAGATCGCGCTCGTCTGGGAGAATACGGCGCACGGCAAGGACTTCCGCAAGGGCGTCACCGGATTCGCCGACAAGCACAAAGGCCAGTACGAAGTGGTGGTCGATGAATCGTTCGAATTGAGCGCAAAGGATTTCAGCGCCCTGCTCAACAAGGTGAAGGCGGCCAACGCCGACATCTTCCTCGCCGACGCCCATTTGCCGGATTACATCACCATGCACCGCCAATACGTCACCGCGGGGCTCTGTCATAAGATTACCAGCTACGGCGCGCGCGGCAGCGAGAAGCAGGCGGCCGACGCTCTGGGCGCGAAGAACGTCGAATATGTTCTTTCAGCCGTCTGGTGGAATCGCCAGCTCGGCACCAAGGGCCTGACCAAGGAGTTCGTCGACGCCTTCGAAACGAAGTACCAGCGCGCGCCCGAGTGGTACCAGGCGCTCGCCTATGAAACGGCGCGCGCGCTCTTTATCGCCATCGAGCAGGCGGGCTCGGCCGACAAGGAAAAGGTGCGCGAGAAGCTCGCCTCGCTCTCCGGCGATTCCATCCTGCCCGAAGGCAAGCTCAGCTTCCCCGCCAAGCAAGGCCAGCAGGCGCACTATGCGTTCGTGGTGCAGCAGAACCAGCCGGACGGGACCTCGCCGATCGTCTGGCCCAAATCGGTGGCCAATGCGCCGGGAGTGGCCCCCAATCCGGACTGCGCAGCGGCTCCGAAGTAATGCGCTTTGTCGAGCTGCTGGTCGCGGCGGTATTGCTCGCCGGCCTCTATGCGATGATGGCGTATGGGCTGGGGCTCATCTATGGCGTGCTGCGGATCGTGAACCTCGCGCACGGCGGCATGATCATGGCGGGCGCCTATCTGGGGCTGGCGTTGCACGACCGGCTCGGCTGGGACCCATTGATCTCCTTGCCGGTGATCGCCGTGTTCTCCTGGGGCTTCGGCTGGCTCCTGTATCGATATGTCGTGCGCCACCTGCCGCGCGGCGCTGCGGGCGGCGCGCAGTCCCTCTTGCTGCTCTTTGGCATCTGGCTGGTGATGCGCAACGCGGTGTATCTGATCTTTACCGGCAACGATCAGGCCATCCGCACCGCCTGGTCCACGCGCGCCTGGCACGTCGGGGGCGTTTCGCTGCCGGTCAATCGCGTGATCGTCTTCGGACTGGCCACGCTGGTCCTCGCCGCGCTGCACTTCCTCTTGACCCGGACCTATCTCGGCAAGGCCATTCGCGCGGTGGCGCAGAATCCCGACAGCTGCACGCGCGCCGGCATTGACGTGGAGAAGATCTATGCGCTCACCTTCGCTCTCGGCAGCGCGCTCGCGGGCGTGGCCGGGCTCCTGGGCGCGACCATCTTTTCCTTCAACCCGTCCTTTGGATCGGTCGAGCTCCTGAAATCGTTCGTGGTCGTGGTCATGGGCGGGCTCGGCAGCGTGGCGGGGACCGCGTCTGCCGCGCTGGTGCTCGCGCTGGTCGAGGTCTTTGCGATTTTGATATTGCCTTCCTATCTGACCGGCGCGGTCGGCTTCGTCCTTCTCGTCCTGGTGCTGGTGCTGCGGCCCGGGGGGCTCTTCGGCCAGAAGGTGCTCGGATGAAGCTCGGGGCCGCGCTCGCCGTCGCCGCGCTGGTTGCGCTCGCGCTGCTGCCGCTTGCGTTGTCGCCTTACGCGCATAATCTCATGACGCTCAGCTTCCTCTTCGTCGCCACCGCGCTGGCGTGGAACTGGCTGGGCGGGTATGCGGGGCAAATCAGCTTTGGCCACGCGGCGATGTTCGGCACCGGCGGCTTCGTCGCCGCGCGGCTTCTGCTCGCGGGCGCGCTGCCGGCACCGCTCGCCTGGATCGTGGGCGGGCTCGTCGCCGGCGCCTATGCTTTGGTCTGGGGCCATCCCACGCTGCGCCTGCGCGGCCCGTACTTCTCGATTGCGACGATTGGCGTCGGCGAGGCGACCCGGCTCGTCTTCACTTATTGGGATCGCTTTACCGGCGGTTCCTCGGGCCTGTCGCTGCCGATGGTTCCGGGCGCCAAGCGCGCTCTCTATTGGGAAGCGCTCGCCTTCCTCTCGCTGATCGTGCTCGCCTCATGGCTCATCCGCCGCTCGCGCCTGGGCCTCGCCCTGATGGCCATCCGCGGCGACGTCGAGGCCGCCGCCGACGTCGGCATCTCGGCGACGTTCTATCAAGACTGGGTGCTGTTTTTCTCCGGCGCCGCCACCGGCATCGCCGGCGGTATCTATGCTTCCTATTTCTCCTTCATCGAGCCGAACGACATGCTCGGCTTCGACCGCTCGATCTCCTTTGTCTTGATGGCCGTCATCGGCGGCGTCGGCACCATCCTTGGACCGGTGCTCGGCGCGGTGGTGTTCGTGCTGCTGCGCCAGTTCCTGATCGGCAGCTATCCGCAGCTCTATCTCGGCTTATATGGGGGATTACTCGTCGCCGTGATCCTCTTCGAGCCACTGGGCCTGATGGGCCTGGGTCACAGACTGGTGCGCCGTGCTGCGCGTTGAAAGGCTCTGCAAGCGCTTTGGCGGGCTGAAGGCCGTGGACGAGGTCAGCCTCGAGCTGGGCCGCGAGGAGATCCTCGGCGTCATTGGCCCCAACGGCGCCGGCAAGACCACGCTCTTCAGCATGATCGCGGGCTCGCTGCGGCCCACCTCGGGCTCCGTTCTGCTGGAGGGCTCGCCGATCTCCGGGCTGCCCGCGCACCGTGTGGTGCACAAGGGAATCGTCCGCACGCACCAGATCGTGCGGCCCTTCGCGAACCTGACCGTGTTCGAGAACGCGCTCGCCGGCGCGACCTTCGGCGCCGACCAGACGCAGGTGCGCTCGAAGGCCCAGGAGGCGCTCGAATTGGTGGGGCTCGAAGGCCGTGCTGGCGATCTGCCGGGGTCCTTGACGCTCGCGGGCCGCAAGAAGCTGGAGCTCGCGCGTGCGCTCGCGACCAGTCCGCGCGTGCTGCTGCTCGACGAGGTGATCGCAGGCGTCAACCCTTCCGAGGCGCTGGAGATGGCCCAGCTGATCAAGAAGATCCGCGAGGCGCGCAAGCTGTCGATTCTCTTGATCGAGCACGTCATGCCCGCGGTGATGACGCTCTGCGATCGCGTGATCGTGCTCGACGCCGGCCGCGCCATCGCCGCTGGAAAGCCTGCCGAGGTGGTCAGCGACCCTCTGGTCATCGCGGCCTATTTGGGGTCGGCATGAGCGCGCTTCTCGAATTGCGCGAGATCGACGTGGCCTACGGCGACGTGCAGGTGCTGCGCGGGCTGTCGCTCGAGGTGCACGCGGGCGAGATCGTCACGCTGCTGGGCTCGAACGGCGCCGGCAAGACCACCGCGCTGCGGGCGATCTGCGGGCTGCGGCCGCTGCGCAAAGGCGAGATCTTCTTCGACGGCCAGCCACTCTCGGCGGTGCCCGGACACCGCCGCGCCGAGCTCGGTCTTGCGCTGGTGCCCGAAGGTCGCGAGCTCTGGTCGCAGCTCTCGGTGCGCGAGAACCTCGAGCTGGGCGCGTTCCGCTCCCGCGCGCGTGCGGCGGCCAATCTCGAGAACGTGTTCGCGCTCTTTCCGCGGCTGCGCGAGCGCGCCGCGCAGCTCGCCGGCAGCCTCTCCGGCGGAGAGCAGCAGATGTGCGCCATCGGCCGGGCGATGATGAGCGAGCCCAGGCTGCTGATGCTCGACGAGCCGTCGCTGGGGCTCTCGCCTTTATTGGTCGAGCAGATGTTCAAGATCGTGGCCGACCTGCACCAAGCCGGGATGACGGTGCTGCTGGTCGAGCAGAATCTGCAGAAGGCGCTGCAGATCGCGAAGCGGGGCTACGTGATCGAGACTGGCGCGGTGAAGCTCGCGGGGTCGTCCGCGGAGCTGCTCGCGAACCCGGCTATTCGCACCGCATATCTCGGGCTTTGAGTCCGCGGTAGGCTGGCTGCGTGAAGCGCTGGCATGTCGCCCTGTTGCTCGGTCTGGCATTGGCGGGATTCGTCCTCTGGCTGCGGCCGGCGGCGGTCCTGCAGGCGCCGCGTTTGACCCCCCCCCATCGACCGGCCCGCGGACACGGCAGCGCCCACCTCCGCCCCTTCGCCGGCTCCCTTGGCTCCTTTGGTAATCGCCAGCCCGGCGGTCCCTGCGCCCCTTGCTAGCAGAAGAACGCGGCAGATGCGGATGCCTATGTCGATAAGCTGTGCGCCGAAAGCGCGAGGCTGCGTGACCGGGGTCCGATGAAGACACCGCAGACCCACGACCAGGACCGCCGCGAGCACGGAGGTGAGGCACCTGGCCGACCTGATGCGGACGCAGAACCTGTTGCTCGCCGAGGCCGTGGCGGTGGCCATCTACCGGATCGACGACGCCGCGCGAGACGCTGCTTTTGCCGCGGGCGCGGATATCTCGGACTGGCCGGCGCTCGACCGCGGCCTGCTGGATGCGCAGCGCCACGTCGCTTTCGCGTCGATGTACTTTGCCTATCCGGGCGTGAAGCCCGAGACGTTGCGCCGCGCGATGCGCTGCGTGCCACTACCGTGCGTGGCGCTGCTCGAAGGAATCGGCGCCAACCGCGCCTTCGGTTCCTATGCGAGCGACAATCTTTCCCTCGTCACCGGGCTGGCCGCTGAGAACGGGTGCGAGAAAGCCTTCATCGATCTCGCCGCAGGCACCAGGCCGCTCCCGGCCTCCGACGCGATGCAACGCCTGGTCATCGACGTGGACGGCCAGATTCCCCGCCTGCTCGGGCAGCCTTGAGCTAGGTCGCGTATTGCGCGATGCCGTTGCCGAACGACCAGTTCTCTTTCTGCACCTCAATCAAGCTCACGAAGACGTCCTCGGGGCGCACGCCCGGGTCCGCCGCGAGGCGCTCGGCGATGCCCTTGAACAGCGCCTGGCGCGCCTCGACCGTGCGGCCGGCGTTGAGCGTGATCTGGATGAAGAGGACTCCGTCGCTGCGCGCGATCCCGAGATATCCGGGATCGTAGACCAGGCCCTCGGCGTCGTGCTCGGTGAGGAGCTGGAACTTGTCGGCTTCGGGGACCTTGATGGTCTCCACCAGGGCGCGGTGGACGGAATCTCCGACGGACTTGCGGAAGGCGGGCGTGGTTCCCCCGCGCAGCGAGATGCGGACGAGTGGCATGCAGGGGTCGATGGCCGGCGGCGCTTTTCGATTCTGATCACTGCTGATGAATCAACTTTCGATACCCCGATTGCATTGCGATCGGCGATGCGCACCCTCTCTGCAAGGGGGCGGAGCTGCGCAGCAGCTGCTCCCTCTCGCGCTCGGCGCGGCGGGCGCGGACCCGGCGGCAGACAGGGTGCGCGGTGACGAAATAGCGAAAGCCGCATTAGGATAGCGATCGATGCGGATCGCTCTGTGCGCCCTGCTGCTCGCCGGCTGCCACGCCAACACCAACTCCCTCGCCGGGGCAGCGGTGATGACGTCCCTCGCGGTGGGTGCCTCGGTCATCAGCCGCGCCTCGGGCGGCTGCTATGCAGTCTGCCAGCAGGGCGAGCAGTGCAACTCCAGGAACGGCCTCTGCGAGACGCTCCCCTGCCGCGGCCAGTGCCCTGCCACGCAGACCTGCGAGGAGACTTTCCTTGGTATCAAGTGCCTCGACGGCACGCCGCTCAGCGCGCAGAGCAAGACCGTGCCCGCAAGCGCGAAGTCACCGGCGCCGCCCTCCGCGCCGGAGGAAGCCGCCCCCCGCACCAGGACCGCCGCGCCCAGCGACGCGGTGGCGCCAAAACAGTAGGCCCTCCTTTGAAGCGTCGAGGCGACTGCGTGGCAATGGCGATCGCGCCTTCGCCGGCAACCTCACCCGCGTTCACGGGCGCCTCGCCTCTCCCGAGGACGCGATCTCCCGCGGCAACTTCGCCGGCGCGCTTCAGCCCGCGGAGCGCTTCTTCCGGGCGGGGTCCGCTGCGGACATCCACGCCTTCATCGCCGGGACTTCCTGGTTTGCCCACTCGGGCGAGGCGCGCAGCTCGAGGAAGGTCTCGATCAACGCGCGCGTCAGGCCCGCGAGCTGCTCCGAGAGATAGAGCCTCTCCTGCAGCCGGTCGTCCTCCTCCTCGGCGACCAGCGCGGGGAGCTTCGCGCTCTTGATGTCGAAGAACTCGGCGTCGAGCGTCACCTGGTAGCTGCGCTCGCCGTGCGCGAGGTGCAGCCGCGCCTGGTGCACCAGGAGCCCGCGGTCGAGCGCACGCCGGACCAGCGGCGAGTAGGGCGCGGTCGCGCCGCGCACGGTGCTCTCGATCACCTCTCCCGCGATGCCGCGCAGCACCAGCCGGTCGGCCAGCAGCACCGACAGCGGCTGCTTCTCGAAGCTGAGCAGCGGCTCGGCCGCCTCGGACCGGTAAAGCAACCAGGTCAACAGCTCGCGACCGAGCCACGCCTTGCCGCGCAGGAATTGGTCGCGCGCCTTATCGCGCTCGACCTCGGCCTGATCGCGCGCCGCCTCGGCCGCGGCGCCATCGACGCCGACCTCGCCGCGCAGGAACGCTGTTTCTTCGCGTGCCGCTCGACGACCGGCCATTAGATGATCTCCCCGTCCGGCATCGAGAGCGCGGGCGTCGGCGAGAGCGCCTTCTCCGCGATGCCCAGTTGCTGCGCCACCGTCAGCGGCGAGACCGGCACGAGCTTCACGCCCAGCGCCTGCTCCACCGCGTCCTGGAGCTCGTCCACCGCTTTGCGCGAGCCGGCCCAGAGCTGCGCGTGGCCGTTCTCGAGGTTCATGCTGACGTCGAAGGTCTTGGTCGCAACCGGGTAGCGCGACTTGAGCGTGTGCCGGATCTCGTCCTTCGCCGCGCTCTTCTCTTTCTTGCCCGGCGGCCGCTGGTTTTCGGAAACAAACCGCTGCTGCCACGCCTCGAGCTCCGAGCGCACTGCCGCCGAAGGAATGCGGATCTCATCGACGCGGTAGGAGAAGAGCGCAAAGTCTCCCTGGTAGGTCGCGCCGGCCGAGAACTCGCTCCGGTTCCGGTCGGCGAGCTCGACGAAGCCCTGCGCGCGCTCATCCTCGCCGTCGCGCTCGAGCGGTTGGAAGGCGTGCAGCCTGAGCGCTTTGGCGATGTCCGTCTTCGGGCGCTTCTTGTCCTGCGTCGAAGTCACGGCTCGCCCGGAGGGCTCGACGCGGTAGCGCGAGAAGGTGGCGGTGCCTTTCAGGAGGGGCATAAGGCGGCGGACAATGCGCGAGCGCGCGCAGATGCGTCAAGCAGGCGCGCCATAGGCCGGACGCTGAAGCCGTGTCCGGAAATGGAACGCTGCGCAAACGCCGCCGCGATGGTGTAGATCCCGCGCCTCTATGGGCCTCGCCATCGGCATCGTCGGACTCCCCAACGTGGGCAAGAGCACGCTCTTCAACGCGCTGTCGGGCGCGAGCGTGCTGGCCGCGAACTATCCCTTCGCCACCAAAGACCCGAACGTCGGCATCGTGCCGGTGCCGGACGAGCGGCTGGGCAAGCTCGCCGCGCTCTACAAGCCGAAGAAGACCACCTACTCGGCGCTCGAGTTCGTCGACATCGCCGGCCTCGTCAAGGGCGCGTCGAAGGGCGAGGGCCTCGGTAACCAGTTCCTTGGCAACATCCGCGAGGTCGACGCGGTGGCGCACGTGCTGCGCTGCTTCCAGGATGGCGACGTCGTCCACGTCGACGGCAGCGTCGATCCGATGCGCGACAAGGAAGTGGTCGACACCGAGCTGGCGCTCAAGGATCTCGAGACGCTGGAGAAGAAGCGCGACCGCCGGCTGAAGGAATCGAAGGCGCCGGGCAAGCCGGGCGAGGAGGCGCGGGCGGACGTGCTCGTCTACGACAAGCTCAAGGCCGCGCTCGACAAAGGCCTGCCCGCGCGCAGCGTGCCGCTCAGCGAAGAAGAGAAGCCGCGCGCGCGAGAGCTGTTTTTATTGACCTCGAAGCCGGTGCTCTACGTCGCCAACATCGACGAGTCGCAGCTGTCGGGCATCGACCAGGATCCACTGGTGGCAAAGGTCGCCGCGCTGGCCGTGAGCGAAGGCGCGCAGTGGGTCGCCATCTGCTCGAAGGTCGAGGCCGAGATCCAGCAGCTGCCCGCGGGCGACCGCGCCGAGTTTCTCGAGACGGTCGGCCTGACCGAGCCCGGCCTGAACAAGCTGGTGCGGAAGGGCTTCGAGCTGCTCGGGCTGCAGAGCTATTTCACTGCCGGTGAAGACGAGTGCCGCGCCTGGGTATTGCGCAAGGGGGCGCGCGCGCCGCAGGCGGCGGGCGTGATCCACACCGACTTCGAGCGCGGCTTCATCAAGGCCGAGGTGATCCGCTGGGACGAGCTGCTCCGGTACGGCAGCGAGGCGGCGGCCAAGTCCAAGGGCGCGCTGCGCGTCGAGGGCAAGGAGTATGTCGTCCAGGACGGCGACGTGATGCACTTCATGTTCAACGTCTGAGGAATGCCGATCGTTCGACGCCGCTTCACAGAAGCACCTGTCTGAGGGCGACGACCCCCACGCCCTCCGCGACGGCGATCGTTGCGTTGCGAAGGGCGTGTGGCTCGCGCTCAGTATGAGCCGGACAGCTCGAGCTGCTGCACCACGTTGCCGCCCTTGTCGACGATCTGAAGGTCGACCGCGCGGTGACCCCGCGGCCCGCTGACGCGGCCCTGCGCGGTGAGCTGGCCCGGCTCGGCCAGGGTGAACTGCGGCACCGTCTTGAGCGCGCTGCGGGTCTCGTCCGAGAGCAGCTTCGCCAGCTCCGGCTGCGCGCCGGCGCCGGCCTCGAGCGGCTGGAAGGCAAACTTGATCGGCACTGACGCCAGCGCGTCGCCCGCGGAGATCTCACCCGGCGCCTCGCGCTTGAGCTTGCCGCCGCAGCCGGTCGCCGAGAAGCTGCGCAGCAGGAAGAAGCCCTTCTTCTTCTCGGTGTCGGTCACCTCGTCGTGACCGCTGACCTCGAAGAACTGGCCCGCGAACGGCTGCGCCTTGCCGAACGAGCAGGTGGCGGTGCCATCGGGCAGGGTATCCACGAGCTTGCCGGAGATCTTCGGGAAGCGCATCGCGAGCGACCGCGCCAGCGCGCGCGCGCCGTCCTTCACCTGTCCCACGTCGAAGTCGCCGACCACGTCGTTCGAGGCCGCCGCGCCGCCACCGGAGGGGCCGACCAGCTTGTCCTCGAGCTTGCGGGCGAGCTGCCGAGCGCCGGCGTCCAACTGATCCGGGCTGCCGATCTTCAGGGTCTCGGCCGAGGCGACCTGCGCACTCGAGGAGTCGATGGCGCGCAGCGAGAGCGTCAGGCTCTTCCCGCTGCCCTGCACCGCGCCGACCGCGATCCAGCGCGCGCCGACCAGTTGCGCAAGCTTGATCTGCACCTCGTCGCTCATCGCGCCCGACTGCGAGAG
>JAYWBT010000104.1:0-14895 GCA_043781235.1 Deltaproteobacteria bacterium
AACTCTGAACTCTGAACTCTGAACTCTGAACTCTGAACTCTGAACTCTGAACTCTGAACTCTGAACTCTGAACTCTGAACTCCTGAACTCCTGAACTCCTGAACTCAGCGGAGCCGACACAATGATTCGCGTCTATCTGGTCAGGCACGGCATCGCGATTGAGCCGGAGGGTGGGATCGCCGACGAGTCGCGCTGGCTGACGCCCAAGGGGCGGCAGAGGTTCAAGCGGCTGGCGCGGGCGTTCGCGCGGCTGGGCGAGCCGCTCGAGCACGTCTTCTCGAGCCCGCTGGTGCGTGCGGTGCAGACCGCGGAGATCCTGGTTTCTGCCGCCCTCCAGCACGAGGTGATCATCCTCGAGGAGCTGCGGCCCGAGGGCGGCGTGGGTCGTTTGCTCGCCGAGGTCGCGCGGCGCGTGAAAGATGAAGAGGCGGTGGCGCTGGTGGGACACGATCCGCAGATGTCCGCGCTCATAGCAGCGCTCGGCGAGGTGCCGAAAGATCGCCGGGTGGACTTCCGCAAGGGATCGATCGTGCGCATCGACGTGGGCGCGCTGCCGTCGGCACGGCCCAGCCAGCCGCGCTGGTGGCTGAAGCCGAAGTCGCGCGAGCTCGCCAAGGGCCTGCCCGTGCACAAGCAAGCTACTCGAGCACCCTGACCGGCAGGATCACCATCGCCTGCCCGGCGAACTGCAGGCGCCGCTGGATCTGGTACGCCGTCTCGTTGTGCAGCAGGCGGTCCCACCACCGCTCGCGCTCGAAGATGAGCTTGCCGGCGAAGAAGATGGCGCGCTCGTACTCTTTCGACAACTCGACCGCGAGCCGCTCGCACTCGCTGACTGCCTCGGTGCCCATCGACACGCGCGAGTCCGCCGGGAGGCCCAGCCGCTGCGCGAGAGCAACATATTGCTTCATCGACTCCTCGGCCTGCTGCCGCACGCGGTCGACCTCTGCCACGCCCTGGAAGGTCGCGCTGTCCACCACCCCGACGCTCATGAAGACGACGTTGTGGAAGTGGCGCGGAAAGAGCTTCAGCACCGTCAGCAGCGAGTGCACGCCGAGGCCCGAGTAGCCGCCCACCAGCAGCACCGCCGTGGCTGCCTTCTTGTCCAGCGGCAGCTCCTTCGCCGGCCCGGTGGGCAGCGCGGCGATGATGGAGTCGAGCCGCTTGAGCCGCGCGAACACCCCCGTGTAGTGCCGCTTGATCAGGATGCAGAGCCCGACCAGCACGCTGGTGGCGCCGATGGTGAGCCAGCCGCCCTCCTTGAATTTTTCGGAGACGGTGATGACGAGGATGGTGACGCAGAGCGTGCCGCCGACCATATGAATCCAGATGTGATTCTTCCAGTCCGGATGCTTGATGTGCGTCGCTCGCTGCGACCAGAAGCGGAGCATGCCCGCCTCGGTCAGCGAGAAGGTGAGGAAGACGTTGATCGAATACATCACCACCAGCGCCTCGACGGCACCCTTGGTGTAGAGGAGCACGACGAAGCTCGCGCCACCCATCAACAGCACGCCGTTCTGCATGGTCAGCCGGTCCGACAGCGCGCTGAAGCGGTGCGGGAACCACGAATCGTGGGCCATGTTGGCCATGACGCGCGGCCCGTCGATGAAGCCGGCCTGCGCGGCGACGAAGAGCAACAGCGCCTCCGAGAGCAGGGTGACGAAGACGAACCACTTGCCGAGCGGGAGGCCGCCGAAGACGATGCCACCGGCGATCTTGTCGGCGAGGATCGAGTTCATGGTGTGGTTGTCGTCGACGTAGTGCACGTCGAGCAGCAGGTAGCAGAGGATGATGCCGCCGGCGGTCACCGCCAGGCTGATGGCCATGTACATCATGGTCCGCTTGCCGGTGGCCACGCGCGGCTCGCGCATGATCTGCAGGCCGTTCGAGACCGCCTCGATGCCGGTATAGGTGCCGCCGCCCATCGAGTAGGCCTTGAGGAAGATCAGCGCGAGCGCGCCCTTGCCAATCGAGTGCAGGTCGGTCGATAGCCCGGTGCGGACGTCGTTCACCACCGCGGCGGTGTGGCCGAGGTTGAGCCCGATTCCGGCGGTGATGATCAGCGCGTGGGTGACGAGGAAGACGAGGAAGATGGGCATCAGCGCGCGCACCGACTCCTTGACGCCGCGCAGGTTGAGCATGACCAGCACCACCACGCCGAACAGCTCGACGTGCAGCTTGAGCGGAAGGCCGATGAGCGTGAAGGTGGACCAGTGCTCGCCGTTCGGCAGCACCGAGAAGATGGCGTCGCCTCCCGACGAGATCGAGGTGGCGATGGTCAGGACATAATCGACCAGCAGCGCCGCGCCGCTGACGACGCCGAACTTTGGCCCCAGCAATCGGGTGGCGACGACGTAGCCGCCGCCGCCGAAAGGGAAGTGCTCGATCACGCGGCTGTAGGCGGCCGCGATGATCATCACCGTGAAGGCGGTGGCCATCGCGAGGAAGACCGCGAGGTAGTGGTGACCGGCGAGGTTCTTCGCCGCCTCCTGCGGGCCGTACGAGCTGGACGAGAGCCCGTCGGCGCCGAGGCCGACCCAGGCGAGGAACGCGGCCAGCGAGATGCTGTGGAAGATCCCCGGGTCCTGAAGATTTTTGGGCCCACCGAGGAGTGCGCGCTTGAGGCGCTGCCACGCCCCGGCGGGCGGCTCTGAAGGGCCTTCGTGCTGGTCCATGGGCGCGGCGGTTTATCATCCTAGGCCGTGGGACGCTACTGCGGCCCGCTCAACGGGGCGCTACTCCAGCACGCGCACCGGCAGGACGACCATGGCGAGCCCGGCGAACTGCAGCCGCTTCTGGATCAGCGCCGCGGTCTGGTTGTGGAGGAAGCGGTCCCACCACCGCTCCCGCTCGAAGATGAGCTTACCGGCGAAGAAGACCGATCGCTCGTAGGTGCGCGCAATCTCGGTGGCGAGCTTCTCGCACTCCGTCGCGGCGTCGGTGCCGAGGCTCATCCGCGCGTCGGCCGGCAGCCCCAGCCCGCGCGCGATAGCGACGTAGCGCTGCAGCCCCTTCTCGGTCTCCTCATGCATCCGGTCCACCTCCTCGACGCCCGAGAAGGTGGCGCTGTCGGCCACCGCGACGCTCATGAAGATGACGTTGCCGAAGTACCGCGGGAAGAGCTTGAGCACGGTGAGCAGCGAGTGGATGCCGAGTCCGGAGAAGCCGCCGACGAGCAGCACCGCGGTGGGCCGCTTGGGATCGAGCGGCAGCGCCTCGCCGCCGGTCGGCATCGCCTTGAGGATCTCGTCCAGGCGGCGCAGCCGCAGGAAGACGCCGTTGTAGTGGCGCTTGATCCAGAGGCAGAAACCGACCAGCGTGCCGGTGACCACCACCGTCAGCCAGGCGCCCTCGGTGAACTTCTCCAGCACGTTGACGACCAGGATGCTGGCGCAAAGCACCAGGCCGATGAGGTGGATGGGCAGGTGCCGCTTCCAGTCGGGGTGCTTCTTCCGCGTGGCCGCCATCAGCCAGTAACGGATCATGCCGGCCTGGCTGAGCGAGAAGGTGAGGAAGACGTTGATCGAGTACATCACCACCAGCGCGTCGACCGACCCGTGAGTGTAGATGAGCATCAGCAGCGAGGTGAGGCCCATCAGCAGCACGCCGTTCTGCATGGTGAGCCGGTCGCTCAGCGCCGAGAACCGGTGCGGCAGCCACGAGTCGTGCGCCATGTTCGACATCACGCGCGGGCCGTCGATGAAGCCCGCCTGCGCCGCGACGAAGAGCAGCAGCGCCTCGGAGGCGAGCGTGATGATGATGAAGCCCTTGCCGATGGGAATGCTGCCGATGTGCCAGCCGCTCGCGAGCATCCGCGCGAGCTCGTAGTTCATCGTCTTGCCCTCGACGTGGTGCACGCCCATCAGCAGGTAGGCGAGGATGATGCCGCCGGCGGTGAACGAGAGGCTCACCGCCATGTAGACCATGGTCCGCTTGGCGGTGGCGACGCGCGGCTCGGCCATGATCTGCAGGCCGTTCGAGACCGCCTCGATGCCGGTGTAGGTGCCGGCGCCCAGCGAATAGGCGCGCAGGAAGAGCGCTCCGAGCGCGAAGAAGCCGATGGTTTTGAGGTCGTGGCTGAGGCCCGTCTTGACCTCGCCGTAGACCTGGCCGGCGCGGTCGAGGTGCATGAACACGCTGAGGACGATCAGCACCAGGTGCGTGGCGACGAAGGTGACGAACACCGGCACCAGCGCGCGCACCGAGTCTTTCACGCCGCGCAGGTTCATCACCGACAGCAGCACGATGACCGAGATCTCCACAGGCACTTTCAGCCCGTGGAGGGCGTGCGGCAAATTGGAGAAGACCGCGTCGCCGCCCGAGGCGATCGAGGTGGTGATGGTGAGGACGTAGTCGACCAGCAGCGCCGAGCCGCTGATGACGCCGGCCGTGGGTCCGAGCAGCCGCGTGGCCACCACGTAGCCGCCGCCGCCGAAGGGAAAATGCTCGATGATCTTGCTGTACGCCGCGGCGATGATGATGACGGTGAAGGCGGTGAGGGCGGCGAGGAACACCGCGAGGTACTGGTGCTGGCCGAGGTTCTTGAACGCCTCCTCGGGACCGTAGGAGCTCGAAGAGAGGCCGTCGGCGCCGAGGCCCACCCAGGCCAGGAAGGCCGCGAGCGACAGCGCGTGGAAGAGCTCCGGGTCCTCGATGTTCTTGGGGCCGCCCAGCACGGCGCGCTTGAGGCGCTGCCACGACGACGGCGGGGGCTCGGCAGGATCGGGTGGTGCGGGCGTCTCGGAAGGGCTGCCGCGCGCGGAGTCCATCGGCCTCATCAGGTAGCATGAATCGCGGCGGCTGCGTCGCGGCCCTGCCGCAAGCAATCGAGAACGGACACCCCGCGGTACCACGCGCCCGCCAGCAGCACGCCGCTGCCGGGCCACGCGCAGCGCCTGGAGGCGCTCGAGCGCGCGCTGCCGAAGGGGGCTGCGGGATCGCCTGCGGCCAGCGCGCGATTTGCAGCGGCGCGCCCACTTCGAGGTTCAGCGTGCGGGCGAGATGGTCGCGGGCGAGCGATGCGAGCGCATCGTCCGGCAGCGCGGCGGCCGCGCGATGGCGAGTGCCGCCGACGAGGGCGGTGACGAGGGCGAGGCCTTCGGGCGCGCGACCCGGCCAGAGCGCGGAGGGGGTCTAGCCCGCGCGCGCCGCGCCTGCTACGCGCGATCCTGTTGCGTGCGTGCGCCATCAACCGCGCGTCGCTCCCCGCCGGTCGCGGCACACCGGGCTCATTGGCCGCCGTCCCTGCCACCGACGACCGGCCCGACGCCGATCAACGGCCCCGCGCCGACCTCCGGGCCTGCGGTGATCGACGGGCCGGCCGAGCCGTTGGGGTCGCCCTTGCCAGCCGCGGACTGCGCCGTGCCATTGCCCGCGCCGTAGCCCACGGACACGCCCGAGAAGGCGCCGAAGCCGGGCGCAGCAGCACCGCCGTTGGTGCTGGTCGCGCCGCCGGTGCCGCTCGCGCCGATCACTGAGCCGCTACCGGTCTGGTGGCTGTTGGTGTTCGTCGTCTGGTGGCTGTTGGTGTTCGTCGTCTGCGGGCTGTTGGTGTTCATCGTCTGCGGGCTGTTGGCCGCGGTCGATCCGTTCGCAGCGGTTGGGTTGGCCGCGAACCCGGGGCCGCCGCCGTCGAGCGCGGAGCCGGTGCCGAGGCCGCCGTCGAGCGCACCGCCGGTGCCGAGGCCGCCGTCGAGCGCGCCGCCGGATCCGACCCCTCCGTCCAGCGCCGCGCCCGTGCCGGAGCCGCCGTCAAGAGCTGCGCCGACGCCGGCCCCGCCGCCGGAAGGAAGGCCGTTGTTGAGCGCGCCGCCGGAGCCGACGCCGCCATTGAGCGCGCCGCCCGCCGAGCCGTTCGGCTGCGGTTGCGTGGTGGTGGCAGCTGGCTGTGTCCCGGCGCTGGCGCCGATGGTGGTCGAGCCGGCACCGGTGGCAGGCTGGGCTGGCGGCAGCCCGTTGGCGCTGGTGCTTGGGACCGGCGTTCCGCGCGCGCTCGAGGCGGTGGCAGCAGGCGCCGCGCTTCTCGCGGGCGGCGCGACCGCGACGGGTGCGGCTCTCGCCGCCAGGGCGAACGCCGCTCCGATGATGATCATCCGGCCTGATTGTCTCGAGCGCATCCGCATGGAGATCCCTTCGGGCTCGACGGAGCCACCAGGAAAACCTGCGCAGCGGCACGGCAGGTGCAATGGACGGGCGGCCCCCCGGCCGGCGCCGCTCAGCGAGCGGGAGAGTGAGCGTGCACCAGCTCGACGAGCGCCTGCGCCGCCTCGACCGGCGTGCCCGGCAGGATGCCGTGACCGAGATTGAAAATGTGCCCGCCGCCCGCGAGGTCGGCCTGCTCCAGTACGCGCCGGGCTCGCTGCTCGAGTCGCGCCCGAGGCAGGAAGAGGCTGGTGGGATCGAGGTTTCCCTGCAGCGTGACGGAAGGGCCGACCCGGCCGCGAGCCTGATCCAGCGGAACGCGCCAGTCCACGCCGACCACGCCCGCGCCCGTCCGCGCGAGCTGCCCGAGCAGCTCGCCGGTCTCCACGCCGAACACGATCACCGGCTGATCTGAATCCCGATTCAACTTCTGAATGATGCGTGCAATGTAGGGCGCGCCGAGCCGCGCGTAATCCTCGGGCCCGAGCGCGCCCGCCCAGGAGTCGAAGATCTGCACGGCCTGTGCGCCCGCCGCCAGCTGGGCGTTGAGATAGAGCACCAGAGCGTCCGAGAGCTTGCCGAGCAGCGCCTCCGCCAGCGCGTCGTCGGCGAGCAGCAGCGCCTTCGCCTTCTCGAAGCTGCGCGAGGTCTTGCCCTCGATCATGTACGCCGCCAGAGTCCACGGCGCGCCACAGAAGCCGATCAGCGGCACGCGCCCGTCCAGCTGGCGCCGGATGAGCCGCACCGCGTCGGTCACGAAGCCGAGTTCCTGCTCCGGGTCGGGCACGTGCAGGCGGTCGACGTCGGCCCGCGATTTCAACGGCGACGGGAACTGGGGCCCCTGGTCCTCGAGGATGAGCTCCATTCCCATCGCCTCGCAGACGAGCAGGATGTCGCTGAAGAGGATGGCGGCGTCCACGCCGAGGATGTTCACTGGCTGCAGCGTCACCTCGGCCGCGAGGTCCGGTGTCTTGCAGAGCGTGAGGAAGGGCACCTTGCTGCGGACCGCTCGGTACTCCGGAAGGTAGCGTCCCGCCTGCCGCATGATCCAGATGGGCGTGCGATCGACGGGGAGACCACGGCAGGCATTCAGGAAGCGGTCGGCACTGGACATAGGGAGAGTTGAGAGTTGAGAGTTGAGAGTTGAGAGTTGAGAGTTGAGAGTTGAGAGTTGAGAGTTGAGAGTTGGTGGACTCTGCTTCAAACTCACAACTGTCAACTGTTAACTCTCGACTTCCCGAGTAACTCTCAACTTCTTCTCGCGACCTGCTGCAGCTCGAGCAGCGCCTGGCCGCTCTTGAAGATCCGCACCGTGCCGCTCGACTGCGAGACCGAGATGGCGATGGCGCTGGTCTCGACGGTGATGGCCGCCGCTGCCGCGTGGCGCGCGCCGAGACCGAGCGGCAGCTCCACCTTGCTGCCGTCGCCCACTTGCAGGTAGCGGCCCGCGGCGAGCACCACGCCGTCCTCACGGATGACGAAGGCGCCGTCGAGCACCGCGAAGTTCTTCAGCGCCTCGCGGATCTTCGGGTCGAGCACGTTGCGCTCGGCCTCGCTGATGCCCTGGAACGGGTTGATGGTCAGCTGCTTGCTCTTCTCCATCACCTCGCGCGAGTGGCCCAGCACGAAGATGGTGCCGATGGGGTGGCCCTCGAAGCCCTCGTGCCCGACCGCCATCGCGAGGGAGACGAGCGCCTCCACCACCTGCGAGGAGAACTCGGCTCCGAGGCCCTGCGTGTCGATGGCCGCCTTCTCCTCGAACCCGCGGCCGATCTGCAGGCGCACCACGGTGTCCGGGAGCCGCGCGCCGGAGCGGCCGGTGAGGCAGAGCACGTCCTCGCCTTCCTTGAGCACGTTGGCCGTCATGGCGGCGACGAGCGCGACCTTCACCTTCTCGATGCGCGAGTAGTCGTAGGGCGGGACGGTCACGCAGACGTAGCCGTTCTTGCGCAGCGGCTGCGCCAGCTGTTCGTCAGTGACGGCGTAGATGATCTTCCGCTTCAGCGGTCGCCCTCGCAGATCCTGGGTGGAGAGCTGCACGTCGGTGACCATCAGCAGGTGGTCCACCGCGGGCTTCGCCGCGAGGGAAAGAATCGACTTGAGAAATTCCCTGTCGAGCTTGCTGTCGCCCATGTCTTTCGCCTTCGCCCGCGGAGCTGCCCGACTCCGAAAGCGGCCTTCTGCCTTGACTCAGCTATAGCGACTCCCTAAGATTCCGCCTCTTTTTTGCCCTGCACTCGAGAGGGGGGCCGAAATGGTCAGCAGCGCGATTCGCAGCAAGAGCCGCGGGGGCAGCACCGTGAACCAGAAAGACCTGAAGCGCTTCAAGAAGAAGCTCGAGGACGACAAGAAGGGCTTGCTCCAGAGCGCCCGCAAGACGCTCCTGGAGGAGGCCACCTTCGATACGGACGATCTGCCCGACGAGATCGACCTCGCGTCCTCCGAGTACACCCAGAGCATGGTGTTTCGACTGCGCGACCGGGAGAAGTTCCTGCTCAAGAAGATCGACGACGCCCTCGGTCGCATCGAGGCCGGGACCTACGGCATCTGCGAGATCTGCGAGGAGGAGATCTCCGCCAAGCGGCTCGAGGCGCGCCCGGTCACGACCATGTGCATCCGGTGCAAGGAAGAGCAGGAGAAGCAAGAGAAAAGCTACGGCTGAGGGCCTCCGCGCTGGACGGCTTTTCGGCGCGGTAGTCTCCTGGACGTCTCGCGGCGGCCACCCTTCGAGGTGGCCGTTCGTGCTTCGCGCGGCGGGCGTTGGACGGTAGAGCGCGACTGCTCCTGGAGCACCCCCTAGACGGCGACCGCTTGCTTGAGGTAGACTATTCAGGACCAGTTCTCTGGTCCCGAGGTCTCCTTGCCGCACGCTTCAGCCTATCGGCAGATCCCCGACTGCAAGGTCAAGGTCGACGGGAAGCCCCTCGCGCTGAACGATGACGGCGCGCTCACGCGGGTGGACGTGGATCTCGACGTCGATCTCTTCGGCCAGTGCGTCCTGACCTTCAACGATCCGAAGCTGAAGCTGATGAACGGCTCGATGTTCGCGAGCGGCGTCTCGGTCAAGGTCGAGATCGGCTTCCACACCAAGCTGAGGAAGGTCTTCGACGGCGAGGTGGTCGCGCTCGAGCCGCAGTTCCGCCGCGACCTGCCGCCGTCGTTCAGGGTCATTTGCCAGGAGAGCCTGCACCGGCTCGCGCTCTCCCAGATGACGCGCGCCTTCAACGACGTGGACGACAAGGAGATCGTGACCAAGATTGCCCAGGAGCACGGCCTTTCCGCCAAGGCGCCCACCGGCACCAAGGAACACATCCTCCAGGGCAACATCACCGACGCGGCCTTCCTCCGCCGCATCGCCCAGAAGCACGGCAACCACCTGCGCATCGAAGGCAAGCAGCTGATCATCGGGCCGCCCCCCGCCGGTGCCCAGGTGCAGGTCGCCCCGGGCGACGGGCTGAAGAAGATCAAGGTCCAGATCAAGTCGGTCCAGCAGGTAAAGGAAATTTCGGTCCACGGCTGGGACCCCAAGACCAAGAAAGAGATCGTTGGCAAGGCCCAGGGCCAGGGCGAGATCGGCAAGGGCAGCAAGGAGCACGGCGGCAAGGCCACGCTTTCGTTCGCCGGACACGAGCACGCTCCCTCCGACGTCGCCACTGCGGAGAGCATGGCCAAGGGCCGCATGCGCAAGATCGCCGAGGGCTTCGTCACCGCCGATTTCGAGATGGTCGGCGACCCGCGCGTGTTGCCCGGAGCGAAGATCGATCTTGAGAAGCTCGGACCGCAAATCGACGGCTGCTACCGCGTCAGGAAAGCCTCGCATGCGTTCAGCAAGCACGGCTACCTCGTCAAGGTGAACGCCGTCCGCATCTCGAAGAAGACCGCCGCCATGCGGTCAGCCGCGGCCGGGGCAAGAGCTGCCAACGCCGCAGTGCACCCGGGGTCATCCCAATCAGGCGATGACCGGGCGGCGCGCAACCGGGCGGCAGATCGGAAGCGTCCTTTGGAGACGCCGGCGGACACGCAGTTCGAGGCGGGCATCGCCGCGCGCGCAGAGACGGAAGAGGTCACCGCCACGGTGT
The DNA here is from genome assembly GCA_043781235.1 of Deltaproteobacteria bacterium. GTDB lineage: Bacteria > Myxococcota > Myxococcia > Myxococcales > 40CM-4-68-19 > JANYKT01. The sequence goes on from JAYWBT010000104.1 coordinate 10,221, forward strand.
CGTCCGCCCTGCACCTCGAGCAGGCAGAAGTCACGGTGTCGTCCGCCCTGCACCTGGAGCAGGCAGAAGTCACGGTGTCCGGCTCGGCGCCGCTCGAGAAGACCTGATGAATGCGGCGATGCCGCACGCGGCAACGTCCAGGAGAGAAAACGAATGCCGCTGACCAAGGTCTGGGCCGACGACGACGTCGATTGCAAAGCGTCGCTGAAGGGGCAGAAGTTCAAGGACGTCAAGAAGGTTGAGTTCGTCTTCAACGAGAAGAAAAACAAGACCAGGAGCGAGGTCGGCCGCACCGAAGCGGCGCTTGATTCCGGCACCGGCCTGGCCAAGGGGCAATGGAAAGCCAAGGGCCCCGACTCGCCTGACTTGTTCCGCACGGTCACGTACCACGTCGAGTTGGATGGAAAGCCGCTCAAGAACTTTCCTGACGAGATCCAGATCTGGGCCAAGGAGGCCACCATCACGGCCAAGGATGGCGACGACGCCCCCTTGCCGGATGCGACCTGCGAGATCCGGCAGAAGGGCTCCGGCAACGACAAGCCGAAGCCGGTGGTACTCAAGACGGACGACGACGGCAAGATCGTCTGGCGGCTGGCTGCGCCGGAGCCGTTCAGCATCGACTGGCAGGTGCCATGGGTCCTGCACGGCAAGAAGTGGATCAAGAACGAAGGCGTCCTTTGGGAGGCCAAGCTCGAAAAAATCGCGCCGATCAAGCTCCTCTGGCCGCCTCCGGAAACACAGCCGCACAAGCAGTGGGTGAACCTGCCCTCCGACAAGTCGGACGCGTCGCGAGGGTCCAAGCTGCACATCAGGGTGGGGCCGGGCGAGCGCGGCACGCTCGACAAGGGGACCAAGGTCTACGCGAAGGCGAAATTCGCCGACGAGAACAGCGATCGCAAATCTGGCGCGGGCGGCCACGCCAAGGGAACGGAATTCAAGGACGCAAAGCCCGTGGACGCGAAGGGCGAGGCCGTCTTCGAGCTCGAGGTCGGGCTGGCGGGCGGCGACCAGGTCACCATTGACGTCGGGTCGACCGACGAGTGCAAGGACGGAACGATCCTGGTCGAGAACTGGCGCAAGCTCTATTACGAGCTGATGTCGCCCGAGTGCATGAAGCCGCGCCTCGACAAACGCACCGTGGACGGCAAGGACTTGTGGGACCTCAAGGACGTGACCCGCACCTGGGCGAGCGCTCGCCTCAACGACGTGTTCGTCGATTACGGCTGCAAGGCCTCGCACGTCTTTTCTGACGCCAAGGTGAAGGCATTCCTTCACCAGGGGGAGTTTCTCGGGCGCGACCCCGGCGACTACTACGTCGTCGGATTTCCCAAAGGCTACAAGGATGACCCGGCGTCCTTCGGCAAGAAGGACAGTCGCACCATCTTCGTCCGCGCCTGCGACCTGACCGCCGACGGGCAGCCGGCAGCGCCGGTCGAGCAGGTGCTCGATGCCGACCGGGGAGCCTGGCCGGTCGGCGGGATGATCTTCCTGGTCGATCCCTCCACGGGAAAGCCTTCCATCCAAGGCAAGATCACCTGGACCGCGGTCGTGGATGCAGCGGCCTCGCCAGGTCATCCCGGCCTCGACAAGAACAACAAGCCGAAGACGGGAACGCTGCCTCATGCCGCGCTCACTCTCACCGACTTCAAGCACTACGCACTCCAGCTGAGCGGCGACGCCGCGACCCTGGCCGGTGCCCTCTCTGACGACAAGTGCAACATCAAGGTGCGCTGGAGCTGGGTGAAGGCGAAGCCGTACAACGGAAGCGCCTGGCAAGGCCGGCAGATGATGAACCTCGGCCGTCCGGCAAAGCCCGTCGGCGCCACCATTTGCCACGAGCTGGGGCACAGCATGGGGCAGACGGTGAAGCAGGACGGCAGCTTCAAGTCGTCAGCCCCGGACGGACTTCCATACCCGGCCGTGGTCCCGGGTGGAGAAGTCTATGACGGCAAAGGGCACCAGGGTCCGCACTGCGCCTCGGGACTGACCGAGGATCAGAAGAACCTCGCGACCTATGGCGGCATCCAGGGAACCTGCATCATGTTCGGCGCCGGAGGGGACGAGGCCGAGCCCGCCCGCGATTCGTTCTGCGATACTTGTAAGAAGTACATCAAGGCGCGCAACCTGACCGACGTGAAAGCCGATTGGGACGGCCGGATCGGATCGGCTGCCGATCAGGATGGCGTAGACGGCTAGAGGAGCCTGCGGCGTGCCCGACGACAACTTTGACCTGCGAACGGACGACTTCTGGAGCGATCCGTTGCGGATGAGCGAAGACGAGCCCATTCCGCCACCAGGCCTGTTCCTCGCCGCGCCAGACCAGGTTTCGCTGGAAACGCGGACGACGCTGCCGATGGTGGTCCGGCGCAGCACCTCTCTCAAGGATGCTGCCGTGGCGCCCTTCGACCGGCTGGGGCTCGTGCACCTGGTCGACGTCGATCGCAGCCGGGTCTACAGCGGCTTCGCGCTCGACCAGGACAACGCCGTCTACGAGCAAATTGCCTCCGACGAGCTCGCCCGGATGGCGACGGCCACCACGCTCGAGCCCTTCCTGATTGAGGGACGGGCGCGCACCGAGCTGCCGTGGAAACCCGCCGAGCTGCTGGTCGTGGTCACGGTTCGCGACCAGGTCTCCAACCGGCGTCGGGTAACGCTGGGGGCCGGGCCTTCGCGATTCGAGGACCCGGCGGTGCAGGAATTTCTCGAGTCCAAGCGCGGACAGCTGCCCCCCGACGATCCTTTCCCGCCCCCCGGGCAGCCCTATCCGGCGTACGGCCCGATGGATGGCTCGCCCGAGCTGCCCAGGAAGGCGGGCATCGCCATCGCGGGCGACCGGGTGACAGTGCTCGACGGAGAGTCATCCTGCATCGTGCGGGGCGCCTTCCTCCTTCCTGTCCGCAAACAGGACCTGGTGCCCGCCAAGGCGCGGGGCCCCTCTGCCGTTCTGCAAATCGGACTGGTGCTGACGGGCGCCGACGACCCGACGCCGATCCCCATCTCGCTGCGCGTACCGGTGTATGGCCCGGCTGAGGCTGGCGCGCTGGCCCCCGGATTCTTCACCTTCGACCTGCTTTCCCTGGTGACGCTGCCGAAGAAAGCACAGACTTATTTTCTCTACGCCTTCAGCCGGGACGTGATGGCAGGCCCGTCGCCCTTTGCCTTCGTGACGCGGGCCATGCTGCCGCCAGGAGCCAGGTAAGCTGCGCGCGCTCGCGTTGGCCGTGATCCTCGCTTCGCCAAACCCGGGAGCACGGATGCCCGCAGGCTTGCCCGACAAGATTTTCTGGTCGCCCAACCTGCTCGACAGGCTCGTCACGGTTGAGCACCCGGCTGGTTTGACGCTGCTCGCCCCTGCCCGGGTGGAGCTCAAGTCGCGCAAGACCCTGCCGGCCGTCCTGCGACGGACCGCATCGCTGCGAGGTGCTGCGTTGCTGCCTCTTCCGGACTTCGCCGCCGTGATCGCCGTCGATCTGCAGAGCAACGATTTGTGGACGGAGCTTGGAGTTCAGCCTCACGACGACGCCCGGCCCATCGAGGCGCCCGCCGGGGACGAACTGGCGCGGATGGGAGAGGGCAGCACGACGGAAACGCTGCCCGTGGAGCTGCGCTCGCGCCTGGGCATCCCCTGGGAGCCGTCCGAGTTGCTGCTCGTGGCTATCGCCGGTGAGCAGCGGTCCGAGCCACGCCGCGTGATCCTCGCGGGACCGGTGCGGCGCGGCCCCGGGGCTGCGCCCGTGCTCCGGAGCCTGGATGCGGCGCCTGCTTCCGTCGTCTCTGCCGACGGGTCGCCTCCCATCCCCGCGACGGAGGGCATCTCGCTCGCAGTCGAGCGTCGCGACGGACATGTGCTGCTCCACGGATCCTATCGAGTACCGGTTGCGGCCGCGGATTCGAGGGCGGGGTTCGTGGCCCTGCATCTCGTCTTCAGCGGCTCGATCAACCCCTGGCCGCTGCCGGTGCGCCTCAAGCTTGCGGTTGCCACCGAGGCGATTTCAACGGGACACTTCACCGTGGAGCCCGCAGCGCTGCGGCTTTCGGAGCCGAGAGCATTTACCGTCTGGGCGTTCTCGCGCACAGCGCTGGGCGGGCCCGCGCTGGTTCCTGCACCCAATTGACCAGCTGTCGATGGCCCCCGGGCTGAGCAACTCCTGCCCGCGCACGGGACGTCGCTAGCCAGTGGAGTGGGGCGCGATTGCGCAGCTCGCTTCAGTATATTCGGGCAGGAGCTCGCGCATCGGATTGCTGCCGCACGCCGGGCAGGCTGGATCCTTCGCGTACTTCACCTCGCGGAACCGCTGCTCCAGCGCGTCGTAGAGCAGCAGCCGCCCCGCGAGCGGTTCGCCTGCGCCGAGGATGAGCTTGAGCGCCTCGATGGCCTGGATGACGCCGATGATGCCCGGCAGCGCGCCGAGCACGCCCGCCTCCTGGCACGACGGCGCGAGCTCCGGAGGAGGCGGCTCCGGGAAGAGGCAGCGGTAGCAGGGCCCGTCGGGCAAGAACGTCGTCGCCTGTCCGTCGAAACGGAAGATCGAGCCGTGCACCTGCGGCTTTCCCAGCAGCGTGCAGGCGTCGTTGACGAGGTAGCGCGTGCCGAAGTTGTCGCTGCCGTCGATGACCAGGTCGTAGGGCGCGAAGAGCGCGAGCGCGTTGTCGCGGTTGAGCCGCAGCCGGTGCT
>JAYWBT010000105.1:0-14826 GCA_043781235.1 Deltaproteobacteria bacterium
AATTCGTCTTCCGGCCGCGCCGATTCGCGCTGGAGCGCGGCGGCACGGCCCTTCCGGGCGACGAGGAAATAGAGGACCGGCACCGCCAGCCACGAAAGCACCGTCACGGCTTCGCCGCCCATCAGGCTGATGGCGAGGCCCTGAAAGATCGGATCCGCGAGCATCACTGCGCTGCCCACCATCACGGCCGACGCGGTGAGCAGCATGGGGCGGAAGCGCACCACCCCCGCTTCCTCGACGGCGAGCGCGAGCGGCATTCCTTCCCGCAGCTTCAGCTCGATGAAGTCCACCAGGATGATGCTGTTGCGCACGATGATGCCGGCGCCGGCGATGAAGCCGATCATGCTGGTGGCGGTGAAGAACGCGCCGATCAACCCGTGCAGGGGAAGGATGCCGATCAGGCTGAGCGGGATGGGCACCAGGATGACCAGCGGGATGGTGAAGCTCTCGAACCAGCCCACCACCAGGACGTAGATGAGGATGAGCACGGCGGCGAAGGCGATTCCGAGGTCGCGGAACACCTCGAGGGTGATGTGCCACTCGCCGTCCCACTTGAGCGACAGCCCCTCGGTGTCGCCGGGCAGGGAGAGCCCGTAGCGGGGAACCGCCTTGCCGCCCTTCGCGGTCAGCGCGTCGAGCTTCTTATTGAGCGCGGCGAGCGCATAGACCGGGCTCTCGATGGCGCCCGCGAGATCTCCGAACACGTAAGCGACGGGCACCAGGTTCTTGTGGAAAATCTCCGGCGCCTCGCGTGCGTGCTCCACCTGCACCAACTCGCCGAGCGGCACCGGACCGCGCTGCCCCGGGACGGTGAGCTGGAGCAGATCCGAAAGCCGGCTGCGCCGCGCTGCTGCGAGTTGGAGCTGAACCGGGACCTGCGACGCGCCGCGCTCGACGTGAAGCGAGCCGAGCGGGAACCCCTGCGCGGCCAGGGAGAGTGTCTGCACCACCGCGTCGGCAGAGACTCCGTGCAGCGCGGCCTTTTCGTGATCGACCAGCAAGGAGAGCTTCGGCGCGGTCGGATTGAGCGAAGAGTCGACGTCCACCACGCCCGGCGTGCTGTGGAAGGCCTCGAGGATCTGCTGCGCATACGCGTCGCGCTCGGCCGAGGCGGGGCCGTAGACCTCGGCGACGAGCGTGTCGAGGACAGGGGGGCCGGGTGGGATCTCGACCAGCTTGAGGCGAGCGCCCGAGGCGCGGGCCAGACCCTCCAGCGCGGGGCGGACGCGCGTCGCGATGGCGTGGCTCTGCGCCTTGCGCGCGCCCTTGGGCACGAGGTTCACCTGGAGGTCGACCTGCGCGGGTTCGCCGCGCAAGAAGCTGTGACGCACGAGGCCCACGAAGGTGAAGGGCGCGGCGACGCCGGAGTAGACCTGCACGGCCTCGACCTCGGGCTCCTCGAGCAGGCGCCGGGCAAGGCGCTGCCCGAGCAAAAGCGCATCCTCGCGCGCCGCACCCGCGGGCAGATCGAGCTGCACCTGGAACTCCGATTTGTTGTCGAAGGGAAGCATCTTCACTTTGACGGTCCCGGTCGCGACCAGCGACATCGAGAGGCCGAGCAGGACCAGCACCCCGGCAAAGAATCCCCAGCGGGCAGCGGGATAGTTCAGCAGCGTCGCCATCACCCGCCGGTAGACGCGCGTCAGCCGGGTCTCGGGCAGGATCTCCGCATTCGACCCCGGCTCGTCCTGCTCCGGTTCGGGCGGATCGCGGTCTTCGTCGCCCGGATGCATTCCATCCGCGCTCAGGTCGGGGAGACCGGCTTCCTTGCGGAAGATTTTCAGCGCCGCCCAGGGGCTGACGATGAAAGCGACGGCGAGCGAGAAGAGCATGGCGAGGCTCGCGCCGACCGGGATGGGCCGCATGTACGGGCCCATCAGGCCGCGCACGAGCGCCATGGGCAGGATGGCGGCGATGACGGCGAAGGTGGCGAGGATGGTCGGGTTGCCAACTTCGTCCACCGCCTCGAGCACGGTGCGCGCGAAGCTGCGGCGGGGTCCGGGCAAATGCAGGTGGCGGTGAACGTTCTCCACCACCACGATGGCGTCGTCGACCAGGATGCCGATGGAGAAGATGAGCGCGAAGAGCGTGACCCGGTTGAGCGTGTAGCCGAGCAGGTAGGTGAGCAGCAGCGTGAGCGCGAGCGTCACCGGCACGGCGACCGCGACCACGACCGCCGAGCGCCAGCCCATGGCGAGCAAGATCAGGGCGATCACGGAGAGGGTCGCGATGAGCAGGTGCTCGATCAGCTCGTTCGACTTCTCTCCGGCGGTCTCTCCGTAGTTGCGCGTGACATCCACCTGTACGCTGTTGGGAAGCAAGCGGCCGCGCAGCGCGTCCATCTTGTGGAGCACCTCGTTGGCGAGCGCGGTGGCATTGGTGCCGGCGCGCTTGGCCACGGTGATCGACACCGCCTGCTCAAAACCCGGCTCGCCCTTCCGGGCCACCAGCACTACGGCCGGCTCGGGCTCGGGTCCGTCGGTGACGAGCGCCACGTCCTCGAGGTAAACGGGCCGTCCCCCGCGACTCGCGACCACCAGCCGCCGAATCTCCGCTGCCGAGCGCACGAACCCAGCCGCCTCGAGAACGGTGCGGACCCCACCCTCGACGAGCGCTCCCCCAGGGAGCTGGGCGTCGGCGGAGCGCAGCGCCGGGACCAGCTCGATCAGCGAGATACCCAGCGAGCGCAACCGGTCCGGGTCGGGCTCGATGCGCACGATTCGGCGCGCTCCGCCGAGCACCTGGACCTGCGCAGTCGCGCGCACCGCAGCGAGCTCACGCGCGGTCTCTTCGGCGAGCGTTCGCAGTGCTCCCGCCGGCAGGTCTCCGCCGTGCAAGGTCAGCGTCAGGAAAGGCACGTCGTCAATGGTCAGGAGGCGCACCACCGGGGCGAGCGCGCCGGGAGGCAGCACTTCCGGATGCGCCGCCAGCTCCTTCTGCACCTTGACGATGCTGGGCTCGAGCGGCTCGTTCACCTTGAAGCGCACGGTGAGGAGCGCCGCGCCGGGCCGGCTCGAGCTGTAGAGGTACTCGACGCCGGGGATGCCCCACAGCCTGCGCTCGAGCGGAGTGGTGAGCTGGCTCTCGATCTCGCGCGGAGAGGCTCCCGGAAAGGGCACCAGAACGTCGATCATCGGCACGATGATCTGCGGCTCTTCCTCCCTGGGCGTGACGGAGATGGCGAGAAGCCCCGCGAGGAGCGATCCCAGCACGATCAGCGGCGTGAGCTTGCTGCGCAGGAAAGTCTTGGCGAGGCGCCCCGCGACGCCCAGGCGCGCTTCAGCGGGCATCGACGACCTCAATGGGCTGCCCATCGCGCAGGGCCCCGGGAGAGTCGATCACCGGCTCTCCCGCATGCAGGCCGGCGCGGACGGATACAAACAAGGCCGTGCTCTCTCCCAGCGCCAGCCAACGCAGCTCCGCATGCCCCTCCCGCGCGACGAAGACGCCGGTGAGATCTCCGCGTTCGACCAGCGCGCTGCGCGGCAGCGAGAGCAGATCGGAGACAGTCGCCGGCAGCGAAAGACGGGCGAAATCGCCCTGACGCAAGCCGGCTGGTGCTTTGACGACGTGGGCCCGGACCAGGGTCCGGTGCGAGATCGCCTCCGCGCCAGGCGAGATGGCGGTGATCCGTGCCGTGCCACGCGCACCACCTGCCTCGAACGTGAGGGGCATTCCGGCGCGGAGCTGTCCCGCCTCGGCCGGCGAGAGGGTCGCGGACACCTCCAGGCCTCGCCCTTCGAGCTGCAGGACCGGCTGGCCGGGCACGGCGAGGTCCCCCGGCGAGACGAGCTTCGCCTGCACCACGCCGGCGAAAGGCGCGCGGATCTCCGAGTACCCGAGCGTCGCCCGCGCCGCATCGACCTGCGCCTCCGCATTCGCGCGCTGCGCCTGCGCGGCCTCCAGCTCGCTTGGCGTCGCCGCGCGCTCTTGCGCGAGCGCCGAGAGGCGCCGCTCCTGCGCCCGCGCGGCGTCGAGCGCCGCCTGCGCGGCGCGGAGCTGGCCGCGCACGTCGGAGTCGTCGAGGCGCACCAGCACGGCGCCCTTCAAGACGTGCGAGCCTTCCTGGACCAGCACTTGCTGCACGCGCGCGGCGACGCGCGTCGAAAGGGCGGCCCGCTCTTCCGCCTGCACGGTGGCGGGGACCCAGACGGTACGCGCGCCCGCCTCCAAAGAGGCCAGGCGAACCTTCACTGCAGGGGACTCGGGCGGCGCGCCCTCACGAGCATGCGCTGAGCACCCGGCGAAGATGAACGCAAATAGGATCGAAGCTTTTCTCACTGCTTGACTCCTTCAATGGCTTGACCCAACGCAAGTTGCAGGGACGCGCGTGCGAGGCGGTTCTCGAGCTGGCTGCGCACCAGCAGCGCCCGGGCGTTCGCGAGAGCGAGCTCCGCGTCGAGCAGATCGGTCAGGGGCAAGAGGCCTTGGCGGTGCCGCGCAGCGCGCAGCGTCCGGGCAGACTCGGAGGCGGCGACGGCCTCGCGCGCCGCGGTGGTGCGAGCGGCGGCGGCGGCGATGGCGAAGCGGGCCTCCTCCATCTGGCGGCGCGCTTCCGCGTTCTCGGCCTGTGCCGATGCCGCGGCCGCGGAGGCCCGGGCTCGCGCTGCCGAGGCCGCGTGAAACGCTCCGAGCGACAGATCCCAGCGGGCGCCGGCCATAAGCGCGGTCCAGGTGGACCCCTGATCGAAGCTCGAACGCAGCGTCTGCGCGCTCGCCTGCAGGAACACTTCGGGCAGAAGCGTGCCAGTTGCGCCGCGCGCCTGGGCTTGCGCCGCCTCGGTGCGCAGCGCGGCCGCGCGAAGGTCGGGACGGTCGAGCTCGGATGCGGGCACCGCCGCGCCATCCTCGAGCGGGGTGGACAGCGAGCTCTCGTCGACCTTTTCCCCCAGCAGCATCTCCAGCGCCGCCCGGGACGAGCCGATCACTCCGCGCGCCTCGGCCAGCCGGGCTTCGGCATCCGCGCGAAAGGCAGTGGCGCGCAAGGCGTCCGCGTCGAGCAGGAGCCCTTGCGCCACGCGCTCGCGGGCGAACCGCTCGATATCCCGGGCGCTGACCACTGCGCTCTCCGCGTAGCCTGCGCCCTGCGTGGCGGCGCGGGTCCCGAAATAGGAACGCACCACGGCGAAGGCGACTTCCTGCTTGCGCCGCTCTTGCGATTCTCCCTCGGCCAGCGCTTGGCCGCGCGCCGCGAGCTCGCCGGCGCGCGTGCGGCCTCCTTGATAGATGGAAAGGTTCAAGGTAGCGGAGAGGCCGACGCCGCCCACCGCCGCGGGCGCATTCAGGCGCGCGGGATCGAAGTCGGACGCGGCCAGACGCCCTTCGTCGAGGCGCAAGCCGAACGCGCCGGCGGGCTCGTCGGTTCGCACCGCGCGCGCGCCGAGCTCCAGCGTCGGTAGATGAGCGTCCCGGGCCGCGACCGCGTCGGCACGCGCCGCCTCTACTGAGAACTGGCCCGCGCGCAACATCGGGCTGTAAGCGAGGGCGCGCCGGATCGCGGCGGGCAATTCCAGGGGCTCCGCGGCGGCGGCGCCGGCGGCGAGCGTGAGGCAGATGGGGACGACCGACAAGCGCATTGGAGCTCCTCTTCTGCGTGGGAGCCGGACGTTTGCCAAACGGTTCACCGGAGCCGTGTCGGGTTGTCCGCTTCGATCACGGAACCTTGGTCCCGAAACACGGAACCTTTGTCCCGGTTTTTGGCTCTCACCTTCATGGCCTCTCGCAATCGGTTCAGTCAGGACGCGATCCTCCGCGACAAGGGTTCGCCATGAGCTTCCTTCTGCTCGCCGTCTCTCTCGCCGCGCCGTTGCTGGGAGCGGCAGCCGTCGCACCGGCGCCCCAGGGCAAGATGCTCCTCGTCGCATTGAGTGGCCCGGAAGACGCCATGAAGCTGCTGGGCCCGTATCACCATGCGGTCATCATGAAGAAGACGGGCCGCCTGCAGGACATCGCCATCGTCGTCTACGGGCGCGCGGTCGCGGCGCTTTCAACGAAGGCGAAAGGGATCCCGGAGCCGGTCCGCGCCGCTATCCGCGCCGCGCACGCTGCGGGCGTGCCCATCTACGTCTGCGAGACCGCGCTCGCCAACGCCGGCATCGAGGACATCGTGCCCGAGGCGCAGCGCGTGCCGCAGGGCGCGGCCAAGATCGCCGAGCTGGTCAGCGAAGGCTTTGTCCCCATGCAGTATTGAGGAGCATCGGAATGCGCATCGTCGATCTCGCTCGTCGCTCGTTCATCCCGGTGGCGCTCGGCGCGCTCGCGGTGCTGGCCGTTGTGCAGGCGCGCGCTGGCGCCGGGCTGCGGCCTCCGCGCGAGCCCGGTGCTTCGGCGCCCGCCTTCACGCTGCCGGACCTGCACGGCCAGAAGCTCGCGCTCACCTCGCTTCGCGGCCGGCCGGTGCTGGTCAACTTCTTCGCGACCTGGTGCCCTCCCTGCCGCGCCGAGCTGCCTGAGCTCGAGGCGCTCGCGCAGGCGCATCCCGACTGCCTCGAGGTCGTGGGGATCGCCGAGAACAGCGGCAGCGCCGACGAGATTGCGGTCTTTGCGCGAGATCGCCGCCTCACGTATCCGCTGCTCCTCGACGACGGCAGCGCGGGCGCGAGCTACTCGGTGGTGAACATCCCTCATTCGGTACTCATCGATTCGGACGGTCGCATCGCGGGGACCTTCGACGGCACCGTGACCAGGTCGGGTGTCGAGAAGGCGGTTCACTCGATCGTCACAGCGCCGCCGCGCTGCTGACGCTGCGGCGTGCGGTCGCACGCGCTACAGCGATCGCACGCCCGGAGCGGCCGCTTGCTATAGCAGCCGCTTCCTATAGCAGCGGCAGGCGCTGAAGCAGCAGGAGGTGCACAATGGAGTTCGCACGATTCATGGCGTCCCCGGTCGGCCGCATCGTTCGCATCCTCGCAGGCGTCGCGATGATGGTGGCGGGCTTGCGCTTCGTGGGCGGGACGGGCGGGCTCATCCTGGCCATCGCCGGAGTCATTCCGCTCGCCGCCGGTGTCTTCAACTTCTGCGGCGTCGCGCCGCTGATCCACGCTCCCTTCTGGGGAAAGAGCGTGCAGGGAAAGACTTCCGTCTAGAAAGGCAAGATGGCTTCTGCCCTCGCATGCGACGTGGTGATGGGCACGCTGGACCGGCTGGGTCTGCGCCGCGCCCGCCAGCGTCTCGTCGAAGGTCTCGCGGGCCGGGTGCTCGAGCTTGGCGCCGGGACCGGCCGGCTCTTCGAGCACTACGGGCCCGCGGCCCGGACCGTCGGCATTGATGTTGATCTCGAAGGTCTGCACCGGGCACGCCGCCGCTCCAGGGAAATGCCGCTGGTCTGCGCCGACGCCCAGGCGCTGCCTTTCCGCGACGGCGCCTTCGACGCGGTGGTCGAGAGCCTGGTGCTCTGCAGCGTCCCGGACGTGAGGCAGACACTGCTGGAAGCGCGGCGCGTCCTGCGGGACGGCGGCGAGCTGCGCCTGCTCGATCACGTGCGGCCTACAGGTGCTTTTTTACGCCGCCTCGTGGATGCGGTGACGCCGCTCTGGGCGCGGCTTTCCGGCGGTTGCCATCTCAATCGCGAGCCCGTTCTCGAGCTCGTTGTCGCGGGCTTCGAGGTGCTCGCGAGGCGCCCATCGCTGCGGGGCCTTGGTGACGAGGTGCGCGCCCGGGTCGAGGCGCGCCCCCGCCAGCCGGCTGGAGAGCGGCCCGTGCTGCCCTGAACGATGAGCGACGCGTGTCGACTCCAGCTTCGATCTGCGAGCCGGGCGCGATCCTGAGGAAGCCCGCCATTCGCCTGTGCGGCGGAGGAATGGGGATCGGCGAGATCCCCGACGGCGTCGCCTCGCCGCGCGGGCGTACACCGGAAAAGGCTGTGGCGCCTGCGCCAGGAGCTCGAAGCTGCGGCGGCTTTTACGCATGGCAACTGCGCCCGGTGCCGACGAGAGCGAAGGCTGACGCCGCGCGTGCTTGCTATCCGGCGAATCGCAAACTGGGTCGCGGGTCGCGGTACCTACGGCAGCCCGCGCGGAGCGGATGTTCCGCTCGTCGTCGATCACCAGCGCCTTCGCCGTGAGCCGCGCCATTTCTGGATGGTACTCCCGACTCCGAGGGCCCGCTTTGTCGCCGGCAAAGGCCAGCAGCCAGGATGCCTGGTCCCATCGGACAAACCGTGGATGGGAGAAACACCTACCTTGAGCGACACTGGTTGAATGGACGCGATTTGATTGATGAATCCTGCTGATTACAGATATGCGGTAATCGTCGGGCCGCGGGGCTCCATTGCGAACCGTCATCAAAGTTGCGACCGTTCGCCACCCGCAGCCACTTGACGGCGCGGCGAAACCGAGGGTCTCCCTATGCTGCAAAAAGGACCGAAGGCCAGCACCTTTTCGCTCGCGTTCTCCGCGGTTGCCACGCTCGCGCTCGTCGGCTGCGGCGGCGCACTCCCCGCCGATTCGCCGAATCAACAGGAGCTTCGCTACGGCTCGCGCGTCCACAAGATGCCCGTCCGCGATAGCAGCGCGCCGATCCCCTATACCGCTCCGGCCGGCGCTCACCTGACCTATTACGGCGGCCGCGTCGTCTCGAACATGCAGGTCGTGCAGGTGCTCTGGGGCGGCGGCAGCTATCTGAGCAATGTCGGCAATACCTCGTCACCCAGCATGGCGACTTTCTATCAGGGCATCCTCAATAGCCCCTTCACTGACATGTTCAGTGAGTACAACACTCCCGCGAGCGGCGGCAGCAACCAGATCATCGGCCGCGGCAGCTTCCTGCGGCAGGTCCAGATCACGCCGGCCGCGAGCGGCTCGCCGGTGGACGACTCGGCCATCCAGACCGAGCTCGCGAACCAGATCCAGGCCGGCATATTGCCCGCGCCGACCCACGATGCGGCCGGCAACGACAACACCTATTACGCCATCTTTTTCCCTCCCGGAATCACCATCACGCAGGGCAACTCGAGCTCCTGCGTTGCGGGCGGTTTCTGCGCCTATCACGGCACCATCGCGAACGTGCCCGGGCACGGCGAGATCTACTACGGCGTGCACCCCGACATGCAGGCCGGCTCGGGCTGCGCCTCGGGCTGTGGCGGCAGCACCACGTTCAACAACTACACCTCGGTCGCATCGCACGAGATGTCCGAAACGATCACCGACTGCGAGGTCGGCATCGCCGGCCCCATCGCGGCGCCGCTCGCCTGGTACGACTCCGTCAACGGTGAAAACGGCGACATCTGCAACGCTCAGCAGGCGCAGATCACGGGCAGCGATGGCGTCAGCTACACCGTGCAGAAGGAGTTCTCCAACGCCGCCAACGACTGCATCGCGTCGCGCGCAGTGGCCGGCAATGACTTCGCCATCTCGGCCAGCCCGTCGAGCGTGAGCGTCGCGCAGGGCGCCGCGGGCTCGAGCACCATCAGCACCTCCGTGACCTCGGGCAGCGCGTCGACCGTGTCGCTCGCCCTCTCGGGCGCGCCCTCCGGCGTGACCGCCTCGGTCAGCCCTGCCTCGGTCACCGCCGGCGGCTCGTCGACGCTGACCCTCTCGGCCAGCACCACCGCCACCGCGGGCACGTATACCATCACGGTCAAGGGCACCGAGGGCACCGCCTCGCACTCGACCAGCGTGTCGCTGACCGTGACCCCCGCGGGCGGCGGGGGCGGCGGGAGCGGCATCACCAACGGCGGCTTCGAGACCGGCTCATTGAGCGGCTGGACCGCGTCGGGCGCCTCGGAGACCGTCGCGAGCTCGGGCTGCCACGCCGGCACTTACTGCGCGCGCCTCGGCGCGACCACGCCGACCAACGGCGACAGCAGCATCGCGCAGACCTTCACCGCCCCGACCGGCGCCGCCAGCCTGTCGGTCTGGTACAAGGAGACCTGCCCCGACACGGTGACGTACGACTGGGCGCTCGCGACCCTGAAAGACAACACCGCCGGTTCCACCGCGACCGTCATCGCCAAAGCCTGCGCAACGAACGCCTGGACTCAGGCCACCTCGTCCTTGACCGCGGGCCACAGCTACACGCTGACGCTGACCAGCCACGACGACAACTACTCGAGCGACCCGACCTACACGCTCTACGACGACGCGACCATTTCGACCGGCGGCGGGGGCGGCGGTGGCGGCGGCATCACCAACGGCGGCTTCGAGACTGGCTCGTTCTCGGGCTGGACCACCTCGGGCGCCTCCGAGAGCATCTCCACCAGCGGCTGCCACGGCGGCACGCACTGCGCGCAGGCCGGCAGCACCACCCCGACCAATGGCGACAGCAACATCGTGCAGACCTTCTCCGTGCCCTCCGGCAAGAGCTCGCTGAGCGTCTGGTACGCGAGCGTCTGCCCGGACACCATCACCTACGACTGGGTGACCCTCACGCTGAAGAACAACTCGACCGGCACGACGACGACCATGCTTCCGAAGACCTGCGCCTCGTCGTCCAGCTGGACCAACATCACCGCGAGCGTCAGCGCCGGCACCAGCTACACGCTGACGCTGACGAACCACGACGACAACTACAGCGCCGATCCGACCTACACGAAGTTCGACGACGTGACGCTGAACTAGGAGCGTGTCGGCGTATCGCCGACGCGACTGTGCCGCAGCCAGCGCTCGGGGACGCGCGGCAGCGGCCTGGTCGAATCTCGGTCGTGAATCAGCGAGGGCCCGGGCGCAGCCAGTCCGGGCCCTTCTTCTTGTGCTGCTGATCAGAGTGGCGTGTGCCGCGCTCGCCATCGTTCCAGCGTATACAGGCCCGGCCAATGTTCCGCTCCTGGTACGCCACCTGCCCGCGCGGCGCCGAGCCCGCGATGGAGCTCGAGCTCGCGGAGCTCGGCGCCAAAGGCATCCGCCCATCGGTCGGCATCGTCCGCTTCACCGGCCCGCGTGAGGTCGCGCTGCGGGCCTGCCTGCTGCTGCGCACCGCGCTGCGCGTGCTGGAGCCGGTCGGCGAGTTCCCAGCGCTCACTGCCGAGGAGCTCTATGAGGGCACCGCGAAGCTGCCCTGGGCCGACCTGATTGTTCCGGGCCAGACCTTCGCCGTGAGCGCGACCGGTCGCACCGAGCATCTGAACCACACCCACTTCGTCGAGCTGAAGATCAAGGACGCGGTGGTGGACACGCTCGGCCGCCGCGACGTCGACGTGAAGGCGCCGGACGTGCTGGTGGTCGCGCACCTCGGCAACGGCAAGTGCAGCGTCTCGCTCGACCTCGCGGGGGACCTGCTCTCGAACCGCGGGTACCGTGTCCGCACCGTCGAGGCGCCGCTGCGGGAGTCGCTGGCCGCCGCGGTGCTGCTCCTTTCCGGCTGGGACCGCAAGACGCCGCTGCACGACCCGGTGTGCGGGTCGGGCACCATCGCCATCGAGGCCGCGCTGCTTGCTTCGTGCCGCGCGCCCAACGAGCAGCGGCGGCTCGCGTGCGAACGCTGGCCGCGGACCCAGAGTGACCAGGCGGTGCTCGAGAGAATTCGCGCTGAGCTGCGGGCGGGGGTGGTGAAGCCCCCCGAGATCCTCGCCTCTGATCGTGACCCCGAGGCAGTGGCCGCCGCCCGCGAGAACGTCCAGCGCGCGGGCGTCGCGGTGCGCGTCTTCCAGCAGGACGTGCGCGAAATCAAGCCACTCTCGCCGCCGGGCCAACTCGTCCTCAACGTTCCCTACGGCGAGCGGCTCGACGCCGGCGGACGCAAGCAGCTGAAGAGCTTTTACCATTCGCTCGGCGCGGCGCTGCGCCCGCTCTCGGGCCACCGCGCCGCCGTGCTCTCGGCGAGCGAAGACTTCGAGAGCGCCTTCGGCATGCGCCCGCGAGGCCAGCGCCGCGTGCTCTGGAACGGGCCGCTGCGCAGCACGCTTTACCTTTACGAGATGTAGTCCGCCGGTTGACCGCGTCGGCCGGGCCGCCCTGCTCACGGCCTCGGCTTACTTCCGGTTGCCGGAATCTTTCGACAGTTCGTTCGGCAGATCCCCCGCGCTGTGCGAGCGGCCCGCCTTCTCTGCCGAATCAAAGTCGTCCTTGTACATCTCGACGTCGCGCCCGGCCTCGAGGCCCTTTTCCAGCGTGTCGGTCGTTTTGGCGAAGCGGGTGGCGCCTTCGCGGTAGGTCTTATCCGCGGTCGTGCTGCCCTCGCCCTCGTTCTGCTGCCGGCCCTTGTTGAGCTTGTCGTCCATGCGTGCGCCTCCTCAGGGTTATGTTGAGAAGATGACAACAGCTCGCCCCGCTGCCAACTGCCGGCGTGCCGGCGCCGCTCGCACGCCGTGATTCCGTCGGACCGCCCGCAACGATCAAGACACTGGCTCAAGGAGCATCCTGACGAGCAGGATCGGGCGCCAAAAGAAAGACCGGAACCCTTTCGGGTCCCGGCCTGATTCTGGCGCCTACGCCGGATTGCTTCGATTTTCTGCGGTTGGTGCCCAGGAGAGGATTCGAACCTCCACGGTTTTACCCGCCAGCCCCTCAAGCTGGTGTGTCTACCAGTTCCACCACCTGGGCGAGTCTTTGAGCGGTGCGGCTTCTAGCACCGCTCGAGCGCACGCTGCAACTACTTCCCCTTCGGATTCGGAGCAGGCTTCGCGGGGGCCGCCGGGGCGGCCGGCTTGGTGACCGCCGGCTCGGCAGGACCGGACGTGGTCGGGCCGGGTACCGGCACCGCCGCGCCGCCGGTCGCCGGAGCGGGCGCAGTCTGCCCGGTCGGCAGCACGGGAGCGCCGGCCTTTGCGGCCGGCTTCTTGCTGGCGTCCTGGGCGGCGAGGTTGCGGCGCGAGCGCAGCACCGAGTCGCTGTGCGACGAGCGGTACGCGAGCGTCAGCGAGGTGAGCATGAAGATGATGGCGCAGCCGGTGGTGACCTTGGAGAGGAAGGTCACCGACCCGCGCCCGCCGAAGACGGTGTTCGAGTTGCCGCCGCCGCCGAAGGCCCCGCCCATCGCCTCGCCCTTTCCGGGCTGGAGCAGGATGACGAAGATCATGAAGATGCTGACCAGGACGTGGACGGTGATGATGAAATGGTACATGGGGCAGCGCGCATAGCACGGCCTCCGTCGCCGCCGCAAGCGCCACCGTGGTTGAGCGCCTGCCTGGCTGCGTGGTGGCGAAGTGGCGCTGCAGCGGGCCGTCAACGGGGGTGCAGCCGAGGCCGGTCGTGCTAGATCCAATTCTCATGGCCAACGCGCTCGAGCTTCCTCCTATCAGCACCGGTCTGCTCGCCCGGGTCGAGGAGGCCGCGATCGGGTTCGGCGTCACGCGCGCCCAGATGACCGAGGCCGCCGCGCGCGCCGCCGCCGCGCTGTCACGCAAGCTGCTGGAGAACCAGGTCGCGGGCGCGACGGTGGTCGGACTGATTGGCAACGGCGTCAAGGGCTGCGTGGCGCTGCACACGCTGCGCATCCTCCACGGGTTCGGTGCCGACTGCTCCGCGGTGCTGGTGGGCGACGAGAAGGAGATGCGTGGCGAGACGCTCGCAGCCGCCGAGACAGCAGAGGCGCTGCGGCTGACTTTGCTCCAGCCTCGCTCGCCCCTGGTGCGCGGCGCGGTCGCCGACGCCGATCTGGTCATCGACGGCCTGGTCGGCGTGGGCCTGACAGGCGCGCCGCAGGAGCCGCTGGCGGGCCTGGTCCGGCTCTGCAACGAGGTGCGCGGGACCGCGCTGTCGCTCGAGTGCCCGAGCGGGCTCGCGCCCGATTCGGGCGAACCAGGCGCGCCGACCCTGCGCGCCAGGACCACGCTCGCGCTCGGGCTGCCCGTCGCGGGGTTGTTCGCGCCGCTTGCGTGGCAGTTCACCGGCGAGCTGTGGCTCTGCGACATCGGCTATCCGCCCGAGGCCCTCGACGACGCCAACCTCGACGGCGACGAGCTCTTCACCATCAATGAGCTGGTCCGGCTACGATAAAAGATCCGCCTCGAGAAACCGCCCGACGCGGCTTCACATCTCGATGAGGCCCTTGCGCAGGCCTTCGGTGACCGCCTCGACGCGGTTGCTGACCTCGAGCTTCTCGTAGATGTGTTCGAGGTGGGTGCGGACGGTGGCGCGCGACAAGGTCAGCACCTGTGCCGCCTCGTTGTTCGAGAGGCCCTTGGCGATGAGCCGCAGGATCTCGATCTCGCGCTCGGTGAGCGGACGCGTCGGCGGCTCGGCGCGGTTACCCGGCGGCAGCTCGCGCCTGGCCTGCTCGGCCTTGCCTTCCGCCGTCTCGGGAACGTGAAAGTGTTTGAGCAGCCGGCGGGCCAGGTTGGGCTGGATCACGCTGCCGCCCGCGTGCACCTCGCGGATGGCGTCGAGGATGCGATCGCTCGTCGCGCCTTTGAGCAGATAGCCGGACGCGCCCGCCTTGACCGCTTCGATCACCTTCTCCTCCTCGTCGAAGATGGTGAAGATCAGCACCTCGACGGCGGGCCAGCGCCGCTTCACCTCGCGCGTCACCTCGATGCCGGTCATGCGGGGCAAACCGAGATCCTGCAGGATGACATCGGGCTGGCGGATTTGGAGTAGCTCCAGCGCCGCCTCGCCCGAAAGCGCGGTCCCGATCACCTCGATCTCCTGCGACTCCTGCAGGATCTTGAGCTGGTTCTTCAGGATCTGAGGCTGGTCCTCGACGATCACGACCTTGATCTTCTCTGCGGCCGGACGTGCGGGTGCGGCGCTCATCGCTCTTGCTCCTCTCCGGCGTGGACGGTCAGCTCGACGCGGGTTCCGCAGCCGGGCGCGGAAGACATCGTCACGCGGCCGCCAACCTTGTTGGCGCGCTCGCGCATATTGGCGAGGCCGTAATGGCCTTGCCGGGAAAGCTCCTGCAAGTCAGTGGGCAGGTCGAACCCCT
Source organism: Deltaproteobacteria bacterium (assembly GCA_043781235.1). Taxonomy (GTDB): domain Bacteria; phylum Myxococcota; class Myxococcia; order Myxococcales; family 40CM-4-68-19; genus JANYKT01. Next base: position 14,800 of record JAYWBT010000105.1, read on the forward strand.
TGCCATGGTCCTGCACCGACAGCGTGG
>JAYWBT010000106.1:0-5030 GCA_043781235.1 Deltaproteobacteria bacterium
TCGCGCGGTGACAGCTCGGGCATCTCGATGGCGACGAGGCCCCGATCATTCCAGCGCAGGCGCAGAGCCCCGGCTCGCGTGTCGAAGAGCACGCGACCACTCTAGCCCGACCGCCGCGCGTCTTCGAGGGCTGGGCCGTTCAGCGCGTCGTGCGCACCACGCAGCGGCCGCGCTCGCAAGCCGGCGACGGCGCCGCGGAGGGCGGCGCGCACTCGGGGGCCGGGCACTCGGAGGGGCAGTGCGCGGCAGCCAGCGCTCGCGACCGCGTCGCAGTCACCGCGCGCGGGTTGCAGAGCATCGCGCAGCAGGCGCCGTCGGCGACCCAGGTCAGCGCGCAGTCGCGATCCACCGCGCAGGTCAGGTCGTCGGACGCGGCCAGCGGCAGCGCGGCGGACGCTGCGGGCGACGGCGGCGTGGCGAAGGCGCAGGCCAAGAGCGCCGCGCAGAAGGGAAGAAGGGCTCTCATGCCGGGCACCATCGACCGCGAAAACGCTGAAGGTCAAGATTGACATCACCTATCGCGTCACGAGTAGATTTCAGCCAGGGGAGAATCCAGACATGCGAAGATTGATCGCCCTCTTTGCGGCGGCGCTGCTGTGTGCCCGCGCCTCCGCCGCCGAGGAAAGAGAAGACGAGCCGTCGAACCACGAGCGGCGCGAGGCCTTGAAGGCGATTCTTGGCGATGCGCCTCCCGCCGCGCGCGCCGAGTGGATGCGCATCGCCGCGCAGGAGCGGCGGCTGCGGCCGGACGCACCCCTCGCGCTCGGCTCCGGCGCGCTGGAGTGGGTGAACCTCGGCCCCACCGACGCGGCCTTCGAGCGCAACGGCGTGGCCATCTCCGGAGTCGACTCCGGGCGGCCCACCGGCGTCGCCGTCGATCCGCGCGATCCGGAGGTCGTCTTCCTCTCGAACGCCGGCGGCGGAATCTGGAAGACCTGGAACTTCCTCAGCGGGTTCCCCCACCCGACCTGGGTCTCGATCACCGACGGCGCCGCCGATCTCTCGGTGGGCGCCTTCGCGCTCGACCCGCAGAGTCCCGACACGCTCTACGCCGGCCTCGGCGACTTCGACAGCCACTTCCACTCTGCCGCGGTGATCAAGTCCGTCGACGGCGCGACCTGGTCCGCGCCGGTGACGCTCTCGGGAACGTACCCTCCCGGCACCGGAGGGTTCATCTCGCAGCCGATGAGCATCCGCGACCTCCGCGTCGATCCAAACGACGGCACCCGCGTGCTGGTCGCCACCGACTTCGGCCTCTATCTCTCGACCAGCGGCGGCGCCTCGTTCTCGCTCATCGATCTGCCCAACTCCGGCACCCAGGTCACCGAAGCGCTCTGGAGCCTCGCCTACCTCGGCTCCGGCGCGTCGGGCAGCATCTGGCTCGCCAGCGGGATCTACTCCTGCTCGCAGTCGCTGATTCCGCCCTGGGTCGGCGGCGGCGCCGCCTGCAACCTCGGCGACATCTGGCGCAGCACCGACTCGGGCGCGACTTGGACTTCGCTGCGCTCACTGGGCGCGCTGCCCGCGGTGTCCGACTTCGGGCGCGTCACGCTTGCGGCCGGCAGCACGGCCACCGCGACGCAGACGGTGGTCTACGCTTTCGTCGCCAATGGCGACGAAAGCAGCGGTTTTACGCGCGGGTTCTGGCGTTCGAAGGACGGCGGCAACTCGTGGAGCGACGCCACCGGCACGCTCTCCAATCCCACCGTCTTGGCCAACGGAACGGTCGACTGCGGCGACATGAACGTCGGTCACGATCAGTCCGACTACAACCAATACCTCGTCGTCGATCCGCAAAGCCCCGACCACGTGCTCGCCGGCGGAAACCTCTGCGGCCTGCGCACGCTCAACGGAACCGCGGCCAGCCCGACCTGGGAGAACGTCTCGCACTGGCTGCCGCCCGCCGGCGGGTCGGTGACAGCCGGACAGCTCCCGTACGTGCACGCCGACTGGCACGCGGCCGCGACGGTGGTGGTGAACGGCGTCACCCGCGCTTTCGTCGGCAGCGACGGCGGCCTCTTCAGCTCGAACAACGTCTTCGACGCCGCGACGCTGCCGACCTTCGTGACCTGGCGCGATCACAACCGCGGCCTCGCCACCCACCTCTGCTACTCGATCGCGTCCGGCGACCCCGCCGACGGCAACCCGCTCACCGTCTTCACCGGCCTGCAGGACAACGGCACCCGCTTCCGCGACGGCGCGGCCCCGACGACTTTCAACCAGCGCATCGGCGGCGACTACGATCGCAACCTCGCCATCGACTTCACCGACGTCGCGGCACTCGCCGCCCGCATGGGCACCACGCCCGCGACGCCGGGCTGGCCGACCTACAGCCACTCCTCGGACCTTCTGGGCAGCGTGAACGCCATCGACGACGCGGACCTCACCGCGCTCCTCGCCAAGCTGGGAGGTCATCCATGAAGCGGTTCCTGCTCGTCGTGGGCGTGCTCGCCTGCAGCTCGACTCCGCCCAAGCTCGGCAGTCTCTCCGTCAGCGGGGCGCCAGGCAGCGTCGCCGGGCAATCCTTCCAGATGCAGGTCGCCGCGCTCGACACCAAGGGGGCGCCCTTGGACTTCGTCGGCACGGCGGAGATCGACGACGCCACCGAGCCGCTGGCGCAGCCGATCTCCTTCGCCGCAGCCGACCACGGAAAGCGGAGCGCCCAGGTCACGCTGAAGAAGGCGGGCCCGCACACGCTGACCATCGTCTCCGGGACCGTGCAGGCCACTTTGCCTGTCGCCATCACCGCCGCGGCCGGGTCCGCGCTCCAGCTTGCGAGCGGCGATGCGCAGACGGGAACGGCCGGAAGCGCGCTGGCCGCCCCGTTCGCCGCGCGCGTGGTCGACGCGTTCGGCAATGCAGTCGCGGGCGAGCCGGTCTCGTGGAAAGTGTTCGCCGGGGCGAGCGCGCTCTCGGCGGGCAGTTCGACGACGGGCGCGGACGGCATCGCGACCGTCACCGCGACGCTCGACAAGATCGCCGGCGCCCAACAGTTCCAGGCGCTCTACAAGGCGGTCACGATTCCCTTCTCGGCCATCGGCAGGGCCGGCCCCGCGACGGCGCTGGTGATCTCGGGTGGAAACGATCAGCACGGCACCGCCGGCAGCGCCCTTCTGCTCTCGCTGCGGGTGCGCGCGACCGACCCCTACGGAAATTTCGCGCTCACCGCCGCGCCGGTCTGGAGCGCGCCGATTTCGGGCGACGCCGCCGCCTCGCAAGGCACCGACGCTGAAGGCACCGCCAGCGCGACCGCGACGCTCGGCTCCGCGACGGGGCCACGGACGTTGGTAGCCACGCTCGCCGGAGGCGCGAAGGCGACCTTCGACGCGACCACCTGGCAGCTGGTGTACACGGCGCCCGCCGCCGGCGGCAAAGTCCGGCTGGTCGCCAATGCGGCTTCCACGCCCGAGGTCGCGGTCCTCGACCTCGTCACCAGCGTGCCGCTGACGGCCTTCTCGGCGGGCATGAACTTGCCGCTCGACCTGACGCGCGCCCGCGCGGACGCGACCTCGCTCGTGCCCGGCAGCGCGCTGCCGCCGGGAACGGCTCCCATCGCGGCCGGAGCCGCGCTGCTCGCGACCGGACCGCTCAAGGGCGTGCTGGTTTCGGTGCAGACGCAGAAGGCCGCGGGGAATGGCGCCACGCCTTCCGACTCGGCCGTCGCCGCCGGCGCGGTGCTCTACACGCTGCGCCTGCACCTGCGGGGCAGCGCCGCGACCGGCGCCGTCTTCGACGGAACCTCGCTGCCCGCGGCCTTCCGCGCAGCGGTGCGGAACAAGGCCGGCACCAACCAGGCCGGCTCCACCGACTTCCTCATCGGCAAGCTGAGCGTCAGCCCGTAGCGACTGCCGATTGTCCCCTGAGCGCTGGACGGTGAAGAGCGGCGCGCGTGCTGCGTCCCCTTGCGCGGGCTCCCCTCGCTTGTCTAGAAAGGAATCCCCTATGAAGAAGCCGCTGGTCCTGATGGTCGACGATTTCGCCGACAACCGCGAGATGTATTCCGCGTACCTGAGCTTCTCGGGCTACGACGTCATCGAGGCTACCAACGGCAAGGAAGCGGTCGACGCGGCGCGGGCGCGGCTGCCGGACATCATCATCATGGACCTCTCGCTGCCGGTGATGGACGGCTGGGAGGCGACGCGGCGGCTCAAGGCCGACGACCGCACCCGCCGGATTCCGGTGGTGGCGCTGACCGGGCATGCGCTGGCAGGTCACTCGAAGGGCGCGAGCGACGCGGGCTGCGATTCGTTCCTCGCCAAGCCCTGCCTGCCGGACCAGCTGGTCACGGAGATCAAGCGGATGCTGGAGACCGGCAAGGTCACCGTCAACAAGACGAAGGGATGAGGGCGCGCAGGGTGGCCAGGGTGATGCGCCGACGTTCGCCGTATAGCAGAGTTTCGATCAGCGCGTCGCCCACCCGCCGGCGAATCAGCGCCGCCGTCTCCGGCGTGCACAGATACGATTTCGATCCGGCGCGCGTGGTCGCCGTGTGCATGCGTCAAGACGGCGCGCTCCACCGGCCGCACCGGGTCCAGGTGGAACGCACCGGCCGCGCAGAACAGCCCCTGCGCCGAATCGGCGATCCGCTTCACCGAGAGGTGCTCCTCGACCGCCTCCTGCAGGAGATCTTCGGTCCGGGCCGACCTGGTCGCCGGATAGAAGTGCTTCTCCTCGAGGGAAGCGTGCACCGCGAGGGCATCGGCGATCTGCTCGAAGAGCTGGCGCTTGCTCTCGCCGCTCGCCTTCTCGCACTTCTTGAACAGCTGCTTCACTTCTTGATGCTGGGACTCGAGCAACCGATGGCGTTCACGGCTGACCTCCTCAAAGTGTTTGCGAAGCGGAAAGTTGAGGATCCGACGCTCCGGGCGCAATCGCGACGGAGGCCCGGCCGCCAGGCGGCTCGCTCGACGGGCGGTGCGACGGCGAACCCGAGCGTCCAGACATAACTTTGCCGCGTGCTTCCACACCTCGGCGCCGGCGGGTTCCTGAAGAAGTTTGCCCACCGCTTCGTGGACAACGGCGCCACCAAC
>JAYWBT010000107.1:0-14562 GCA_043781235.1 Deltaproteobacteria bacterium
TCAGCATGGCCAACCTGGGCGCTCTGCTGGTCCGCGAGGGACGAGCCCTGGAGGCGCTCCAATGGCTCAAGAAGGCGGAGAGGATCGAGCCCGACGACCCGTTCGTCGAGGGGCGGCTGGCTGCCGCTTTAGTGCAGCTAGGAAGGATCGATGAAGGGCTCGCCTACTATCGGCAACTCCTGAGTGCGCCGCACTCCGCCGAGGCCGAGGGCGACTACGCCGTCGCACTGGGCATGCACGGCCACAGCTCCGAGGCACTGTCCATCCTGGAGCGTGCGGTTGCCGCGGAGCCGGACAACGCCCGGCTTCACTACAACCTTGGCACCATGCTGGCCCAGCAAGGACGCTTCACGCGGGCGGTGGCGGAGCTCCAGCAAGCGCTTCGGCTGAACCCGTCGATTCCGGACGTCGCCCAGTCGGTGCGCAACGCGCTGGAGGACGCGCAGCGCCATCCGTAGTCATTTTTTGAGGGCATATAATTCGATGGTTCCGCCCCGGCGCAGGCCTGCCTCCACGACGGTCATGATCAGGGAGACCATCAGGAAGATCGGCAGCAACGAAAGGGTCAACAAGGCCTGCACCGGGTGCTTCCGGATGGAAACCATCCGGGCCGACCGGTTCTTGATGAACGAGTAGAGAAAGTCGAAGTCGAAGCCGAGCGCGTTGTACATGCTCTGCAGCCAGCCGTACGGATTATGCTCCAGCGAGAAGTGGTCTTCCTGCACGAGCTCCAGATCGAGATTCGAGAGCTGCTGCTTCAGCGCGCGTGTACCAAAATGGAAATAGTGCCGCGGAACATCCAGGTGAAACCAGCTGGCGCCGAACAGACGCGCCTGCAGGCTGTCGAAGTTTGGGACAGCCACGACGAGGATGCCTCCGGGCTTCAGGAGATCTTTCATTCGAGCGAGCACTGCCCAAGGCGCGTTCACATGTTCGAGCGAATGCCAGAGAACGATGGCCTGGGCTTGGCCGGGCTGGACGGGTACCTCGAGGGCATCACCGACGTGCACATCGATTTGGAGCCGATTGCGAGCATGCCACGCGGCGGCGTCGCTCAGCTCCACGCCCTCGGGATGAAAGCCCAGCTCCCGCAGGAAACTGAGCATGAAGCCGCGGCCGCAGCCGATGTCGATCACCGTTCCCGGAGGAACCAGCCCCGCAATGACCCTGGCCCGGCGCAGGCGGAACCAGCGCACGAGACGCTCGATGAGCGGGTTGAAGCGGACGTTCTCCTTGCCGTAATAGGTCGCCGGATACCAGCGTCCAATCTGGTCCCAAGAAGGAGCCGGCTCGGTCCAGCCCAGTCCACAGGAGGAGCAGCGCATCACCGAAAACTCAGCCTCGGCGAGGGTTGTTCCTCGCGCTTGGAAAGCCCGGGCCACTTCTTCTCCGCGGCAACCCGGACAGGTTCTGCGCTCCGATGTCAGCTGCTGAGCGATCATCGACTGGTCTTACCAAAAACGTCAAAGGTGACGCCGGCGAAGAGGGCGGTGCCTGAGTCCCCATCCCCAGCATCCGGCCGCCGGTGACGTTGCCGATGCCCGCGGCAAAGAGGCCCGCGCCGGTCGCGTGGATGGTAGCTCATCGGGAAATCAATACGGTCGCGCAGAAGCTCCTCGAGGACTGCTGGCTACAAGGTGCAGGACTTCGGCTTACCCGATTGAAACGGTGTGACGTGCACTGATAACCTCGATTCTTTCCGAGCGTGCCTCGCTGCCGCGAAGGCGGACAGCGGGCCGAACAAGATGTCGCGCGTCATCGCGAACGCCCTGTACTTCATCGGCGCACGCTCGACCTTCAGCAGAGCGTGATCCTCGAGGCCACCGGCTTCGGCGCCCAACAAGGACAGAGCGTCGCTTTCGGGTCACCGCGGCGGCGGCGTGCGGCCGCCTCGGGCAGGCAAAGGGCGCGTGCCTCCGGCCGGACGCGCGCGGATGAGGAGATCGGGCGCGAAGGTGGCGGAGTCGACCGACTGGATGCGCGCCTTCAGCGCGTCCTTCATTGAGGTGGCCCCGGGCAGGCCGGCCCAGGAGAGGGCGCCCTCGCCCGCAAGCTTGGGCGCGACGAAGAGCGAGAGCTCGTCCCAGAGCGCCTGCGCGAGAAAGCTGCCATGGAGCGCGGCCCCGCCTTCGACCAGCACCGAGGTGAGGCCGCGCCCCGCGAGTTGCCGCAGCAGATCTTCGAGATCGACGCGCGCACCGCCGCGGCAGCGCAGAACAACCGCCCCCGACTTCTCGAGCCGCCGCACGCGCGCCGCAGGAGCGAGGGAAGTGCAGGCGACCAGCGCGGGGAGCAGGCGGGCGCGCGGTGGCAGGCGGGCGCGCGCGTCTACCACCACACGGACGGGATCGCGCCCGCCGGACACGCCGCGCACGGTGAGCCGTGGATCGTCGGCGATGGCGGTGCCGATGCCGACCAGGACCGCGTCGAGCTGATCGCGCAGCTGGTGAACGCGGCGCCGGGAGGAAGGTCCGCTCACCCAGCGCGAGTCGCCCGACGCCGCCGCCAGCTTGCCATCGAGCGTGATCGCCGCCTTGAGGTGGACCCACGGCAAGCCGGTGGTGATGAACTTGAACCAGGATTCATTTGCTGAATCGCAATTCACTTTCTGCACGCCAGTGACAACATCGAGACCCGCGGCGCGCATCCTCCGGATGCCGCGGCCGCGCACCAGCGGATTGGGATCGATGCTGCCGATCACCACCCGCGCGACGCCCGCGGCGATCAGCGCCTCGGAGCAGGGAGGCGTCCTGCCCTGGTGGTCGTGCGGCTCGAGCGTGACGTAGACCTCGGCGCCGCGCGCCCGTGCGCCCGCCTCGCGCAGGGCGACGATCTCGGCATGCGGCCCGCCCGCCCTGGCGTGGTGCCCGCGCGCGATGACCCGCCCGCCGCGCACCACCAGCGCCCCCACGATGGGGTTGGGATGCGTCCGCCCACGCCCGCGCTCCGCTTCCGCGAGCGCCAGGGCCATCAGGCGCTCGTCGCGAGTCAGCCCCGCTGCACTTTCTTCGCGAGTCGCCGTCGCGCGCTTCGGGCGCTCTCCGCGGGCGGGGCCCATCGCGCTACTTCTTCGGGACCTTGCGCTCGTGGATCAGCTCCTTCAGCTCGGTCATGAACTCGCCGAGATCCTTGAAGGACCGATACACCGACGCGAAGCGCACGTACGCCACCTCGTCGAGCCGCGCCAGCTCGCGCATCACAGCCTCGCCGATCACCGTGGTCGGGATCTCCTTCTCGCCCATCTCTTGAAGGCGCCGCTCGATGCCGTCCACCACCGCGTCGAGCTGTTCCGCGCTCACCGGCCGCTTCTGGCAGGCGAGCTTGAGGCCCTCGATCACCTTCTGCCGGGCGAACGCCTCGCGCCGGCCGTCCTTCTTCACCACCATCGGCAGGATCTCTTCGACGCGCTCGTAGGTGGTGAAGCGCCGCGTGCACTCGAGGCACTCGCGCCGCCGGCGGATCACCGCGCCCTGGTTGGACAGGCGCGAGTCGATCACCTTGTTCTCCAACTCGGCGCAGAAGGGACATTTCATGAGAGAGAGTTGAGGAGTTCAGAAGTTGGGGAGTTGAGAAGTTTAGAGACCAATAGCGGCGACTTTTAGACTTCTCAACGCCTCAATCGGGCTGCATAGAGAGGGAATTGGCGGCAGAGATCGCGCACCTCGCCGCGCACCGTCTCGTGCACGCGCGCGTCCTCCGGCGCGTCGAGCACGCGCAGGATCAGCTTCGCCACCACCGTCATTTCGCCGGTCCCCATGCCGCGCGTGGTGAGCGCGGGCGTACCGAGGCGCAGGCCGGAGGTGACGAACGGCTTCTCCGGATCGCCGGGGATCATGTTCTTGTTGGTGGTGATCGCCGCCTTGCCGAGCGCGATCTCGGCCACCTTGCCGGTCAGCTTCTTGGGGCGCAGATCGCACAAGATCAAATGGGTGTCGGTGCCGCCGGCGACCAGCCGCAGGCCGCCCTCGATCAGCCCCTGAGCCAGCGCTTGCGCGTTGTCGAGGATGCGCTGCTGGTAGTCCTTGAACTCCGGCTGGAGCGCCTCGCCGAAAGCCACCGCCTTGGCGGCGATGATGTGCTCGAGCGGCCCGCCCTGGATGCCCGGGAAGACGTTGGAGTCGATCGCCTTGGCATGCTGCTGCTTGCAGAGGATGAGACCCGACCGCGGCCCGCGCAGGGTCTTGTGCGTGGTGGTGGTGACCGCGTCGGCCAGCGGCACCGGCGACGGGTGCAACCCCACCGCGACCAGCCCGGCGATGTGCGCGATGTCGCAGATCATCAGCGCGCCGACGTCCTCGGAGATCTCCCGCAGCTTGACGAAGTCGAGCGTGCGCGGATAGGCCGACGCGCCGCAGAGGATGGCGCGCGGCTTCACCTCGCGGGCGAGCGCCAGCGCGGCGTCGAAGTCGATCAGCTCGGTCCTGGGGTCGAGACCGTAATGATGAATCTCGAAGAGCTTGCCGGAGAAGTTCACCGGCGAGCCGTGGGTGAGGTGGCCGCCCTGCGCCAGCGAGAGCGAAAGGATGCGGTCGCCCGGGCGCATCAGCGCGAAGTACGTCGCCATGTTCGCCTGCGACCCCGCGTGCGGCTGCACGTTGGCGTGCTCGGAGCCGAAGAGCGTCTTGGCGCGATCGATGGCGATCTGCTCGATCTTGTCCACCACCTCGCAACCGCCGTAGTAGCGCTTTCCAGGCAGGCCCTCGGCGTACTTGTTGGTCAGCGTCGAGCCCGCGGCCTCCAGCACCGCCTCGGAGACGAAGTTCTCGCTGGCGATCAGCTCGAGCCCCTCGGCCTGGCGCTCCGTCTCCTCCCGGATCAGCGCAGCGATCTCAGGGTCGACGTCGGCGAGCGGCTTGTCGAAGAGCATGTTCAGAAGCCTCCGGGGGAATGGGCGTGCATATCCCGCGACTCGGGGTTCGGCAAGTGAGGCGGCTGCCGCTATTCGAGCTTCTGCAAGGCGAGGACGGCGTTGGTCCCGCCGAACCCGAACGAATTCGATAACGCCGACCTGAACTGCACCTCGCGCGCCTTGTGGGGCACGTAGTCGAGGTCGCATTCCGGGTCCGGGTTGTCGAGGTTGATCGTAGGGGGGACGATGCCGTGGTAGATCGCGAGCGCGGTGAAGGCCGCCTCCACGCCGCCCGCCGCGCCCAGCATGTGGCCGGTCATCGACTTGGTCGAGCTGACCATCAGGCCGCCCTTGGCGTGCGCGCCGAAGACCCTCTTGATGGCCTTGGTCTCGGCGATGTCGCCCACCGGCGTCGAGGTGCCGTGCGCGTTGAGGTACTGCACGTCCTCGGGCTTGAGCCCCGCGTCCTCGAGGCAGAGCTTCATCGCGCGCTCGGCGCCGACGCCGGACGGCTGGGTGATGTGGAACGCGTCGGCGGTGGCCGAATACCCGGTGAGCTCGCAGTAGATGCGCGCGCCGCGTTGCTTCGCGTGCTCGAGCTCCTCGAGGATGAGGATGCCGGCGCCCTCGCCGGCGACGAACCCGTCGCGATCCCGGTCGAACGGCCGCGACGCCTTCTCGGGCTCGTCGTTGCGCTCCGACAGCGCGCGAGCGGCGGTGAAGCCAGCGATGCCGAGCAGCGAGATGGTGGCCTCGGTGCCGCCGGCGATCATGACATCCACGTCGCCGTGCGCGATGTGCCGCATCGACTCGCCGATGGCGTGGTTGCCGGTGGCGCACGCCGAGACCGGCGCGTAGTTCACGCCGCCGGCTCCATGCTTGATCGAGATCTGCCCGGCGGCGAGGTTCACGATGATCGACGGGATGAAGAACGGGTTCACCTTCCGGTGCCCCCGGTTGACCACCGTGAGGTGCGTGTCCTCGAGCGTGGCGAGCCCGCCCATGCCCGAGCCCACCACCACGCCGACCCTGTCGCCGAGCGGCTGATCGACGGGCAGCGCGGCATCCTGCAGCGCCAGGTACGCGGCCGCCAGGCCGTACTGGATGAAGAGGTCGTTGCGGCGCGCCTCCTTCCTGTCCATGTACAGCGCCGCGTCGAAGCCGCGCACCTCGGCGGCGATGCGGCAAGGCAGGTCCTTGGCGTCGAACTTGGTGATCGGTCCGACGCCGCTCTTGCCGGCGATGCACGCCTGCCACGACTGCTCGGTCCCGATGCCGAGCGGCGTGACCAGGCCGATGCCGGTGATGACGACTCTGCGTTCGATGCGCTGCGTTCTCATCGAGGAGGATTGCCTACTTCTTGTGCTCGTTGACGAAGTTCACCGCGTCCTGCACCGTCTTGATGTGCTCGGCCTCTTCGTCGGGGATCTCGACCTCGAACTCCTCTTCCATCGCCATCACGAGCTCGACGATGTCGAGCGAGTCAGCGCCGAGATCCTCGATGAAGGCGCTCTCGAGCTTGATCTCGTCTTCACCGACGCCGAGCTGCTCCGCGATGATGCTCTTGACCTTCGCCTCGACGGACATGGGGCCGATCCTTTCGATTCAGAAACGAAACTGGCGCGGGCTTGTAGCACGCTGGCACGCGTGCACAAGACCCTTCGCGTCACATAATGACCGGCACCTTCGCCCGCCGGTTTTCACTGGCACCGCCCATTGATGCAACGAAAGCCGACGCCGCAGTCGAGATCGGTCTGGCACCGCTGCGTCTCCTGCCTCGTGGCGCACTGTCCATAAAAGCAAGTCTCTGGCCACGGGCAGTCGCGGTTGTCGTAGCACTGCGCGTTCTTGCCGGAGCTGCGCTGGCAGACGCCGATCTTGCACGTGTCGCCGTCCTTGCAATCGCCTTTGGCCGCGCACTGCACCGTGCAGTGGCTGTTGCGGCAGCGCTGGCCAGAGAGGCACTGCTGCTGGCCCGAGATGGTGGCTAGGTCGGCCGCCCCGCCGTCCAGGCCGCTCGAGTTGGCACTCTCGCCCTCGCAGTCGCCGAACGACTTGTACTGGCAGGTCTTGCCCGCGGCGGCTGAGAGGACGCCGCCGTCGGGGGGCCCCGGCTGGGCGGCGGCGTGCGCGACCTGCGCGTGCGAGGTGCCCTCAACGCACTCAAGACCATAAAGGCAGTCGAGGTTGCGCGCGCATTTCTCATTCAGGTTCTGCTTGTTGACGTGGCCTTGGTCGGCGCAGCCCCAGGCAAGCGCGCAGGCGAGAGCGGGCCACCTCACTTGAACACCTCCGCGAGCGCCGTCTGCAGGCTCGCGGGATCTTCGACGGAGTAGACGCGCAGCGACTTGTCGATCCGGCGCACCAGCCCCGCGAGCACCTTGCCTGGCCCCAACTCGACCAGCGTGTCCACGCCCGAGAGGGCCATGCGCTGCACCGTCTCCACCCAGCGCACGGGCGAGGTTACTTGCGAGAGCAGAAGCTGGACGATGCGCAAGGGGTCGGTGTTCGGCTCGGCGGTCGCGTTGGCGATGACCGGCGCCCCAGGCTGCCGGAGCTGGATGGGCGCGAGCACCTCGGCGAGGCGCGGCTGCACCGGCGACATCAGGGAGCAGTGGAAGGGCGCGCTCACCGGCAGCGGCAGCGCGCGCTTGGCGCCGCGGGCCTTGCAAGCCGCGATGGCGCGATCGACCGCGTCGGCGTGGCCCGCGATCACCGTCTGCTCCGGCGAGTTGAAGTTGGCTGGTGCGACCACGCGGCCCGGCTCCTGCGCCCGCGCCTCCTTGCAAGCCTCCGCCACCAGCAGCGGGTCGAGCCCGAGGATCGCCGCCATCGCGCCCTCGCCTGCCGGCACTGCCTCCTGCATGAAGGTGCCGCGCGCGCGCACGACCCGCACGCCATCCTGCAGCGAGAGCGCGCCCGAGGCCACCAGTGCCGAGTACTCGCCGAGCGAGTGCCCCGCGTAGAACGCCGGCAACTGAAAGCGGCCGCCGGCCTCCTTCACCAGCACGCGATGCGCTGCGATGCTGACGGCGAGGATGGCCGGCTGGGTGTTGGCGGTCTTGCGCAGCTCTTCCGCGGGGCCGTCGGACATCAACCTCGACAGTCCGCCGCCGAGCGCGGCGTCCGCCTCGTCGAGCGCGGCGCGCGCCTCGGGGAACGCCTGCGCGAGCGCCTGCCCCATCCCGACGTACTGGCTCCCCTGCCCCGGAAATACGAACGCGATCGGCATCGAGACCTTCCTTACCAGCGGACCAAAGCGCTGCCCCAGGACATGCCGGCGCCGATGGCCATCATCAGGACCAGGTCGCCGTCCTTGAGCGCGCCCTGGCGGTTCGCCTGGTCGAGCGTCAACGGCACCGACGCCGACGAGGTGTTGCCCACCCACTCGATGTTGAGGTGGCACTTCGAGAGCGGGATCTCGAGCCGCTTCATCACCGCCTCGAGGATGCGGAGGTTCGCCTGGTGCGCGATGACGTGCACGACATCCTGCGTCCGGTAGCCGTTGCGGTTTAGCGCCTCCCGCGACACCGCTTCGAGCGCGCGCACGGCGATCTTGTAGACCTCGCGGCCCTGCATGGTGACGAACTGCTCGCGCTTGTCGAGCACCTCCTGCGAGAACGGCTTGGCCGAGCCGCCGCCCGGAATGCAAAGGATGCCGGTCTGGGTGCCGTCGGTGTGCAGGTGCGTCGATAAGATTCCCCGATCCTCGCGCGGCTCGGGGCCCAGCACCATCGCGCCGGCCGCGTCGCCGAAGAGCACGCAGGTGGCCCGGTCCTTCCAGTCCACGATGCGCGTCAAGAGCTCCGCGCCGATCACCAGCACGTACTTCATGCTGCCGGTGCGGATGAACTGATCGGCGATCGAGAGCGCGTAGAGCGAGCCGGCGCAGGCGGCGCTGACGTCGAAGCAGGCCGCCTTGGTCGCGCCGAGCTTCGCCTGCACGAACGCCGCCGCCGAAGGGAACGGCATGTCGGGCGTGATGGTGCCGACGATGATCATGTCGAGATCTTTGGCGGCGATGCCGGCCAACTCCAGAGCCTGCCGCGCCGCCTTGGTGGACATGTCGCTGGTGGCCTCAGCCGGCGCCGCCACGCGCCGCGCGCCGATGCCGGTGCGCTCGCGGATCCACGCGTCGGTCGTCTCGATGCCCAGCTGGGTGGCGAGGTCGGCGTTGGTCAGCACCTTCTCAGGCAGGTACGTCCCGGTGCCGATGATCCGTGAGCGCTGCATGGAGTCTCCTTCGACACCTCTAGGTAACAAAAAGCTGCCCGGCTCGCTTGGCGGCCGCGGTCAGCTCGTCTTCCATGTGCTGCGCGGCGAAGGCCTGCGCGCTCGACAGCGCGTTGAGGATGGCGTGCGGCGACGAGCGGCCGTGCGAAATGAAGGCCACGCCATGAATGCCGAGCAGCGGCGCGCCGCCGATCTCTTCGTAGTCGACGCGCTTCTTCACCTGCTCGAGCGAGGAGCGCATCAGGAGCGCGCCTGCGCTGGCGACGGCCGAGGCCTTGATCTGCCGCTTGAGCAGCTGGCCGAAGGCCCAAACCGCGCCCTCGGCGGTCTTGAGCAGCACGTTGCCGGTAAAGCCGTCGGTGGCGATGACGTCGAAGTCGCCGCTGAAGAAGTCCTTGCCCTCGACGTAGCCCTTGAAGTCGATGCCGCTGTCGGGCTTGCGCAGCGCCGCCGCCGCTGCGCGGGTGAGGTCGGTGCCCTTGCCCTCCTCTTCCCCGTTGGCGACCACCCCGACGCGCGGCTTCGCCACGCCGAAGATGTGGCGGCAGTACACCTCGCCCATCAGCGCGAACTGCGCGATCTGCAGGGGCGTGCAGTCCACGTTGGCGCCCATGTCCACCAGCACCGTGCGGCCGGCGCCGCCGAGCGACGGCAGCGACCCGCCGATGCAGGGCCGATCGACGTGGTCGAGGCGGCCGAGCACGAAGAGCCCGCCCGCGAGCACCGCGCCGCTGTTGCCTGCGGAGACCATGCCTTCGGCCTCGCCGCTCTTGCAGAGATCGAAGCAAACGCGGAGCGAGCTGTCCTTCTTCTTGCGCAGCGCCTGGCCCGGGTGCTCGCCCATCTCCACCACCTGCGTGGAGTGGCGGGTGCGCAGCTCCGACGGGCCCGCGCCCAGGCGACGCAGCTCGGCCTTGATGCGCTCTTCGTCGCCGACGAGCATCACCTCCAGCCCGCGCTCGCGGTGCGCACGGAGCGCGCCCTCGACCGTAGCCGCCGGCGCCAGATCGCCGCCCATGGCGTCGAGAGCGAGCATGGAGACCCTGGTTACCTCAATCCTCCGCACCCTTTTGCACGACCCGCCCCTTGTACTCGCCGCACGCCGGGCAGGCGCGGTGGGGAAGGACCGGCTCGCTGCACTTGGGGCACTTCTGCACGTTCGGCGTGACAATCTTGAAATTCGAAGCGCGGCGCTGATCGCGCTTCTGGCGGCTGGTTCGCTTCTTCGGAACACCCATCTCACTTCTCCTTCTTGTCGAGCTGGAGAGCCTTCAGGGTCTCCCAGCGGGGGTCGGGGACGGCGCGGTCACAGCCGCACTCGCCTTCGTTCAGGTCCTTGCCGCACGTCGCGCAAAGGCCGTTGCAGTCCTCGCGGCAGAGGGGCGCGGGCGGCAGCGCGAGCAGGATCTGCTCGCGGATGGCCTCGCCGAGGTCGATCTCCTTGCCGTCGTATACCTCTTCATCGACGGTCTCGGGGCTGAAGCTTGCGGCGGCTTCCTCGTCCTTCTCCTTGTCCCGCCTGGCGCGCTTGCCGTGCGGCTCGAGGCTGCGATCGTCGCGCGGGACATAGGTGCGGATGAGCTCGGTGAGCTCGCTCGACGGCACCGGCTTCACGCAGCGCCGGCACGCCCCGACCATCGGCACGGTAAACTTCCCGCGCACGAGGATCTTGCGGCCGAGCTTGGTGAAATTTCCCTCGAAGTGCGAGGCGCCGTTGGCGTGGAACTCGGTGGGCGGGTCGCCGCGCAGGGCCAGATCGATCAGCTCGCGCGAGATGTCCGCCTGGTAGGGCTGGGCATTCTCCTTGATGCTGTCGACGTGGATGACGAGTGGTCTGGACACGGCCTTGAGCCCGCAAGAAAGCGGCGCACCTTAGAGGCAGCGATGGGTGAAGTCAAGGCTTGGGCACGGGCTTTTCGGGCGTCGTCGCCACCAGCACCATGACGTCCAGAGCGCGGCGAAGGCTTCGGTATAGATATGGACCATGCTGTTCGTCCACGAGAGTGTCATCGAGGCGCCGCCCGCGCGCGTGTTCGCCTTCCACGAGCGCCCCGACGCGCTCAAGCTGCTGGTCCCACCCTGGGAAAGCGTCGAGGTGGTGCAGCCGCCCTCGTCGCTGCTGCCGGGCACCCGCGTGATTCTGCGGATGCGACAGGGCCCGTTCCGGATCACCTGGATCGCGGAACACACGCGCTACGAGAAGGACGCGCTCTTCCAGGACCGCATGGTGCGAGGGCCCTTCGCGCGCTGGGTGCACACGCACCGCTTCCTGCCCTCGGGCGCGGGCACGCTGCTGCGCGACGAAGTGGACTGCGCGCTCCCGCTTGGCCTGCCGGGCGTGCTGGTGCGAAGTCGGCTGGTGCGCATGTTCGAGTATCGCCACGCCGTCACGCGCGCCGCCGTGATAGGGAGAGCGGAATGAAGCGCATTCTCAATGTCGTGCTGATCTGCGCCATCGTCTTCGGGCTGCTCGCGACCTGGCTGGCGCCCAAGGCCATCTCGTACTGGTACGCGCCTCCCGAGGTGTCGGGCGCCTCCAACGTGCCCAACTGCACGCCCTACGTAACGGCGGCGATGCACAACCTGGTGGTCACGCAGATCGTCGGAACCGCGCTCGGGCTCGTCATCGGGCTGCTCATCGGCATCGCCATGCGCCCGCGCGCGGTGGCCGCCCCGCCGCCCACCTCGCCGCCGCCCACCTCGCCGCCGCCTGCTAATCCTCTTTGAGGAGCGCCTCGAGCTGACGGCGCAGCGCCGGCTCCACGCCCGAGTCGAACCCGTCGTGCCGGGCGCGCACGCGACCGTCGCGGCCAAGCACGAAGCTGGTCGGCATCTCGGCCACGGAGAGGCTCTCGGCGAGCGTGCCGCCCGGATCGCGCAGCACCGGAAACGGCAGCGGCTCGCGGGCGAGGAACGCGCGCACCGCCTCGTCGCCGTCATCCACGCTGACCGCCACGACCTCGAAGCCGCGGTCGCGCAGCTCGCCGTACAGCTTGCGGTAGAGCGGCAGCGCGACCTTGCAGGGCTCACACCAAGTGGCCCAGAAATCCACCAGCACCACCTTGCCGGGCCGCGCGAGCAGAGCGACGCGCCCGTCGAGATCGCGCGCGCTCGCGGTCTGCAGGCTCGCGGCGGGGTGCGCGCAACCCAACAGCGCGCCGAGGAGGAGCATGCGCCGCACCCCGGCTACTCCTTGCGCCCGAGCTTGCCGGCGAGCACGTCGCCGAACGAAGCGCGCCCTTCGCCGGCCAGCTTCTCCATGGTCTCGCGGTAGTCGTAGTCCCCCTGCAGCGCGGCCTTCACGCTGAGCGAGATCTTGTGCTCGCGCGGGTCGAGGTCGATCACCTTGACCTGCAGCTCGTCGCCCTCCTTCACCACGTCGCGGGGGTTCTCGACCCGCTCGTCGCGGAGCTGGCTGACGTGAACGAGACCCTCGAGCCCTGGCTCCAGCTCGACGAAGGCGCCGAAGTCCACGATGCGCGTGACCCTGCCCTTCACCACGCTCCCCACCGGGTAGCGCTCGAGCAGGGCGGCCCACGGGTCGGGCTTGAGCTGCTTGATGCCCAGCGAGCAGCGCTCGTTGCCCGCGTCGATGTCGAGGATCACCGCCTCGATCCGGTCCCCCTTCTTGAACAGCTCGCCGGGGTTCTTTACCCGCTGCGTCCAGCTGATGTCGCTCGCGTGCACCAGGCCGTCGATGCCGTCGGTCACCGCGACGAAGACGCCGAACTCGGTGACGCTCTTCACCTGCCCGCGCACCATCGAGCCGATGGGAAACTGCTGCTCGAGCTGCGTCCACGGATTCGGCTCGTTGGCCTTGAGGCTCAAGGAGACGCGCTTCGCCTTGGCGTCGACCTCCAGCACAGCGGCGGTCACCTCCTGCCCGACCTTGAGCAGCTTCGACGGGGCGCGCTTGCTCCACGACAGCTCGCTGACGTGGACCAGGCCCTCCACGCCCGGCCGGATCTCCACGAACGCGCCGTAGTCGGTCAGGCTGGTCACCCGGCCTTTGACCTTGCTTCCGGGCGGGAGCTTCTCCTCGATCGCCGCCCAGGGATCTTCCTGGGTCTGCTTCAGCCCCAGCGCGATGCGCTCGGTGGCGGGGTCGAACTTCAGCACCAGTACGCGCAGCTCGTCGCCGACCGCGAGCAGCTCGCGCGGGTGGCCGACGCGGCCCCAGCTCATCTCGCTGACGTGCAGCAGGCCGTCGAGGCCGCCCAGATCGATGAAGGCGCCGTAGTCGGTAACGGTCTTCACCACCCCGTCGAGGAGCGCGCCTTCCTTGATCTTCGCCAGCGTCTCCTTCTTCTGCGCCTGAACCAGCACCCGGCGCGAGACCACCACCCGGCCGTCTTCGTCGTCGAGCTTGATGATCTTGAGCTGCAGCGTCTCGCCGATGAGCTCTTCGGGCTTCGCCTCCGCGTGCTTGGCGGGAAGAAATGCGCGCACGCCGATGTCCACCGAGTAGCCGCCCTTGATGGCGGCCACCACCGTGCCCTCGACCAGCTCGCCGCGCTCGTGCGCGCCGGCCACCGCGTTCCAGCGCGCCAGCAGATCGGCCTTCTCTTTCGAGAGCTGCGCCTCGGACGCGCCGTCGTCGTGGATCTCGACCAGCACGTCCACCGCATCCCCCGGCGCCAGCTTCGGCGGCTTGCCGAACTCGGCGACCGGGACGCGGCCCGAGACGGCGCTCCCGGCGCTCGCGAACTCGACCACCGCAAAGTCGTCCGCGACCGACTTGACCGTGCCCCGCACCACTGTGTTCTCGACCGCGCTGGCCATGCCTGAATCTCCGTTCACTTCATGAATATGGATTCAGCTTCACCAGATGAAGCTGAATCCAGGATTTGGCGTCGCCTGCAGGATCGCAGGCGCGCTTCCAAAGGAAAGGGCCCCGCGCCGTCCAAAGCCGCGGGGCCCTCCTCACAATGCAGACCGTCCGGGCCAGCCGACTACCGGTCGCGGCCCTTGCGACCGAGCTTGTCCGCGAAGACGTCGCCGAACGAGGCGCGCCCGCTCTGCTGCTGCTGGCGCATGTACTCGCGGTAGTCGTCCCCCTCGTGCAGCGCCGCCTTGACCGACAGCGCGACCTTGCGCTCGTGCGGGTCCATGTCGATGACCTTCACGTCGAGCTCGTCGCCTTCCTTGACCACGTCGCGCGGGTTCTCGACGCGCTCGTCGCGCAGCTCGCTGACGTGCACCAGGCCCTCGATGCCCGGCTCGATCTCCACGAAGGCGCCGAAGTCGGCGACCTTGGTGACCTTGCCCTTCACGCGGCTGCCGATCGGGTACTTCGTCGGCAGCTCGGTCCACGGGTCCGGATGGAGCTGCTTGATGCCCAGGCTGAAGCGCTCGTTCTCGACGTCGATGTTGAGAACGACGGCCTCGACCTCGTCACCCTTCTTGTAGAGATCGCCCGGGTGCTTGATGCGCTGGGTCCAGCTGATGTCGCTGACGTGCACCAGGCCGTCGATGCCCTC
>JAYWBT010000108.1:0-36780 GCA_043781235.1 Deltaproteobacteria bacterium
TGCTCATCCGCCACGACAACGTCTTCGGCAACGCCGAAGAGGACGCGCGGCGGCGCGACTTCACCTTCAACGCGCTCTTCTACGACCTCGACACCGGCCGCGTGGTCGACCACGTGAACGGCATGGCGGACTTGAAAGCGCGGCTGGTGCGCACCATCGGCGACCCCGACGTGCGCATGCGCGAGGATCCGGTGCGTATCCTGCGGGCCATCCGCTTCGCCGCCAAGTGCAACTGCGAGCTGGAGCCGGCCACCTTCGCGGCGATGAAGCAGCACGTGCACGAGATCCCGCGCTGCGCGCCGCCGCGCGTGCTGGAAGAGGTGCTCAAGCTGGTGCGATCGAGCGCGGCGCGCCGCTGCTTCGAGCTCCTGCGCGACGTCGGCGCGCTCAAGATTTTGCTGCCGCCCGTGGCGGTGCACATCGAGCAGCTGGGACCGGAGGCGGCGGAGCGGCACCTGCGCGCGCTCGAGGCGCTCGACGCGCATGTGCGCGTGGGCGAGATCCCCTCCGACGCGGTGCTGCTCGCGACCTTGCTGATGCCGCTGCCACGCGACGGTGCGCCCAAAGGACCCATCCCGCGGGCGGGTCCGCGCCCGCCCAAGCCGGGGAGCGAGGCGGCGCTCGCAGCAGCCGCTGACGGCGCGGAGCCGCAGGCGTCCATGACCGACGGCGCCGGGCCGCCGGACGCCAGCGCTGCGGGCTTTGCCGGCGCGGCCGAGCCGGACGACGACGAGCTCGACGAGGAGCTCGAGGCGCTGTCCGAGGAGCTGGAAGAAGACTTCGCCGCGGACGACGCCGCCCAAGCCGGGAACGTGCCTTCCGGCGAGGACCCCTCGCACGCGCCTCTCCCCGAGGGCGCGCTCCGCCACGACCAACCGCACGACGAGCGCCTCCTCGGCGGACCCGCGGTCCCTTCGTTCTCCGTCGGCGCCGCCGACGTGCAGCCCTGGTCGCTGCCGCACACGGTCGTGGCGCCGGAGATTGTGCTCGCCGAGATGGTTCGCACCGCGCGGCTCCCGCGGCGCATCGCTGAGCGGACGCGGATGATCCTGCTCGCGCAGCCCATCCTTTCGGGCGAGCGGCGCAAGCGGCGCGGCAAGCCGCAGGACTTCACCCGGCAGAGCATCTTTCCCGAGGCGCTCGCGGTCTTCGAGCTCTCGGTCGCCGCGACGGGGCGGGGCGCCGATCAGCTCGCGCGGTGGCAGGCCATCTTCGCCGGGCAGGATCTGTCGCTGCTCGAGCCGGAGGTCACCGAAGCGTCTGGCTCGCGCGGCGATCGCCCGCGCCGACGCCGCCGTGGCGGCCGCCGTGGCGGTAAAGGCCCCAGCGCCTCCTGAGCCCCGCCAGGCTCCACAACTTCAAACCAGCGCGCGCGAAGCCACGAAGAAAATTCTTCGCGACTTTGTCCTGGCGTCGTCCGAAGCCGGTTACGGCTTGGGGGTTTCGGGAGCGACCGGAGCTGCCGGGGTGGCGGGTGCCGCGGGTGCCGCGGGTGCCGCGGGTGCTCCGGGTTCCGCGGGCGCTCCGGGTCCGGCGGGCGCTTCGGGTGCTCCGGGTCCCGCGGATCCCGGGAGTGCGCCCGGGTCTGGGGTCGGGGCAGGCGCGGCTTGGGCCTTGACCGATTCCGTCATCATCCCGATGGTCCAGCCCGGCGAGCTGTCACGGATGGCGTCGAGCGCCTTCACCGCGCGCACGTATTTCGTCTTGTCGTCCGCGTCGAAAAAGATGACCGGCGGGCCCTGCGTCGCCTCCTTGGACTTGGCCAGGTGGTAGTACGCCTTGAGCCGGTCCTGCAGGTTCGCGTCGGTGAGCGTCTCGGTATTGATGTGGAAGTTTCCCGCCTCGTCCACCCTGAACATCACCTGCGTCAGGTCGGGCGGCGGCTCGGGAACGATCTCGTTTTTGTCCGGCTCCTCCGGAACGCGAACCGGCAGCTCCTTCTCCATCAGCGGCGTGAGCACCATGAAGATGATCAGGAGCACCAGCACCACGTCCACCAGAGGAGTGATGTTGATGTCCGAGCGAGGGCCCTTCTTCGCCCCGACGTCCATGCCCATGGCTACTTCGCTCCCTTCAACTCTTCAGCGGCGAGCGACACGCCCTTCAGCTTGGCCTTCGACGCCTTGTCGAGCAGCGGCCGGACCTTGCCATATTCGGTTTCGACGTCCGCCTTGATCATCACGCGCTTCTGGCCCAGCACGGCGTCCTTGAGCGCGGCCATCAGCGCCTCCTCGCTGGCGGGAGCCTTGTCCTGCTCGATGTAGACCTGGCCGTCCCTGGTAACGCTGATGAAGGCGGGCTCGGCGCCGCCGGAGGGAGCGCCCGCCGCGTGCTTGGCCTTGGGCAGCTCCACGCTCTTGCCGCGCTGGAGCATGGGCGTGATGACCATGAAGATGATCAGCAGCACCAGCACCACATCGACGAGCGGCGTGATGTTGATGTCTGATTTGACCGCGCCCCGCGCCCCGCCCACGTCCATGCTCATGGCTTTAAGCCTTCGCGCCCGGCGTGGGAACCTTGACGCCGGGGTTGGACAGCGGCTCGTCGAAGCGGCCTTCCTTGAGGAAGAAGTCCACCAGCTCGTTGGAGGCGTCGGCGATGTCGACGCTCATCTCCTCGACGCGGTTGGTGAGGTAGTTGAACATCATCAGCGCGGGGATGGCGACGAGCAGACCGAAGGCCGTGGTGATGAGCGCTTCGGAGATACCGGCCGACACCGACGCGAGGCCGCCCGAGCCCGACGCGGCCATGAGCTGGAAGGCGGTAATGATGCCGAGCACGGTGCCGAGCAGCCCGACGAACGGAGCGGCCGAGGCGACGGTGGCGAGGCCCGAGAGCCCGCGGCGCAGGTCGGCGGTCACGCGCAGCGTGCTGCGATCGATGGAGCGGTTGATGGCTTCGACCAGGTCGAACTCGCCGACGTCGTGCGGGCCCTGGTTCCTGAGCGCCTCGCGGCCCTTGTTGTACTCGGAGATGCCCGAGCCCAGCACGCGGGGGATGTGGCCGTACTTGAGGGTGGTGGCGTACTGCGCCGCCTCGACCATCTGGTGGCCCGGGAGAAGGTCGCGCAGCTTTTCGGCGTACCGCCGGCTCTGCTCCTTGGCGCGGGAGAACGAGAAGAGCCGCTCGGCCATCACGCTGAGAGAGTAGACGGACATGATCGCGAGCGTGATGACGACCAGGCGGGCGGGAACCCCCATCGAATGCCACATCCCAAGAATGCTGAAATCCATGGCGCTGACTTCCTCCGAAAAACTCGGCGACTGGTGGGTGAAGACGAACCGCTAATCCATGCTCCGAAGCGACGGGGGAGCCAAAAGGCGTCGCAACCTACCACGCGCGGATTCCGTGTCAACGCGTTCGGCCGCGCCTTTGCGCAGCGCCAACCTCCCTGCCGCGCCTATCGACGCGCAGGCGCGGGGAAAGGATCTGGCCCGCGTCGCCGCGGTCGCCAGGGAACGAGATCCGGACTCGGCATTTTCGCGGACGCGCGCTATGAATGCGGCGCGTATGGAGCACGTCCGCCGGGTCGCCCTCGCGCTGGTCGTCGTCGCCGGCGCGACGCCTGCGCTGGCGCAGACGACCGGCGCGCTCTCGGGCCGCGTGGTCGATCGCAACAGTGGCGCGCCGCTGCCGGGCGCGGCCGTATCCGTAAGCGGCGACGGGCTGCAAGGAAGCCGTTCCGCCCTCTCCGATGCGCAGGGCGAGCTCGTGCTGCCGCTGCTGCCGCCGGGCGCGTACGATCTGGCGGTTGAGCACCGGGGCTACCAGGGTTTCACCCGCAGCGTCACGGTTCCGCTCGGCCAGACCGTGCGCGTGAGGCTCGAGCTCTTTGCCGACGGTGGCCAGCTCACCTTCGCCACCGAGCCGCAGCCGAGCGTGATCGCGCAGACCGAAGAGACCGGAGGTCGCGTCACCGCCGATCAGCTCGCGCTGGTTCCCTACGGCCGCAACGTGCGCACCTTCATCGACGCGCTCTCCGCGGTGCCTGGCGTCGAGGATCTTCCCATCCTCGACGCGGCGTCGCGCAGCAGCTTCCGCATCGACGGCCTCCGGGTGACCTCGCCTGCCGACGGGGCGGCGCCGTTTTTCCTGGTGCAGAACTTCGTGCAGGAGATCGAGGTGCGGCGCGCCGGCTATCGCGCCGAGGACGGCTTCACCGGCGGCGGCCTCGTCGACGTTGCCACGCCTTCGGGAAGCAACGCGCTCCACGGCGCAAGCTTCGCCGATGTTTCTCCCTTTGAAGCCTCGGGCGCTTCGCGCCCGCGCAAGTGGGCGCTGGAAGCGGGCGCCGAGCTGGGCGGGGCCCTGGTCCGCGATCGGCTCTGGTTCCATGCGGGCTTTGCGCCCCTCTCCGTCGACTCGTCGGGAGCCACCAGCACGAGCTACCAGTACCAGGGCAAGCTGACCTGGGCGATCGACTCCCGCCAGACGCTCTCGCTGTCGAGCTTCGGCGACGCGCTCGCCGGGCCGGGCGGCGTCACCGGCGGAGTGCGCTACCTCGCGTCCCTGCTCGACGACACGCTGCTGGTCGACGCGGTGGCGGGCGCGCATGGCCGCAGCCAGGCGCAGCGGCTCGAGGGCGCGGTGAAGCTGACCAGCCTGATCGCGCGGCATCGGATCAAGTACGGGCTCGAGGCCGAGCGAGACAGCGCGAGCCTCGAGAACGGCGCGCTCGGCTTGGCGGCGGCGTTCGTGCAAGACAGCTGGCGCGTGCTCGAGGTGCTCGTGCTCGACGGCGGCCTGCGCGTCGAGCAGCGCTCCGGCCGCACCGATCTGCTCCCGCGCGCGGGCGCCGTCTTCGACTTCAGCGGCCGCGGCGTCTCGCGGGCGTTCGCTTCGTGGGGGCTCGTCTCGCCGACGATGCTGGCGCAGCGCCTCAACCCCGCGGCGCCCGTCCCGCAGGTCACCGCCGGCATCGAGCACCAAGTCTATCGCGATCTCGCGCTCGGGCTCGAGGTCGAGCACACCGAGCCCGACGGCCGTCATTACAATGCCGTGACCCTGCTTGCCCACAAGCCCTTCTCGGAGAATTATCTCTTTACCGCGAGCTATACCCGCGCGAGCCTCGACGTGGCCGACGCTTTCAAGCTCGATCTCGCCTACGTCTATGAGGTGGACGCGCGCACCAGCGTCAGCCTGGGCGCGGCGGGGCGCTTGTTCAAACCCGCGTCCGGCTGGACGGGCGAGGTCGATCTGCGGCTCGCGGGCTCGCGCAAACTGAACCAGGACTTCACGCTGGCGGCGAACATCGATTTGTTCAACCTGACCAACACGCAGGCGCTGCTGCCTTCGGGCCTGCAGCAGCTTCCGCTCTCGCTGCGCGCCGGCAGCTCGCTGTCCTTCTGATGCCCGGCGCCGCCGCGGTGTGGCTTGCGGCACCGCCGCGGTGTGGCTTGCGGCGCTGAACTTCTTCCAGCTCGCGCTGCTCGCCGGATATGCCTATGCCCACTGGCTCGCCTCGGCGCGGCCGCGCACGCAGGTCGTCGTGAGCGACCCCAATCGCCGCCGCTCAGGGCCCCAGCTGCACCAGCTCATAGCCCGTGAAGTTGGGCATCAGCTGAACGTTATAGAAATGCACCACCGCTTCGCCGGACTTCAGCTCCCAATAGACGTCTGCTTGCGAGTAATCGGTATCGGTCGCCCGGGGATATTGCGCCACCTCGGCCCAGCTCTCGCCATCGAGACTGCCGAAGAGGTGCGCGCCCACGTTGTCCGGCGCATAGAATTCGTTGAGCTCGCGGGTCACGCCGGAGAGAAAGGCGCCCGACTTGAGTTGATGCAATGAATAGCTGGGGCCGGGAATGCTGACCAGCTTCGTCACCGTTCCGTCGGGCCCGAGGCGCAGGATACCGGAGGTATCCGGCGGATTGACGTCGAGGCTGTAGAGCAGCCCTTGCGGGGTGAAGGCGCCGTCGACGCTGAGCGCGGTCAGCTCCCCTTCCTGCATCGTCGTCCAGGTCACACCCCCATCGGTGGAACGCACCAGCGCCGCCTCCGTCTCGACATCGCCGAAGAACATCCAGAGCGATTTCGTCGCCGGGTCCGCCCGCACCGCGTGGCAATGCCGGTGGCCGTGGAAGGTATTCACCACGTTCCAGGTGACGCCGCGATCGGCGCTCATCCAGAGATTGATCGGCGTATCTCCGCCCTGGAAGTCCTGGTATTCGCCGAAATAGACGATGCCATTGAGCTCGTCGAAGCTGTGCGGGCTGAGCGTGCGGTACGGGAACATCGGCAGCACGTCGGTCCAGGTGATGCCGCCGTCTGCTGACCGGGTGAGGACGTTGCCGTCGGGGCTGATCACGTCGGCGAGCAGGACGCCATCGGAGAGCGAGGTCATGCGCACGAAAGCGTAGCCGCTCGGATGGCTCCCCCGCGGCGCCCAGGTCCGGCCGTTGTCGGTGCTCGCCCAGACGCTCGTTCCGCCGTCATTGGGGTCGGTCAGCGTGCCGTAAGCAGTCCCGGCAGGATCGACCGCCATCAGCTCGTGAGCGGTATCGACGAAGGTTACGGTGAGCGAAACGGCCAGCGCGAAGAAAAAGCTCACGTGCATCCCCCTGCGCGGAAAGGTGACCACGACAGCACGGTCCAGGGAGAGTCGAGCGCTCGCTTGGCTGCAATGGACGGTCGACGCGCATTGCGGAGCGACGCCGCGTCGAGATCAGCGCGCCTCGAGCACCGGCAGCTCCGCCAGGCGCGGGGTGGAGGAGGCCAGGTAGAGCTGCTCCAGCAGGCGGCGGTTGTGGATGACGGGCTTGTCGAACTTGCCCAGCCGCAGCCCCTGCAGCGATCTGGGCGTGCGCACGTGCGCGCAGATGCGGCGGTCGGCTTCGATCTCGCGCTTTCCCAGGACCAGCGCGACCTGGCGGACGACAGGATACGCGAGCCGCAGGAGCGAGCCCGGGTCGATGCGCAGGAAGAGGAAGGCGAAGAGGCGCGTGCGCTCCTCGCTCTCGGGCACCAGGAAGACGGCGGTGCGCACCTGGAACGGCCGCTTCTCCCCGGTGCCGGGCGCCTCCCAGTGGAAGCTGAAGACGGCGTGCACCGGATCGAAGCGCGTCACCCAGTCGTTGAAGTAGAGGTCGCCCGCCTTGACCGCGAGGATGGGCAGCGCCCAGTGGCGGCGCTGCGGGCCGCGGTAGTGCACCTCGCTGCGGTCGTGGAGGTTGTCGGCGGAGAACTCCATCGCGGCCTGGCCGGAAGCGTCCCAGCCCAGCAGCGAGTGGACGGTGGGGAAGTGCTCGTCCTCGGAGAAGTTGTCGAGTGCCACGTGCAGCGGCGCCTCGAACAAGCGGTCGAAGGATCCGGCGAAGCGGAACTCGCCCCAGCCCAGGGACGGGAACGCGGTGAGCGGCACCTCGCGCGCGGCGAGCCACAGCGTGCCCCAGCGCTCCAGCACCTGGTACGAGGTCGTGTCGCACTTGCGCAGAATGGGCTGCGCGGGGCTCTGCCCGCACCCCTGCGCGTCGAAGCTCCAGCCGTGGTAGGCGCAGGTCAGCCGGCCCTGCTTCACGCTGCCGATCGAGAGCGGCGCGGCGCGGTGCGGGCAGGCGTCGTCCACCGCTGCGGGCGCACCCGACGCGTCGCGGAAGAGCGCGATGCGGCGGCCCGCGAGCTGCACCAGCACGGGCTTTTCGCGGCCCAGCGCGCGCGCCGCGAGGACGGGGTGGAAGAAGCGGGTGAGGTCGGTCATGAGGCGAGCTCCTTGGCGACGGCGCGGGCCAGCGTGCGCGCGTCGATGGCGATCTCGCGCAGGTTGCCGCTGACCGGATTGGAATAGCCGATGAAATGCAGCCGCGGCGTGGGCGCGTCGGGGCCGTGCTTCAACGGCAGGCCCTGCGGCGACAGCACGCCCAGGTGGCCGACCAGCTTCTCCAGCGCGCGGAAGTAACCGGTGGCGGCGATCACCGCGTCGGGCTGGATGCGGCCACCTCCTTCGAGCAGCACGTCGCGCCCGTCGAAGCCGGTCACCGCCGGCACCACCGAGAGCTGCCCCTGCTTGAGCGCATCGACGAAGCCCACGTCGAGGATCGGGATCTGTCCTTCGCGCGCCCGCGTGTACGGACCCCGGGGCGAGGCCTGGAGGCCGTGCGCGCTCAAGTCGCCGATGCTGAGCCGCTGCATCGCCTTCGCCACCGGGTCGCGCAGCTTTTCGGGGAGGAACTTCATCGAGAGCCCCAGCCTCTGCGAGGAGATCCCCGCCACCTCGCGCCGCAGGATGTTGGGCGGGGTCCGCACCGCGACGCGCACGCGCGCTGCGCCGCCTTCCACCAGATCGACGGCGATCTCGGCGCCGCTGTTGCCGGTGCCGACCACCAGAACGTCGCGGCCTCGATAGGGCCCGGGAGTTTTGTAGGCCGAGGAGTGCAGGAGCTCGCCTGCGAAGTGGCCGGTCCAGTCGGGCAGGCGCGGCGTGTGGTTGAAGCCGGTGGCCACCACCACGGCGCGCGCAGAGAGCGGGCCTTGAGCGGTCTCGACGCGCCAGGCGTCGCCCTCGCGCTCGACGCGGTCCACCTGCACGCCGTGCTTCACCTTGATTTGGTAATGCCGTGCATAACTCTCGAGGTATTCGACGACCTGCGCGCGCGGAACCCACTTGCCATACTCGCGCGGCAGCTCGAGGCCCGGCAGCGATGAGAGCCGCCGCTCGGTGTGCAGATGCAGCCGCGCATAGTGCGCGCGCCAGGTGGACCCCACCTCGGGAGCGCGCTCGACCACCAGCGTGCCGATTCCGCTCGCCTGCAGCATGGCCGCGGCAGCAAGCCCCGCGGGTCCTGCACCGATGACGATGGCGGGTTCCACGGCCTTACTTTTCGAGGTGCTCGCTTCGATGTCAAGCGGGGAGGGCGCACCCGGAACTGCTTTCACGACGCAGGTTCCGACTCTCGCTCGCATGCACGCGATCCGACGCGGTTCGGCACGCTGGTGCCCAGGCTTTGGGCCCGGGCGCCCGCAGATGGTCGAGGACGTGGAGGGCCAGGCAACCGGGCCTACAGCCTGCTCGCCAAGGCGCGCGTCGCGTAGATGGTGCACTGATCTTCGCTGTGCACGAGCTGGTAGTGGGGGTCCTTGCGCAGCGCCTCGTGCAGGCTGTGGAAGCGGTCGGGCCGCAGCAGGAACCACTCGATATCCCAGCGCTCGGCCACCTTCTGCCAGCCCGGCGCGGCGTTGCGGATGGGCAGGTAATCGTCGCGAAAAAAGCGGTCGCTGTAGAAAGACCGGCCGTCGATGAACGTCTTCCGGCCCGGCGCGAAGTGCAGGATGAAGGAGCCGCCGAACCAGAGGTCGTTGAACTGGCGCGGCGGCAAGGCGTGGGTCTCGATCCATCCGTAGCAGCTGCGCGGATAGTAGGCCTCGGGCCAATCCAGCTCGACATGCGAAAGCGGTCCGGCCGCCGCCGCCAGGCAAATCAGCACCGGCAGCGCGGCCAGGCGGCCCGGCGTCGCGCGGCGCGCAAGCCGCGCCAGGGAGCCCGAGATCGCCTGCAGCGCGAGCAGCATCGAGTAGGCCCAGATCGGCGCAAGCAGGATGGCCGCGTCGGTGACGAGCCGCCCCACCCGGGCCGCCGAGAAGACGAAGAGCAGATGCAGGACGGCGAGCGGCAGCGAGACCTTACGAAAGGTGAGTGCCCAGGAGAGGGGCGGCAGCAGCGCCAGGATCAGCATCGGCGCGTCGATCTGGTACGAGCGCCAGAGCGGGGCGTACTCGGAGATGGCCTGCCGGTTGAGATCGGACGAGAAGATGTCGAGCACGCGCAGCAGCGGCCCGAGCCCGAGCGGATGGAACAGCGCAAGGCTCAGCGCGGCCGCCGCGGCGCAGGCCGTGGTGAAGAGGCACAGCTGCACGGCTTCGCGTAGCTTGAACCGCTCGGGCGACCGGCCGAAGAGCGACTCCAGGAGCGCGCCCGCGGTGAACGCACCCAGGGCGGTGAGCCCGGTCAGGTAGCCGGGGTGCACGTGGGGCCAGAGGGCGAAGACGGGCAGAAGCGAGAAGAGCAGACGCCACGAGCGGCGCGCGCGCAGCCGATGCAGCGTCAAGGAGACGAACGCGGTGCCGAGGAACGAGAAGACGAACGGCTGCGCGTTGAAGCGCACCGCGCCGGCCGCGGCGCCGAGCAGCGCGGCGAGCGCCGCGAGCACGCCGTCGCCGCAGGCCTCGCGCGCGGCGAGAAAGACCAGCGCGAACGTGGCCGCGACGATGAGCGCCTTGAAGAGGAGCAGGCCCGTGAGGCCGGCCTTTGCATAGACCAGCCAGAACGCAAGCGGCCCTAGCCACTGCTCGACGACCCACCGTTGCCCTTCGCCGGGAAACGAGAACGGGTCGGTGACCGGGATGCCCTGCCGCTGCACCAGTTCGCCGATGCGGAGGATGAACCCCAGATCGAAGTTCTCCACCGGTCGCAGCGACAGGACGAACGCGAGCAGCGGAGCCGGAAAGAAGAGCCCGAGCGACCATGCTAGAGATTGTTTCATGCGAGCCGTGGTGATCGTGCCCTGCTTCAACGAGGCAAAGCGCCTCCACCTGGACGGCTTTGTACCGCTCTGCGCCGCGGCCGAACTGCTTTTCGTCGACAATGGCTCGACCGACGGCACGGGCGCGCTCATCGAGGCATTCTGCGCGCGCGAGCCGAGGGCCGGTCTCGTATCGCTTTCGACCAGCGGAGGCAAGGCGGAGGCGGTGCGCCAGGGAATGCTGCGCGCGCTCGCCGGGGGCGCGGAGGCGACCGGCTATCTCGACGCCGATCTGGCGACGCCACCCGAGGAGATGCTGGAGATCCTCCGCGCGCTTGAGTCGTCCGACGTGGCGCTCGGCTCCCGTATCCCGCGGCTGGGCGCCCGGATCGATCGCACGCCGCTGCGCCACTTCCTCGGGCGCGCCTTTGCCACGCTCGCCTCGGCGACGCTCGGTCTTGCCGTGCACGACACGCAGTGTGGCGCCAAGGCGTTTCGCGCGGGGCCCGCGCTCTCGGCCGCGCTGGCGGTGCCCTTCCACGCGCGGTGGGCGTTCGACGTGGAGCTGCTCGGGCGGCTCCTGCGCGAAGGCCTGGCGCCCGAGCGATTCGTCGAGGTGCCGCTGCGCAGCTGGCGGGATGTGGAGGGCAGCAAGCTGGGACCGCTCGATCTGCCGCGCATGGCGATCGAGCTGGTTCGAATCCGCGGGGCGCTGCGACGGCCGCGGTGAACGCTCACTCTCTGGACGACCTCGCGGCGCCGTTCCGCGGACGTCGCGGAAGAGCGCGCGCCTGCGTCGCCACCTCGAATCCGGAGGCGAGCTTGACCAGCCCTGCCGGGGCAGCTCGTCGGCCTTCCGCGCGGGCGCGGCCGGATTTAGATCTATGATCGCGTTGACGCCGGGAAGTTTTGGTCGAGCTGTGCGCGGCGGTGGCTTCGTTGAGCCAGGTGGGCACGGCCTCGTCGCGGTGCGGCTGCAGCCCTCCCTGGCGAACCTCGCGCTCCTACAGCGCGGCGAGCACCGCGAGCAGGTCGGCCGGCAGCGGGCTCTCGTAGCGCGGGCGGGTGCCGTCCGGATGCGCGAAGCCCAGGCGCGCCGCGTGGAGGAAGTGGCGCGGGAGGCCCGGCAGCGCGGGGCCGCCATAGAGAGCGTCGCCCGCGAGCGGGTGGCCGATGAAGGCGAGGTGCGCGCGGATCTGGTGCATCACGCCCGTCGCGATCTCGACCTCGAGCAGCGTGAAGCCAGCGCGCCGCTCGCGCGGAGAGAAGCGCGTCAGCGCCGGACGAGCGCCCACCGATTCGGCATATTCGGCGTCGCCGGCAGCGCGCATCTTGCGGGCGTCCTGCGGGTCGTGCGCGAGCGGCAGCTCGACCTCGCCGTCCGCGTGCAGCTCGCCAGCCACCAGCGCCAGATATCCCTTTTCAACCGTGCGCGCGGTGAACTGCGCGCGCAAGAGCGCGTGCGCCGCGTCGGTTCGCGCCGCGAGCAATAGCCCGGAGGTATCGGTATCGAGCCGGTGCACGAGCCCGCCTTCGCGCGGCGAGGGCCCGACCTTCGCCAGCTCGGGAAACCGGCCCACGAGCGCATTTGCGGCGGTGCCGGTCTCGCCCGGTTTCAAAGGGTGCGACGGCATCCCGGCCGGCTTGTCCGCCACAATCACATGTGCGTCGGCGTGGACGATGCGGATGGCGAGGTCAGGCTCGGGTGCGGGCTGGTCGGGCGGCGGACGCTCGACGGAGATCCTGCAGCCGGGGGAGGCTTTTGCACCCTTGGGCGCGCGGCGGCCGTCCACGCGCACGCGGCCGTCCGCGATCCAGTCCATCGCCCGGCCGCGGCTGACGCCGAACAGCCGCGCCACCGCCTTGTCGAGCCGGTCGGCCGGCGCGTCGGCGGGGATGGTCCGCTCGTCGAGCGGCATCACCAGAGCGCGGCGCGGATGTGGTCCGCGGCCCAGGACGAGATGGCGTAGATCGACTCCATTGGATTCACTCCCAGCGAAGTCGGAAAGACGCTGCCGTCGGCCACGAAGAGATTCTCCAGAAAATGATGGCGCAATTGCGGATTGACCACCGAGGTGGCCGGATCGGCGCCCAGGCGGCAGCCGCCCATCTGGTGCGCGGTGAAGGCGGCGAACAGGTTGGGGCCGAGCGGCGCGCGATCGATCTGCGCCAGGTCCGCCTCCTTCGTCAGGACCAGCGGCGTGGCGTGGAAGGTGGTGACGGACTCGGCGCCGTTGGCGAGGTGCGCGCGGGCCATCGCCTTCATTCCCTCGCGGAAGCATTCGTAATGGATTTCGGTAAACGGATAATCCAGCCTGGGCCCGCCGTCGGCGCGCAAGGTGACGGTGCCGCCCTCGTCGCCGTGGAAGCCGTCGATCATCAGCGAGATGCACGAGGCGAGGTTGGCCAGGAGCGCCATCCGGCTTCGCAGCGGCCCGCCGAAGCCCGGCATGGCGATGCCGGTGAGCATGGGGTGCGTTGGCGCCACCTCCAGGAAGAAGCCGGCGCCGCCGTCGCGGTGCGCGAAGTGGTGCGAGGCCACGCTCTGCGGCGCGCCATAGAAGCCTTCGATGCGGCTCTGGTACATCGCGCCCACCGCGACCACCGGGTGCAGCCAGGTCTTCTTGCCGACCGGCCCCTGCTGGATGCCCGAGCGTAATAAAAGCGCGGGCGAGTTCAGCGCGCCGCCGCTCACCACGACCACCTTCGGCTCGACGCGCACGGTGCGGCCGGTCTCCTGCCCGCTGGCGGAATCGAGCACCACGCCGATCACCGCTTGGGCCCGCTTGCCGTTCCATTCGATGCGCTTGACGCGGCAGTCGGCATAGACGTCGGCGCCCTTCGCGACGGCGTCGGGCAGATAGGTGAGCGTCGCGCTCTGCTTGGCGTCCACCGGGCAGCCCATTCCGCAATAGCCGGTGCGCAGGCAGCCGCGGACGTTGCGCCGGGTGGTATCGACCTGCCATCCCAGCTTCTTGCAGCCGTCATACAAGGATCGGTTATTGGCGTTGGTATCCTCGTAATCGACCTTCTGGATACCCAGGCGCTGCTCGACCTCGTCGAAGTGGGGCTTGAGGAGCTCCGGCGTGAGCATGCTGCCCGCGTCGCGCCAGTGATTGATGACGTCGTCGGGCGTTCGATAGCTCGTGGTCCAGTTGATCACCGTGCCGCCGCCGACCGCGCGGCCCTGCAAGACGGAGATACCCAGGTCCGCCGTGGCGCGGTTGCCGCGGTCTTGATACAGGCCTGGAAAGGCGGTCGACTCCTGCATGTCGAACTCATCCTTCAAATGATATCCGCCCTCCTCGAGCACCACGACGCTGGCGCCGTGGGAGGCGAGCCGCGAGGCGACGATGGAGCCGCCCGGTCCGCTGCCGACGATGCAGACGTCGGGCTTGAGCACCAGATCGGTCGTGATCTGCCCGCCCTTGAAGATCATCGCTGTCCCCCGAGCGCGCTCTTCACCAGCTCATAAGGTGGGCCGGGATATCCGATCGAGGCATAGGTTTCGGGGGCGCCGAAATAGATGGCGCAGCAGAGGCGCTTCATTGCCTGGTATCCCGTTCGCCGGATGGCGAGCCGCGAGGTCTGCCACGTCTTGAGCTGCGCGTCCTGCTCGGGAGCCCCCAGCTGCGTGAAGGGGTGCGGCGGGCCGCCGGTGAACAGGCTGAAGAGCGCGCTGTCGAAGAGCGCGAGCAGCTGCTTCAGATCCTTCGCGCTGGCGGCGTCGAGCGGCGCGAGGAAGGCGTCGGCCTTGCCGGCCACGTCGACGGCGGCGGGCGTGGGGGCGGTGGGGCGCTTCTCGGCGGCTTCGACCGCCACGGCGGGCGGCAGCGGCGGGCCGTCGTTGTGCTCCTGCGTGATGTACGTGGCCTCGCGCGCGAGGATGCGATCGGCCACCGCGGCCCAGACCGAATACTCGGCGGGAGTGAAAAAGAGCAGGGTGCGGCCCGGCGCGAGCTCGCGCAGCTTGGTCTTGCGCATGGCCACGGGCACGGCCCCCGCCGCGGCCAGCAGCACCGCTCCCCCCAGCGTTTTCTTCAGCAGCCCTCTCCGACTCGTCATCACGCGCCGTTATACCCTTGGACGTTTCAGCCGAAGAAAACTTCCGCGACGGAGAAGAAGGCGCTGTCCACCGTCTTTAAATGGGCGGTCGCTTCGGCGAGCGGCACCGAGACGATCTGGGTTCCGCGCAGCGCCGCCATCTTGCCGAACTCGCCCTTGGCTACCATGTCGGCCGCGTGGACACCGAAGCGCGTCGCCAGCACCCGGTCGAACGCGGTCGGCGTCCCGCCTCGCTGGACGTGTCCGAGCACCGTTACCCGCGTCTCGTAGCCGGTCTTCTTCTCGATCAGATCGGCGATCTGCTGCCCGATGCCGCCGAGCCGCACGTGGCCGAACTCGTCGAGCTTCTCGGCCA
The DNA here is from genome assembly GCA_043781235.1 of Deltaproteobacteria bacterium. GTDB lineage: Bacteria > Myxococcota > Myxococcia > Myxococcales > 40CM-4-68-19 > JANYKT01. Next base: position 14,875 of record JAYWBT010000108.1, read on the forward strand.
CCGTGGACTCGGCGGCGCCGAGCTTCGCGCCCTCGGACACCACCACGATGGAGAAGTTCTTGTTCTGCGTGCGGTGCCGGTTGGTGATGTGCGCGCAGACGTCGTCGATGTTGATCGGCCGCTCGGGGATGAGGATGACGTCGGCGCCGCCCGCCAGGCCCGAGTGGGTCGCGATCCAGCCGGCGTGGCGGCCCATCACCTCGCAGACGATCACGCGCTTGTGCGCCTCGGCGGTCGAGTGCAACCGGTCGATCGCCTCGGTGGCGATGCTCACCGCGGTGTCGAACCCGAAGGTGAGATCGGTGCCCGAGAGATCGTTGTCGATGGTCTTGGGCACGCCGATGATCTTGACGCCCATGCCGGAGAGCCTGGTGGCGACGCCCAGCGTGTCCTCTCCGCCGATGGCGATCACCGCGTCCACTTTCAGGGCCTTGAGGTTCCTGACCACCATCTCCGCGCCGCCCGGCGGTTTCTTGAACGGGTTGGTGCGGCTGGTGCCGAGGATGGTGCCGCCCAGGTGCAGGATGCCGCTGGTCGCCTCGCGAGTGAGGCGGTCGTGCAGCGGCGGGTCGAGCAGGCCGCGCCAGCCTTCGCGCACCCCCATCACCTCGAGGCCGTGCTGCTCGCCGCGCCGGACTACCGCGCGAATGACTGCGTTGAGCCCGGGACAATCGCCGCCGCCGGTGAGGACTGCGATCTTCATGCGCTCTCCATATCAAGGTCTCAGGAGTTCAGCTTCCGGCGCGTAATCATCTGCACCGGTCCGACGAACAGGTGCTTCTCTCCATAGGTCTGCGCGCGGCTGCGGCGCGTCGTCGGCCGCTCGAGCCATTGCCGGGCGACGGCCTCGCCGTGGTAGGCCAGCCCGCCGAGCAGCGCGGCGTCCCCCTCCGCGAGATAGCGGCGCACCAGCGGTCGCAGCAGCGCCTCGAACTTCCCTTTCGGAAGCGCCGAGTGCCGGCGCGCCGGGTCGAGCCGGCCGTCGAAGGCGGGCGAGATGTGCAAGAGCTCGTGGAGCAAGGTCGAGACGCGCTGCTCGGGAGTGGAGGCGCGGAAGAACATCGGCCGCAGCGTCACGCAGTACATCGCGCGCCGCCCCTTGAGCGCGACCTTGGTCTTCTCCAGCGGGCGGATGGTCGCGCGCGACCCGCGCCGCGCCTCGCCCGCGACGAAGAGGATGCGCGCCGGCAGCACGTGCGAGAGCTCGGGGAGCTTTGCGGCCATGTCGGCGGCGATGCGGCGGCAGAGCAGCGTCGCATTCGGTCGCGGCATGCGCCGCGCGCGGACCTTGCTGGGCAAACGCGAATGCCTCCCCGACCGAAGGTTAGCACGCCATGATAGTGTCGCGGCCGTGGGCGATTCGACCTTCCTCCGGAGCCGTTCTCGCCCTCGCGCCCATCCGCGACGCGCCGCTTCGTGACGCGGGTGCCCGCGGTGATCGAGGACGACGGCTTCCCGCCGCTGGAGATGGCGGCGCCCTTGTCCTCGCCCACCGGCGACGCGGCGCTCGCTTTGCCCGAGAACGGCAACCTCTCGGACACCTCGACGGTACGGCTCTACGCGATCGCCGCCGTCACTTCGGCTACCGGCTGGCTGCAGCTCGAGCTCGACCAGGGGCGGATGTTGCAAATCAGCTTCCGCCGCGGCACGCCCGAGCACCTGAGCAGCGACGCGCCCGAGCTGTCCCTGTTGCGCTTTCTCCAGTCGCGCGCGCTGGTGACGGCCGAGCAGGGCTTCAAGGCCGATGAGCAGTCGAGCAAAAGCGGGCAGGACCTCGTTTCGGTGCTCTTCCAGATGCAGCTCATCCCGCCTGCCGACGCGCACAAGATCCTCGGCGACCACTCGATGTTCCTGCTCGACCGGGCGCTCACCACCTGCCGCGGGAAGTTCGGCTTCGAAGCGGACGCGCCCGCGCCGCCCGGCGCCTTTCCGCTCGGGCAGCGGTGGACGCTGCTGGCCGAAGCGGTGCGCAGGCTGGAGCCGGCGCCGCTGCGGGCGCGGCTGGGCAAGCGGCTGCTGCGGCCGGTGATGCGCTCGGGTGGGCTCGGCATCGGCCAGGTGGAGCAGCTGGCGCTGAACGCGCAGGAGGCGCGGCTTTTCGGATCGATCGACGGCACGCGCACCGGCGAGGAGCTGCTCAAGCAGCAGGACGCGTCCACCGCGCTGCGAATGCTCTACCTGCTCACCGAGCTGGGGCACCTCGCGTTCGGAGAGTTGCTCGAGGCGACGCCGCCTGCGCCGCCGCAGACTGCGCCGCCGACCCCTGCGCCGCCACAGACTGCGCCGACGCCGGCGCCCGCGCGGACGCAGCCTGCGCCGCCTGAATTGCCGGCGTCGGCGGCGAAGAGCGATCCGATGCGCACCGGGGCGCGGGAGCTGCCGAAGATCGCGCGGCCGCCGCCGCCGGGGTGGACGGGCGCGGCTTCGACGAAGGCCGCTCCGGCCAAGCCTGCCAACGCGCCGTCCGCGGTCTCGCGGCCACCGCCGCTCTTCGCCGCCTCGCCCCAGAGCGAGACGCCCTCCGCGATGCTCGCGCGCCTGCAGGCGCTGCTGGCGCGGCTGCAGAAGGCCGACCACTTCGAGGCGCTCGGGCTCGACCGCAAGGCGATGTCGCCGGGCGAGGCGAAGCGGAACTTCTTCGTGCTGGCGAAGGAGCTGCACCCCGACACCGTCACGGATCCCTCCCAGACCGAGCTGCACGAGGTCAAGGCGCAGCTCTTCGCGCGCATCAACGAAGCGTCGCAGGTGCTCTCCGACGAGGTGCACCGCAAGGCCTACGAGCAGGAGCTGGAGGGCGCGGCGTCGAACGTGGACGTCGGCCGCATCTTCGCCGCCGAGGAGAGCTTCCGGCGCGCGGAGATCATGATCAAGGCGCGCAAGTATGCCGACGGGCTCGCGCTGCTCGAGGAGGCCCTCCGCCTCAACGCCGACGAAGCGGAATTCTACGCCTGGCGTGGATATGCGCGCTTCCTGATCGCCAAGGACCGAAGGTCTGCCTTCCCCGAGGCGGCGGGCGATTGCCGCCAGGCGATCCGGATGATCGACAAGTGCGTTCCGGCGCACCTCTTTCTCGGGCACATGGCGAAGGCGATGGGCGACCTGAAGCTCGCGGAGCAGTGCTACCACCGCGTGCTGCAGCTCGAGCCCAGAAACGTCGAGGCGCAGCGAGAGCTGCGGCTGATGGGAAAGAAATAGTCCATCGAAGCATTTCAATGGGCGAGGCGGAGCGAGAGCAGCTGCCGGGACGCGCGGGTGAGCGTCGGGTCGAGGGTGACGGCCACGTCCAGCAAGGCCCTCGCGGCGGAGGGCTCGCCCGCGGCCCGGGTGGCCAGGCGCGCGGCGAGCGGGCGCACCTCGGGCAACGCCTCGGCAGGCCGGTGCGCGCGCGCGCAGAGCCAGAGGTCGCGGGCGTCAGAGGGGTCGAGCGAGGACAGCTTCGCGAAGAGCGCCTCGGGAGACATCGCGCGCACCGCCTCCACGCCATTGGCGCAGCGCGAGTCGCGGCCATCGAGCAGCTCCCGGCGGACATAGTTCGTTCCCCACAGCCCCGTCGCGGACGAGGCGTAATCGCGGGCAAAGCGCGGGTCGTCGCCCAGATAAGCGCAGGGGCCGTGCAGGTTGATCAATTCGGGCTTGAGCTCGTCCAAAAGATAATCGCTCACGCGCGAATGGTCCTGGTATCCGACGCGACCGATATACAGGTCGGCCAGGCCGGCGAGATCGATCACCTCGCCGCCGCTCGCGAGCGAAATCCCCCCGAGGTCGAAGTGGGCGATGCGCGGTCGCGTCAGGCCGAGCCGGCCGGCGGCGTCGCGGAACCAGCGGCCCTGCTCCTCGACGTAGGCGAGAGGCAGCGGCGGGTCGGCCTTGCGCCCGGGCGCGTGCGCCTTCAGGTCGAGCGCGGCAACGGAGAGCAGCAGGAGCGCGGGCAGCCAGCTCGCACGCGGCAGCAGCGCGGGGACCTGCGCGGCCACCAGCGCCAGCGCCGGGAGCGCGTGCGCCACGAAGCGGTGCTCGTCCATCCAGTCGCCGCGCGAGACGAAGATGAAGACCGTCGCGGCGAGGCAGGGCAGCGCGGCCACCACGAGCGTGCGCCGCAGCCGCGGGACCAGGAGCGCGGCCGGCGCGGCCAATAGAACGAAATGCCAGCGATCGTTTCCGAACCATTCCAGCAGGTAACGAATGGCGCCGTAATTCCAGCCGTGCTTGGCGTAATACGCATTTGGCAATGGCTGACCGTAATAAGCCAGCCGGAAGGCGAGCCAGAGCAGCAGAGGCGCCGCTGCGAAGATCCACCAGCGCACGCACAGGAGCTTGCGGCCGCGCGCCAGCGCCAGCGCCGCGAGGTAGAGCGGGCCCTCGGGCCGGAGCAGCGGGAGGAGGCCGAGCGGCATCGCGCCGGCGTCGATCCGGAGCATCGAGAGCGACAGCACCAGCGCGAAGGCGCCGCTCTCGAGGCCGGCGCCGTTCCAGCAGGCATAGGTGGTGTCGAGCGCCAGCAGCCAGGGCGCGAGCGCGTCGATCGGCGCGGGAGCGTCGCCGCTCAGGCGCGAGGGCACGAGCCCGATCACCAGCGTCGCGAGCCCGCCGCAGAGCGCTCCGCTCCAGAGCGCAAACGCCGCCCCGTCGCCGCGTGCCGCCCCGGTGAGGAAGCCGAGCGCAAGCCACAGCGTCCAGAGCGGGTTGGAGTACGCCTCGACGCGCGGCGAGAGCGGCGTCAGGCGCAGGCCGGCGCCGGCCGCGGCGTCGCGCGCATAGGCAAGCGAGATGCCGGCGTCGTCACACACCGCGCCGATCCAGATTGCGAAGCCAAAGGCGAACACCGCGGCGAGCGCGATCAGCGCCAGCGCCACGCGTCGCTGCGTCAGATCGAGATCTCCAACCAGGGCGAGGTCGCCTCGCCGGGCGCCAGCTGCAGCAGGCCCTCGCCGGTGGCGAGCGCGAGGCCCGGCGCGGTCCACGGCTCGACGCAGATGAAGTCGCGTCCGCGCAGCGTCCAGAGCACCAGCGTGCGGAAGCGCGGGCTCCAGCGCAGCTGGACGGCAGGCCCCTCTCCGCGGTGGAGCGTGGTGCCGTCGTCCTCGTGATCGAGCAGCGCCAGATCGAGCTCGTCGACGTCGAAGTCGAGCCGCTGCATCGCACCCTCGGCGCCCGAGCGGTTGTCGATCGCCAGGGTGGCGTCGGTCTCGATCCAGGCGGCGCGCTTGTCCGCCGCGTGGAAGTAGGGATGCAGGCCGAAGTGCAGCGGCATCGGCGCTTTGCCGGTGTTGCGCAGGGAGAAGTCGAGGCGCAGCGAGAGCGTAGACAGCGTGAACGCCGCCGTCAGCTCGAAGTCGTGCGGAAAGAGCGCGCGCGTCGCCTCGCTGGATCGCAGCCGGCAGACGTTCTCCTCGATGCTCTCCCACGCCATATTTCGCGCGAACCCGTGCTGCTGCAGCGGCGGCACCGGCTTGCCGGCGATGGGAAAAAGGATCGGGATGCCGCCGCGCACGTTCCGGGCCGGGTCGGCGAGCGTTCTGGGATCGAGGAAGAGCAGCTCGCTTCCGCCCAGCCGCAGGCGCGTGCAGATGGCGCCGCGCTCGGGCACGATCTCCGCAACCGCGTCCCCGGCCGAGAGCGAGATCACGGCAGCGTGATGGCGGGCTTTTCCTTCCGCCGCCGGTAGAGCAGGAAGGTGCGGCCCAGCACCTGCGCGAGGTGCGCGCCCGTTTTCTCCGCGAGCACCGCCGCCGCGTCGTGCCGGCTCTCGGGCGCGGTCTCGCCGACCTTCACCTTGATCAATTCGTGCGCTTCCAGTTGGTCGTGAGTCTGCTTCACCAGCGCGTCGCTGACGCCCTCGTGGCCGATGTGCACCACCGCCGCGAGGTGGTGTCCGAGGCCGCGCAGGTAGCGGCGCTGCTTGCCGGTCAAAGACTCGTTCACTTGCGCGCCTCTTCCTTGGGAAACATCTCCTGCTGCGTGGGGATCAGGCCGAGCTTGCGCGCGACCGGAGCGAAGCTGCGGCGGTGCAGCGGGCACGCGCCCAGACGCTCCAGCGCCGCGAGGTGCTCGGGCGTCGGATATCCTTTATGGCTGGCAAAGCCATATCCGGGATGTTCGCGGTCCAGCTCGGACATCAGCCGGTCGCGGTGCACCTTGGCGACGATCGACGCGGCGCCGATGGTGATGCTCCTGGCGTCGCCTCTGATGATGCCCTGCTGCGGGAAAGGAAGATCTTTCAACGACCGTGCATCGACCAGGAGGTGCTCGGGCTGCGGACGCAGCGCCAGCACCGCGCGGCGCAGGGCGAGCAAGCCCGCGTGATAGATGTTGATTGAATCAATCTCATGGATCTCCGCGCGGCCCAGGCCGACGCACACCGCCGCGGCGCGGATCTGCGGCTCCAGCGACTCGCGCTCTTCGGGCGTCAATTTCTTGGAATCGTCGATTCCCCGGATGCGGGTGCCGGGCTTCAAGATCACCGCCGCCGCGATTACCGGCCCGGCGAGCGGCGCCATCCCGACCTCGTCGCAACCGCCGACCAGCTCGATGCCCTGGTCCCAGAGGGGCTGCTCGAAGATGGACAGGCGGGTGAGCCGGCGACCTTCGGCTGCGGCCTGCTGGTTCTTGCGCTCGATGCGCTCGCCCACCGCGCGCGCGCCCGCCCGCGGATCCTCCTTGAGCGCGACGAGCCCGCCGCGCGGCAGCTCCTCGCCGCTGTCGAGAAAGCGCTTCACCAGCTCGGGAACGTTGAGGAGCTTCAGCTCGTCGGCGCGCATGATCGGGGGCAACCTAGCCGCGCGGAGCCTTGGCAGGCAAGGAGGTCACTCTTCGAAGCCCGGCTGGCGAAGGCGCTCGCCGCCATCGACGACGATCTCGGCGCCGGTGATGAACGCCGCGGCGTCCGAGGCAAGGAAAAGCACCGGTCCGACCACGTCGGCCGGCGTGGCCATCCGCTGGCCGAGCGGCACCCGCCGCGCGACGCGCTCGTACGCCGCGCGGTCGGCCCAGAGCCGGGAATTCGCACCTTCGGTGTCCACCGGCCCGGGGGACACACAATTGCAGGTGATGCCGAACGGCGCCCACTCCACCGCGAGCGATTGCATCAGCGAGAGCACGCCGGCCTTGCCCGCACCCGAGGGCGCCATCAGCGGCGAGCCGGAGAATGCGTTGGTGGCCGCGATGGAGATGACCCGGCCGCGGCCCGACGCGCGCAGGGGCTCGAAGGCGGCGCGGCTCATATGGAAGGTGCCGTCGAGCACCACGCTCAAGATCGCGCGCCAGCCATTCTGCGAGACGGCGTTCACCGGGGCGAGGAAGTTCGCGCCGTGGCTATTGACCAGCACGTCGAGCCGTCCGAAGCGCTGGACGGTCGCTTCCACCACGCGCTCGCACTGCTTGAGCTCGCGCACGTCGCACTGCACGGCGAAGCCGCCGATCTGGTTCGCGAGCGCCTCCAATTGGTCGAGCTTGCGCGACGCGAGCGCCACCCGCGCGCCCGCTTTGGCGAACGCTTCGCAGAGCGCGCGGCCGATGCCGCCCGCCCCGCCGGTGACCAGCACCACCCGATCGCGAAGGTCGATCACGCCTGGTTCTGGCCGTGCAGCTTCTCGGCGCGCGCCTTGAAGTTGGCGAGCAGCCCCGGCAGCCCCTGCTCGGCCAGCGCCTTCTCGATGAAGCCCGGCACCAGCGACGAGAGCTTGAGGTCGATGGTGTACGTCGCCTCGGTGCCGCCATTCGCCGACGGCTTGAGGGTCCAGCTGCCGTCGTTGCCCTTCATCATCTCGCCCTTGATCATCGTCCAGGTCACCTTGATCGGCTTTTCGGAGGTATGCTTCAAGGTATAGGTAATCACCTTGGCCTTGATATCGACGGTATAGGTGACTTCCTTGATCGACCCTTGGCCGCCGTCCACCTTGACGCTCTTCACCTCCGGCAGGAACTCGGCGTACTTCGCGTAATCGGTAATCACCTCGAATAACTTCTCGGGCGGGACATTGACGGTGACGCTCTTGGTCGCGGTGGCCATGGGCTCTCCTGGAGAGCACGGAGCCTTACCATAGTCGCGGCCCGCTATGGCGTCCGCAGATACCGCCGCGCGGCGGCCACCGAAAGCCGCTGGTACGCCGCGCCGAGTTGCTTCAGGAGAGCCTCTGGCTCACGGCCCGGGCCAACTCGCGCAGCGCGGCGCGCGACGAGCGGCTGACGCCGAGCAAATGGATGAAGCCGTGCACGAGGTGCGGGAAGCGGTGGACGATCACCTGCGTGCCCGCTTGGCGAAGCGCGTCGGCGTAGGCGAGCCCTTCGTCGCGCAGCGGATCGAAGCCGGCCACGGCGATGACGGCAGGCGCGAGCTTGGCGTGTTTCCCGCTCGCGAGCAGCGAGCCGCGCGGATCGCCAGGAGTCACGCCGGGCGCAATCGAGTGCGTCTCGAACCACTGCACGTCCTTGCGCGTGAGCGGAAAGCCCTCGGCAAAAAGCTCGAGCGAAGGCCAGGGCTGCACGCGATCGATGGCCGGATAGATGAGCAGCTGCAGCAGCGGCTGTTTGCCCGCGTGCGCGCGCTGCGCGACCGCCGCGGCGAGGTGCGCGCCCGCGCTGTCTCCGCCCACCGCCCTCGCCTCGAGCTCGATGCGCGCCCACTCGAACGCGGCGCGCGCGTCCTCGATGGCGGCGGGGTACGGATGCTCGGGCGAGAGCCGGTAATCGACCGCGAGGATCTGCAGCGGCCCTTCGCGGCAGAGGAAGCGGCAGGGCGCGTCGTGCGTCGCCAGATCGCCCAGCACGAAGCCGCCGCCGTGGAAGAAGACGAGCAGGGGCGCGTCCGGCTCGCGCGGCTGGTAGTGCCGCGCGCGCAGCGGACCGGTGGCGCCGGGGAGCTCGAGGTCCCGCACCGAGCCCACCTCGGCCGGCTTGCCGCTCGTGACCAGCACGTCGTTGCGATACTTGCGGCGAGACTCTTCCAGCGGGAGATCGGTGAGGCCCGGACCGCCGCGCAGCTTGACGAGCGCGAGCAGGAGCTGGATCTCGGGCGCCAGGGTCTGGCCGTCGCGTACGATTGGAGCCCGGCCCGCCAGCCGGCGCTGTGCCGCGGCCGGGAGCGCGCCGATCGCGCGGAGCAGGGCGCCCTCGATCCTACGCGGCATGCGACACCTCGCCCTGCTCATGGCGGGCCTCGCAGAGATACTCGGCGGGCCGGAACTTCAGCACGCGGCGCCGGAACGAGAAAGTAAAGCCGGGCGCGATTCCATGATTCTACGATAGTCAGAGAGCCCTTTTCTCGCAACAACTGCTCTGACCAGGATGCCCGAGGTAGCGCTCCTCCTGTGCGCCGGCAGCTTTCCGGCGCGGCGGGTCTTACGTCTCCGGCAGCTTGATGCCGTAGTCGGCGATCTTCTTCGCGACCGTCGGATAGGACACGTCGAGCAGGCGCGCGACCTGCGTGCGATTGCCGTGCGCGTGCGCGAGCAGGCGCTCGAGATACTGCTTTTCAAGCTCGGCCAGCGTTGGCGGCTGGCCGTCGTCGCTCAAGCCGACGCTGAAGAAGCCCAGCGGCGGCCGCGAAAGCTTGCCCAGCACCAGCGAGACCGGCGTGATCTGCGCGCCCGACTCGAGAATCAAGGCGCGCTCGAGCACGTTGCGCAGCTCGCGGACATTGCCCGGATAGGAATAGCCGAGCAGCACTTTCTCCGCTTCCGGCGAGAGCTCCGGCGAGGGCCGCACCAGCCGCTGCGCGATGCGATCGAGCAAGAAGCGCGCGAGCTGCGGAATGTCCTCGCGGCGCTCGCGCAGCGCCGGCAGCGTCAAATGAAACACGTCGAGGCGGTGGAACAGATCGAGCCGGAAGCGTCCCGCGGCGACCTCGTCCTCGAGGTTGCGATTGGTGGCCGCGATGATGCGGACGTCGGCGGCGAGATCGCGTGTGCCGCCGACGCGGCGAAAAGTCGTGGTCTCGAGCGCGCGCAGCAGCTTGGTCTGCAGCACCGGCCCCAGCTCGCCGATCTCGTCGAGGAAGAGCGTGCCGCCGGCGGCGAGCTCGAGCAGCCCGCGCTTGCCGGAGCGCGCGTCGGTGAAGGCGCCCCGCTCGTGGCCAAACAGCTCGGACTCGAGCAGTCCCTCGGCGATGGCGGCGCAATTCAGCGCCACCAGCGCTTCGTCGCGGCGGCCGGGCGTCTCGGCGTGGATCAGGCGCGCCACCACCTCCTTGCCGGTGCCGCTCTCGCCCTGCAGCAGCACCGAGGTGGACGGGCTCTGCGCCACCTTGCGAGCGCGCTCGATCACCTCGCGCATGGCCGCGCTCCTGGTCTCGAGGAGCGCGTCGAGGCCGGGCTGGCCCTCGCGGCGCAGCGCGCGGACCCGGTTGCGCAGCCTCCGCGCCTCGAGCGCCTTGCGGATCTTGACCACCAGCTCGGAGAGCTGGATCGGCTTGGTGAGGTAATCCTCGGCGCCCTGGCGCAGCGCGAGCACGGCGTTCTCGACGTCGGCGTAGGCGGTCGCGACGAGGAACAGCGTATCGACGCCGCGCTCCTGCGCCTCGCGCGAGAGCAAACCCAATAAATCGACGCCGTCGATATCGGGCAGATTGCGATCCAGGATCACCACGTCGGGCGGGTCGTCGCGAAATGCGGCGGTGCCGGCGGCGCCGCTGCCGGCGGTGCGGACCGAATATCCCTCGCGGCTCAATGCTTCTTCCGCGATCACGCGAAAAGACTTCTCGTCGTCAACCACCAGCACGCTATTCATCGGCGATACCCCTTCAGGCGGCCGCGGCGCGTGGTCGTCACGCGGCCTCGACGGAGGCGGGGGCGTGGAGCGGGAGCCGCACCACGAAGCGGGCGCCGCCCAGGGAGGAGGGCTGCAGCTCGATGTGCCCTCCGTGCGCGGCGGCGAAGCGCTGCGCGGTGGCGAGCCCCAGCCCGGTGCCGTTGCGCTTGGTGGTGAAGAACGGCTCGAAGAGGTGCTCCTGCGCGGCTGCCGCCACGCCCGGCCCGCTGTCCTCGACGGAGACCGAGGCGAAGGCCGGCCCGGCCTGCGTTGTCAGCAGGACCTCGCGGCGCGCGGCCGGAGGGGTGCTCCAGGCCACCGCCTCGATCGCGTTCTGCAATAGATTGACCAGCACGCTGCGGATGCGCTCGGCATCGCACGACACGGTCAACGGGTGCGCGCCGTCGAGCTTCAAAGCGACCCGCACGCCCGCCGACGCCGCCTGCTCCGAGCAGAGCTCGACCGTGCGCCGCGCCAAATCATTGAGATCCACCGGCCGCGCCTCGATGCGCGGGCTGCGCGCGAACACCAGCAGCTCGTCGGACATGGTCCGCAGGCGATTGACCTCCTCGCGCACCTGCGCATTGACGCGCGCGAGGTGCGGCAGCCGGCCCGCTTCGAGCGCGATCAGATCGAATCCCATTCCCAGGGCATTCAATGAATTCTTCAATTCATGCGAGATGACCGCCGCCGCGCGGCCCATGGCCGCGAGCCGCTCCTGCGCCACCAGCGCGCGCTGCGCCGCCTCCAGCTCCGCGGTGCGTGCCCGGACGCGCTCTTCCAGCGACGCCGCCAGCTCGCGAATGCGCTCCAGGTCCTGCCGGTGCACCTCGTCGCCGGAGGCGAGCTGCGCGCGCAGCTCGGCGAAGGCCCGCGACAGCTCGCCCAACTCGTCGGTGCGCTGCGCGGCTCGCGTCTCGAACGGCGGCGCCGCCTCGCCCTTCTTACGCGCCGCGCTCAAGGACCGCACCGCGCGCAAGAGCTCCTCGAGCGGCCGCGTCAGATATCCCGAGGTGCCGAAGCCGAGCAGCACCGCCACCGCGCCACCAAAGGCGAGGATCTCCAGCAGCAGCCCGAGCTGCCGCTCGAGCCCGACATCGAGTCCGGCATAGGGCCAGCGAAAGACGAGCCCCCACTCCGCGTGCGCCACCGGCGCGTGCGCGTAGACCCAGCGCGCGCCCTCGGTGGCGACGAAGGCGCCCGCCGGTCCGTTGGGTGCGGCCGCAAGCGCGCGGTCCCAGCCCACGCCGCGCCGGAGGCCCGCCGGAAAGATGATTTCTCCTCTGCGCGTGACCAGCGCGGCCTCGGTCTGCGGCGGCAGCGACTGGGTCAGGTTGGGCGAGATGATCTTGTCGTTGCGCAGGTCGATCACGCCGCGCAGCACGCCGTCGGGCGCGTCGAAGCGCCCGCCCACCGGCACCACGACGTTGATCACCGTCGCCTCGTCGGCCGCGCGCTGCGGGACCACCACGGCGCCCTTGGCGCGCTTGCCCTGCAGAAACCACGGCTCCTCGGCAAAGGACCGGCCCGGACAGCCCGCCGCCGCAGGCTCCGACCAGAGGCAGCGGCCGGCCTTGTCGACCACCTGCAGTCCCACGTTGAAGATGGTCGAGTTGCGGTGCGCGTGCGCGAGCAGCGCCGCCTCGGGCCGCACGTCGTTGTCGGTGAGATCCACCTCGGCGCTCTGCGACACGCGGATCAGCTCGCGCGAAGCCGTCTCCAGAGCGTCGCCCACGGCAAAGGCCCGCGTCTGCGCCATCAGCGTCTGCCGCTGCAAGAGCTCCTGCGCGGACCAGGCGCGCGACTGCCGGATGAGCAGCGCCCCGGTCACGCCCACCGAGATGAGCGCGACCAGGCACGAGACGAGCGCGATGCGCGGACGCAGCTTCATACCGTCACCGGTATAGCCCTCTTTTGGCGCGACTCGATCCAGCGCCAGGCCAGCACCAGCAGGGGCGGCTGCAGCACGCGCGTGAGCGTGGTCAGCATCAGCGAGCCGCCGATGACCACGATGGCGAGCGGCCGCTGCGTCTCGGAGCCGATGCCGTGCGACAGCGCCGCGGGCAACAGGCCAATCATCGCCACCAGCGTGGTCATCAGGCCCGCGCGCAGCCGCTTTTCGGCCGCCGCCTTGGCCGCCCCCTCGATGGTGTCGCCGGCTTTCCGCAATTGCTGGAAGTAGGTCACCATCAAAAGCGCGTCCTGCACCGCGATGCCGAAGATGGAGATGAAGCCCATCGCCGCCGAGACCGACAGCTCCACCCGCGTGACCAGCAGCGCGAGGATTCCGCCGGCGCAGGCGACCGGAATGGAGACCAGCACGATGGCGGTCTCCGCCCAATGGCGGACGGCGCTGTAGACGAGAAAGCCGATCAATAACAAAGTCAGGGGAACGATGAGGAAGAGCCGCTGCTCAGCCTCTTTCAATTCATTGATTTGTCCCGACCAGATCAGGTTGGTCTCGGGCGGCAGGCGCACCTGATCCTCGATGCTCTGCTGCGCCTCGGCGATGGTCGAGCCCAGGTCGCGCCCGCGCACGGAGAACTTCACCGGAGTATAGCGGCGGCCGTCCTCGCGAAAGATGACGTTGGGGCTGTCCTCCGCGGTGATGGACGCGAGCTGCGCGAGCGGGATCTGGCTGCCGTCGGGCGAGGCCACGGTGATGCGGCGAATGGCGGCCAGATCGCCGCGGTATTGCGGCAGCCAGCGGATGGTGAGCGCGAAGCTCTTCTCTCCCTCGAACACCTGGGTGACCGCCTGCCCTCCGATGGCCGCCTGCACCACCGCCTCGACGTCGCCGGTATTGAGCCCATAGCGCGCGCTCTGCACCCGGTCCGGCACGATCTTGATGCTCGGCTGACCGAGCGAGCGCAAGAGGCCCAGGTCGTCGACGCCGCGAATTTTCTCCATCACCGTGACGATGCTGTCGGCGACCGCTTCATTGCTCTTCACGTCGGGGCCATTGATCTTGACGCTGTTCTCGCCTTTGACGCCGGAGAGCGCCTCCTCGACGTTGTCGGAGATGTATTGCGAGAAGTTGAAGAGGACGCCGGGGAACTCGTCCTGCAGCTCCTTCTGCAACACCCGGGTGAGCTTCTCTTTATCCAGCCCGGGCGGCCATTCATCGAACGGCTTCAATGGAGCAAAGAACTCCATGTTGTGGAAGCCGGTCACGTCGGTGCCGTCGTCGGGCCGGCCGAGCTGCGAGGTGACCGTCAGCACCTCGGCGTGCGCCTTGATGATCTGCCGCATCCGGCCGACATGCTTCGATGATTCCTCCAGCGAGACCGACTGCGGCAGCGTGGCGCGAATCCAGAAGTTGCCTTCCTCGAGCTGCGGCATGAACTCCCTGCCCAGCAGCGGGAACAGCGCGATGCAGGCCACGATGGGCAAGAGCAGCAGCCAGATGCCCAGCGAGGGCTTGCGCAGGCCGGCATTGAAGAGCGGATCGAAGATGCGGTGCAGTCCGCGCATGACGAAATTTTCCGTCTCCTCCACGTGCTCGGGCATGAAGCGCGCGGTCAAGACCGGCGTGAGCGTGAGCGCCAGGATGATCGCGCCGCCGATGGCCAGGGCATAGGTATGGGACATCGGCGCGAAGATCACTCCCGAGACGCCGGTCAGCGTGAACAGCGGCAAGAACGAAACGCCGATGATGACCGTCGAGAAAGCCATCGGCTTTCCCACCTCGCCCACCGCATTGCGAATCCGATCCGGCAGGGTGCCGCCGGTCTTTTCTCCCAGGTGGCGGAAGATGTTCTCCATCATGATCACGGTGGAATCGATCACGATGCCGAAGTCGACCGCGCCCAGCGAGATCAGGTTGGCCGGGGTCCCGGTCATCACCAGCCCGATGATGGCAATGAGCAGGGCGAGCGGGATGTTCAGCGCGGTGATCAAGGCCGCTCGCCAGTTGCCGAGGAAGAGCATCAAGACCAGCGTCACCAGCACCATGCCGATGAGCAGGTTTTCCATCACCGTATGCGTGGTGACGTTCACCAGATCGCCGCGGTCGTAATAGGGAACAATCTCCATGCCCGGCGGCAGCAGGTGGCGCTTCTTGATGAGAGCGAGGCGTTCGTAGATGCCTTGTAGAGTCGCCTTGGTCTCACCGCCGTACTTCATCAAGATGGTGCCCTGCACCACGTCCTCATCGGCGTCGCGGCCCACCTTGCCGAGCCGCGGCGCGCCGCCGATCGACACCTTGGCCACGTCCCGCACGTGGACCGGAATGCCCTTCTGCTCCAGCACGACCACGTCCTCGATATCCTTCAGGGAGCTAATCAATCCAATGCCGCGGATGGTATAGGCCTGCTGCCCCAGCGTCACCCGCTGTCCGCCCACGTTCTGGTTGGCATTGGCCAATGCCGCCGAGAGCTGGGCCAGCGTGACGCCGCGCGCGCGCAACAGATAGGGGTCCACCTCGACGTGGTATTCCTTGGTCTGCCCGCCGAAGCTGGTGACGTCGATGACGCCGGGCACCTGCTTCCACTGGCGCTCAAGGATCCAGTCCTCGGCCGTCTTGAGATCGATCAGCGAATAACCCTTGCCGGTCAGGTTGTAGCGAAAGACCTCGCCGATGGCGTTCCAGGGAGAGATCTGCGCCTGCACGCCGGGCGGCAGGGTGATGAACTGCAGGCGGTTGATCACCTCCTGCCGGGCGGCCCAGTAATCGGTTCCCCACTTGAAATAGCACTTCACATCGGTCAATCCGAAGAGGGATTGCGAGCGGATATGGTCGAGGCCGGTCATTCCCGACAGGCCGATCTCGAGGGGAACCGAGACATACCGCTCGGTCTCTTCCGCGCTCCAGCCGGGCGGCTGCGCGATCACCTCCACGAGCGGCGGGACCGGATTGGGATAAGCCTCGATCGGCAGCCGGCGAAAGGCGGCAATGCCGCTGATCAGCAGGATCACCGCCAGCGCGGCGATGATGATGCGGTTGTTCAACGCGATATCGACCAGCTTGCGGATCATCTGCCGGCCCCTTTAATTCCCTATCAGGAAGATCGAGCCGCTGGCGGCGACGCGCTCGCCCGGCTGCAGCCCGGCCAGCACCGGCACCGTCTCGCCCGGCAATTGCTCGTTGGCGACGACACGCCTGCGGCGGAACGGGATCCGGCCGTCCTTGTCCTTGGGCATTTCGACGAAGACGTCGGTCTCGTCGCCCAGGCGCAGGAGCGCGTCGCGCGGGATGGTCAAGGCGTGACGGGCCGGGGCTGCGATCGTGACCACCTCGTACATCTCGGGCCGCAGCAGGCCCTGCTGGTTCCGCAGCACGCAGCGCACTTTGGCGGTGCGCAGGACGGGGTCCACCGTGTCGGAGATCCAGTCGACGCGGCCACGGAAGGTGCGGCCCGGATAGATCGAGACGTTGAGCTCCACCTCGGCGCCGCGCCTGACATACGGCAGGTCGGTCTCGTAGACGTCGCCGATCAGCCAGAGGTCGTCGATGCTGCCGATGGTGAAGAGCTCGGTCACGCCGCCCGACCCCGAATAGGCGCCCTGCACCTCGGCGCCCGGGTTGGCGGCGCGCGCGACCACCTCGCCATCGATCGGGCTGCGCAGCACGTATTCCTGCGAGACGGCATTCGATTGCCGGACCTGCAGGAGCCGGGTCTTCTGCTGCGCGCGCTCAGATTCGGCCTTGGCCTTCTGATAGCCGCCCTCGGCCATCTCGAGATCTCTCTGCGCGCTGGCGCGCACGGCGTACAGCTCGCGCTGGCGCTTGACCTCGTGCTCGGCCTGGAGCAAATCGGCCCTGGCTTTGAGCTGGTCGGAGAAGGCGCTCCCCAGATCGGGGGAGACCAGCACCGCCAGCGGGTCGCCGCGCCGCACACGCTGCCCCGGCGCCGCCAGCACGCGCTGGATACGGCCATTGACCGGGGGAAAGACGTGCGTGACGCGCAGGTCGTTGAAGGTGAGGCGGCCGCCGAGGGTGATCGCGTCCGAGACGTCCTTTTCCTCAGCGGTGATGACCGAGACCCTTCCGGACTGCAGCTGCTGCCCGGTGAGGAAGCCGTCCTCGACTTCCCCCTTCGGCGCCTGCGCGCCGTCGACCAGCACCTTTTCTCCTTCGGCGAGTCCCTCGAGCACCGGCACTGCCGGGGGCGCGACCGGGCGCACGAACACTTCGCCGCGGGGTGCGCTGCGCTTCTGCCGGGCGCCGTCGTGGTCGGGCGTCTGGATATGGCGGCGCTTGAAGATCTGCTTTCCATCGCGGCGCTCGCCGGCAGCGACATAGACGAAGGATTGATCGTTGATGCGGGTAATCGCCTCGGCCGGGACCGCCAGGCTCTTCACCGCGGGCCGCTCGATCACCACGCTTCCGAACATCTCGGGCTTGAGCGCGCCGTCGGAATTGGGCAGCGAACAGCGGATGCGCGCGGTGCGCAGCGCAGGATCGAGCGTGGGGCTGATCCATTCAATCTTTCCGCGAAAGGTCCGGTCCGGATAAGCGAGCACGCGCACCGAGACCGCCGAGCCAAGCTCGAGCTGCGGCAGGGCCGACTCACCCACGTCGGCATTGAGGACGACGGAATCAATGCTGCCGAGGGTAAACAGCTCGACCACGGTGCCGCCGGAGAACTGGCCCTGGACCTCCATTCCCGGATTCACCATGCGCGCGATCACGCGGCCTTCGATCTGGCTGGGCAGCGTGTATTCCTGGGTGACCGAATCGACCTTTCCCGAGCGCAGCGTGCGCAGGCGCTGCTGCGCGCGGGACTCTTCCGCGCGGGCTTTACGATAACCGTCCTGGGCGGTTTCGTAATCGCGGCTGGAACCGGCGCCCGCGTCGCGCAGCTTCTCCTGGCGGTGGAAGTCGCGCTCGCCCGCAACCAAATCAGCGCGGGCCTTGACCAGATCGGAATAGGCGCTGCCGACGTCGGGCGAGACAATGGCGGCGAGCGGCGTGCCTTTGTGGACCGGCGCACCCAGCTGCGCGAGCACCCGCGTCACCCGGCCGGTGACCGGCGAGAAGACGTGCGAGATGCGCAGGTCGTCGAAGCCGATGCGGCCGCCGGTCGAGAGGCTCTGCGGCAGATCCTGCGCGCGCGCCTCGACGACCTTGCTGCCATGCTCGAACGCGTCGCGCGCGATCCACAGCTCGTCCTCGGGCGGGAGGTCCTCGTGCCTGACCGGCTTCTTGCAGGCCGCGAGCAGGATCGACACGGCGACCAGGGAGAGCAGGATCCTCACTTGAGCTCCTGTGCGGTGGCCTGCTCCAGCAGCGAGAGCGCGGTCCAGTAGTTGGCCAGGTCCTGGGCATATTCGCCGCGCGTCGCGGTATAGGTGCGCTGGGCATTGAGCAGGTCGAGCAGGGACGCGGCGCCGTGCTCGTACTGGAACTTGATTAGATCCCGCGCCTTCTGCGCGCGTTCGAGCAGGGACTTCTGCATCCGCTCGACCAGCTTCCGCGTGGCGACCAGCTGCCCCCACGCCGTCTCGACGTCGGCGACCGTCTGGGCCTCGGCCTTCTGGCGAAGGATCTGCTGAATGACCAGGTCGGCCTCGGCCCTGCGGATCTCACCGGACTGGAAATAGAAGAGGGGCGGAGTGATGCTCACGCTGATGGAGCCGTTCGGCGGCGAGATGTTGGTATCGCCGGTCCCGTTGGCCGAATAGGTCACGCCCAGGCCGAGATCGGGAAAGACGTTGCGGTTTGCCAATCGAAGTGCCGAGTCGGCGCGCTGGATTTGCTGATTGAAAGCCGCGATATCGGGCCTTCGCTGCAATGCCCCTTCGAGCAGCGATTCCCTCGTCGCGGTCGCGAGCCTTCCCGGAGCCGCGAAATCGAGTTCCTTCAAATCGATTTCGTAATCGGGCACCAGCGTGCGGAAGCCGAGCAGAAACGCGACCGCGACCTTGGCCGCGCGCAGGCTCTGCCCGGCCTGGTCCTGCGCCTGCTCGGCCTCCAGCTCGGCGACCTGGATGGTGGCGAGATCGGCCTCGTTCATCCCTCCCAGCTCGAACTTCTTCTCGTTCAATTGGCGCGTGTGCAAGCTCGACTCGTAAGTCTCCCTGGCCACCTGCAGCTGCGCGGTGGCCAGCAGCGCCTGGAAGTAATTCTGCTTGAGCTGGAACTCGAGCGTGCGCTGCGCGTCGTCCTTCGAGCGCCGCGCCGCCTCCAGCGCCGCCTGCGCCACGTCCTTGCGCAGCCCGCGCTTACCGGTGACGAAGTTGGAGATGAGGTTGTTGTCCGAGAGCGAGCCGCTGTACGAGATGACCGAGCAGTCCTGCGACGCCGAGCAGCGGAAATTCTTGCCCGCCGAGAACGAGAGGCTGGGGTTGGGCAGGCCGCTCGCGATGGTCAGGTCGCCGCTCGCCGAGCGCACGTTCGCCTCGGCGACGAGCAGGTCGAAGCCGCGCGCGCGGAAGATCTCCAGCGCCTTGGAAAGCGTGAGCACGGGCGGCAGCTCCTGATCGGCTCGGGCGGCACGGGAGGCGGCGGCGCAGAGCGCGAGAGAGCACGCGAGGGATAGAAAGGCAGAGCGCATGGGCGCGAGTTCTTCAGCAAGACCCGCGCCAGCCTGCAGGCCGCGTCGTGGACTCACTGCCGCGCGCGAGGGGTGACGCGGCGGGCGCCTGACGAACGCGACCCTGCAAGGATCTTGCACCGTGCCTGAAAGTTCTTTGCAGGCCATTGGCTGATACAAGGCGGCCACCTATGCGAGCCGAGCTGGTGCGGATGGCAGTCATGGAGATCTACGAGCAGGTGCGCCGTGAGGGCGCGCGTGCCGATCAATCGCTGCAGCGCGTGCTGCGGCGGGAGAAGAAGCTGCGCTCGGTCGAGCGGCGCGCGGTCTCCGACGCCGTCTACGGGCTGCTGCGGCTGCAGGGCCGCGTCGATCACCTGCTCGGCCGCGCGCTCGCGACGCGGAAAAGCTCGATGGAGAAGCTGTCCACGCCCACCCAACATCTACTGCGATATGCCGCGTATTTGATTGTCGGCGAGCAGCAAAGTTCGGCCAGCGCGGCGGGGCTCGCGGGGCTGGAAGTGGCGCCCTATGCGTGGGCGCTCCAGCTGGTGGCCCAGCCCGATGAGCTGGGCGTGCCTGCGGGCGACCCGTTCGACGCGCTCGCCTCCGAGACCTCGCTGCCGCGCTGGCTGGCGAAGCTCTGGAGCGAGCAGCTCGGCGCGGACCAGACGCGCAAGCTCGCGGCCGCCATCAACCAGCGCGCGCCGCTCACCGTGCGCGTGAACTTGCTCAAGACCACGCGCGAGGCGCTGGTGCAAACGCTCGCCGCCGAGGGCGCGCGCGTGGAGATCACCAGGCTCTCCCCCTGGGGCGTGACCTTCACCGGCCGCACCAACGTGTTTGCCCTGAAGGCGTTCAAGGCGGGGCTCTTCGAGGTGCAGGACGAGGGCAGCCAGCTGATCGCGCTCGCCTGCGGTGCGCGGCCGGGGCAGATCGTGGTGGACGCCTGCGCGGGCGCGGGCGGCAAGACGCTGGCGCTGGCGATGGAGATGCACAACAAGGGCCGCCTGGTCGCCTGCGATCGCGATGCGCGCCGGCTGGTGGAGATGAAGCAGCGCGCGCGCCGCGCCGGCGTGCACAATTGCGAGTCGCGCGGCGTGCCGGAGGGACCGGCCGGCGAGGCGCGCATCGACGACCTCGCGGGGCAGGCGGACGTGGTGCTGATCGACGCGCCCTGCAGCGGGCTGGGGGCGCTGCGCCGCAATCCCGACGCGCGCTGGCGGCTTACGCTGGAGGAGGTCGGGATCTTTCCGCCGCGGCAACGCGAGATCCTCGAGCGCTACCTGCGGCTGCTGAAGCCAGGCGGGCGCTTGATCTATGCCACCTGCTCGATCAATCGCGGCGAGAACGAAGACGTTCGCGCGGCGTTCGCGCTGGCGCATCCGGAGCTCGTGCCCATCCCCCCGGCCGAGCTCTTGGGCGCGCCGCTCGCCGCCGCGGTGGCCGCGACCGACCTGGACGTGCAGCTGCTGCCGCACCGTGACTCGACCGATGGATTTTATATCGCGGGGTTGCGCCGCGGGATCTGAGCAGGCCGGGACCGCAGCTGCGCGATCAAGACGCCGGCGATCACCACCGCCGCGCCGAGCAGGAACGACGCGGTGATGCGCTCGCCGAGGAAGACGTGCGCCAGGAGCGCGGTGCCGAGCGGCTGGAGGTTGCTGAAGATGGCCACCCGCGCCGCCGCCAGGTGCCCGAGCGCCCAGTACCAGATCAGGTACGCGACCACGCTCGTCATCACGCAGAGGTAGAGGACGCCCAGCCACGCCTCGCGCGAGGCGTGGGCGAGCTGCGCGCGCGTCTCGGGCCAGAGCAGCGACCCGAGCCCGACCGGCAGGAACAAGAGCGTGCCGCCGATGAGCGTCCAGCCGATGGTGGGCAGCGCGCCGTCCTGCGCGACGATCTCGCGGCCTTCGGCGGTGTAGAACGCCCAGGCCACCACCGCGACGATGATCAGCAGATCGCCGACCAGGGGACCGCGCGACAGATCGAGGCCGCGCGCCAGCAGCACCCAGAAGGTGCCGGCCAGCGCGATCACGGTGCCCATCGAGGTGCGGAAGCCGGGCAGCTCGCCGAGGAGCGCCTGCGCCAGCAGCAGCACGAAGAGCGGCGTCAGCGTGTAGAGCAGCGCCGCGTGCGCCGCGGTGCTCAGCGACAACCCGTAGAGGAAAAAGCCCTGGTTGAGCGGCACCGCCACGAAGGCGAGCAGCCAGAGCTTGCGCCGCTGCTCCGGCCGCGGCAGCCGCGAGCCTTTCGGCCGCAGCTTGCGCAGCAGCAGGGCGAGCAGCACCGACGCGCCGCCGAAGCGCAGCAGGCCGAGCGCGAGCGGCGGGATCTCCGTGAGCGCCTGCTTGGCGACGATGTACGTGCCCGCGCTCAGCAGGGTGTGGAAGAGCAGCGCGCCATAGAGCAGGGACTTTCGCGGGTGCATGAGCCGGCCCGATCTGCGAGCATCCAGCGCGCAAGTCAACTCGATTTTATTTAGCGGGGCCGCACATGCTCGAAGGGCTTTGCATCGTCGTCACTGGAGCGTCGGGCAACCTAGGCGCTGTGGTCTGCGCCCGGCTGCGCGGCTCCGGTGCGAGCGTCTTCGAGTTGGTGCGCAAGCCTTCCGGCGCAGACCAGCACGCGGTGGACCTCACCGACGAGGCGTCGGTCGAGGCGGCCTACGACGCGGCGTTGA
>JAYWBT010000109.1:0-14463 GCA_043781235.1 Deltaproteobacteria bacterium
CGCATCCGCCGCGCGCCCGAGAGCACCGTGCGGCGCGTGCTCGAGCACTTCGCCAAGATCGTGGACGTCCTGGTCTTCAACTCACACAAGGCGATGATCAGCTCGCAGCTGCACATCGAAAGCGTGACCGAGAGCTATCGCGAGGTGCAGGACAAGAACAAGAAGCTCACCGATGCGCTCGAGCGGCTCCAGGAGCTGAGCCGGCTCAAGTCGAACTTCCTCGCCACCGTCTCTCACGAGCTGCGAACGCCTCTGACCTCGGTCATCGGGTACAGCGAGATGCTCCTGGCCGGACTCGCGGGCGACCTCAACGACGAGCAGAAGGACTATCTCAAGACCATCCTCGAGAAGGGTGAATCGCTGCTGCGGCTGATCAGCTCCATCCTCGACCTGTCGCGCATCGAGGCGCGCGGCGTGCAGCTTGCGCGCAAGCCGGCCAACGTCGACGAGATCGTCCAGACGGCGATGGAGTCGGTGCTGCCGCAGGCGTTCAAGAAGAATCTACAATTGACTTCGGACGTCTCGCCGTCGGTGCAAAAGGTGATCGTGGACAGCGACAAGGTCCGGCAGTGCGTGGTGAACCTGCTCTCCAACTCGGTGAAGTTCACCCCGGCGGGCGGCCAGATCACCGTGCGCGCGGGGCCGGCGGAGCACAGTCCGGCGAGCGCGGGGCCGTTCGGGAGCGCCGGATACTTCCAGATCTCGGTGACCGACGACGGCATCGGCGTCCCGCCCGAGTTGCAGGGGAAGGTGTTCGAGACCTTCTTCCAGGCGGACTCGAGCGCCTCGCGCGAATACGGCGGCGCCGGCCTCGGGCTGTCGATCGTGAAGAGTTACATCGAGGCGCACGGCGGCGAGGTGTCGGTGACGAGCGAGCTCGGCCGCGGCTCGACCTTCACGCTGTTGCTGCCGATCGAGCCGCCGTCGATGGGGATGGAGGCCAGCGGCGCGGCCCCCGAGCCGCTGCGACCCAACTGAGTTGGGCGAGACCGCGCTCATCGACGCGTTCCTGCGGCCCTTCGGCAGCGGCGGGGCGGGGGTGCGGGTCGGGCCGGGCAGCGACTGCGCGGCGGTGCGGCTTTCAAGAGGACAGCTGCTGGTGGCGACCACCGACGCGGTGGTCGAGGGCGTGCACTTCGATCGCCGCTGGTTTGCGCCGGAGGACATCGGGCACAAGGCGCTGGCGGTGAACCTGAGCGACCTGGCCGCGGCGGGCGCGCGGCCGCGCTGGTTCCTCTGCGCGTTGGGAGTGCCGCCACGCGAGGCGGGGGTCGTCCGGTACGCCGCGAGGATGGCGCGCGGAATGGCGGGGCTCGCCCGCGCGTATGGCTGCGCGATCATCGGCGGCAACGTCTCGGCGGCTTCGGAGTGGTCGGTGACGATCACGGCACTGGGCGAGGCGCGCCGGCCGCTGACCCGCGCCGGTGGGCGCCCCGGCGACGCGCTGGTGGTGGCGGGCAGGCTGGGCGACGCCGCCGCCGCCTTGCGCTCCCTGAGCGCGCCGGGTGCTGCCGCTCGCACGGCGCTGCGCGCGCAGCTCCGCCCCACCCCGCTCGTCGAGGCCGGCCTCGCCGCGGCAGATCTCGCGAGCGCCGCTATCGACGTGAGCGACGGCCTGCTGCGCGACCTCGGCCACCTCTGCGCGCAGAGCGGCTGCGGCGCGGTGGTCGAGTGCACCGCGCTCCCCGTCGGCCGCCTCGCCCGGCGCGCGCCCGACGCCATCGAGCTCGCGCTCTCCGGCGGCGAGGACTACGCGCTCCTCTTCGCGGTGCGGCCCCGCCGCTTACGGGCCCTCCTGCGCGCCATCCCGGGCGCGGTCGAGATCGGCCGCCTCGCCGCGTCCCCCGGCCTCTTCCTCACCGAGCGCGGCGCCCCTCGCCCGCTCCCGGCCCACCTGGGCTTCGATCACCTCGGGTGAATCCGCGCGGCGTGAAGCGCAAGCTCGACGGGCCCAGGCGCGCGCTTGACGCCGCCGATGCGGGCTCCTATTCAACCGCGTCCACCGAGCCTTTCGCGCGGGGCCCCTCTCCGGGGCCTTCGTGCGTGGGGCTGTTTGTCCAAGGCAGCTTTGCTCAAGGCCGCGATGAAGCCCGAAATCGAGCCACCACCCGAGCGGGGCAGCGTCACCGCGCTGGCGGAGCTGCTCGCGACCGCACCCACCGAAGCGCGCAAGGTCCGCGCGGGCGGCCTCTTCGGCGCTGCCCGGGGCTACGCGCTGGCGCAGCTGAGCCGGCGGACCCGCCGGACGCTGATTTGTATCGAGCCCGACGAGGACGCAGCCGAAGCGCTCGAGCGCGACCTGCGCTTCTTCTTCGCAACGGCAGAGGTGGCCGCGGGAGCGAGCTCTGCCAGCGGAAGCCGCGGGGCCGACTCCATCGTCCGCCTTCCCGCCGACGAGGTGCTCCCCTACGAGGGCCTCACCCCCGATCGCATGGTGGCGCAGCAGCGCCTCGCGGGCCTCTTCCACCTGCACCTCGGCGATGCGCTCAGCGTCGTCATCCTGAGCGTCCGCGCGCTCGCCCGCCGCGTCCTGCCCCGCCCCGCGCTCGACGCGCGCAGCCTCCAGCTCTCGGTCGAGATGGAGCAGGACCGCGACGAGCTGGCGCACCAGCTCACCGCCGCGGGCTACGCCAGGGTGCCGGTGGTCGAGGACCCCGGGACCTTCGCGGTGCGCGGCGGCGTCTTCGACGTCTGGTCGCCGCTCGACGCGCAGCCCGCGCGGCTCGAGTTCCTCGGCGACCTGGTGGAGAAGATCCGCGCCTTCGACCCGCAGACCCAGCGCACCGTGCGCGAGCTCCAGCAGGTTTCGATCTGCCCCGCGCGCGAGATCGTTCTCGACGAGCAAGGCCGCAAAGCGGCGGTGGCGACAGTGCGCGCGGCTGCCGACGCGGTCGAGACGCCGACGCGCCAGCTGCGCGAGCTGATCGACGAGCTGCAGACCAAGTCGCAGGACGACGAGCTCTTCGCGGCCGGCCTCTCCGCTCTTTTGCCCGGCTTCTATCCAGGTGGCCTGTGCCCGATCACCGATTACCTGCCCAAAGACGCCATCTGGGTGCTCGACGATCCGCTCGAGCTGGAGCGGCAGTGGGGCGAGCTCTGGAGCGCGCTGGAGAGCTCATTCGCCGAGGCGCGGGGCAAGGGCGCCCTGGCGCTGCCGCCCGACCAGCACTTCCTGCACGAGCGCGACGTGCGGCCAACGCTCGATCGCGCCAGCGTGCTCGAGCTCTCCGGCATTCAAATGCTCGACCTGGCGCGCGGCTCGACCGAGATCGACTTCCCGCTGCAGCCGACCAAAGACCTGCGCGCCGAGATCCAGACGCACCACGGAGAGGACGGCGCGCTGCAGCCGCTGGTCAAAAGGCTGGAGTCGCACCGCGAAAGGGGCATCGCGGCGGTGATCGCCTGCCACAGCTCGGCGCAGGCCGAGCAGACCAAGCGGCTTCTGCTCGATCGCAAGCTGATGGCGGCAATCATTGAATCGCTGCCCGAAGAACCGTCCACTTTATATAAGCCTTCGGTTCACGCCTTCCTGATGGTCGGCGAGATCAGCCAGGGCTTCGTCGATACCCATGGCCGGTTTGCGCTCTATAGTGACGAAGACATCTTCGGTCCGCGCGCGCGGGCGCGAAAGTCGGCCCGGCGGCCGAAGACGTTCGGCCAGGACGCCGCCGACTTCAAGGATTTGAAGGAAGGCGATCTGATCGTCCACATCGATCACGGGATCGCGCGATATGATGGGCTGACGCGCCTGTCGATGCGCGGCTTCGCCGCCGATTTCATTCTTTTACAGTTCGCCGGCAAGGATAAGCTCTATCTTCCTGTCGGGCGGCTGCGGCAGATCCAGAAGTACGTCGGCGGCGATCCAGCGAAGGCGAAGCTCGATTCATTGAAGAGCCAGACCTTCCTGAAGCGCAAGGCGCGCGTCAAGGAAGAGCTGCTCAAGATGGCGGCCGAATTGCTGGATCTCTATGCCGCGCGCGCCGCCCACCAGGGATTCGCCTTCGCGCCGCCCGACGCGATGTATCGCACCTTCGAGGCGGACTTCGAATTTGAAGAGACACCCGACCAGGCCAGGGCGATTGAAGACGTTTTGAGAGATATGCAGGGAAAGCAGCCGATGGATCGCCTGGTTTGCGGCGACGTCGGCTATGGAAAGACTGAAGTTGCCTTGCGAGCGGCGTTTAAAGCAATCGAGGACAAGAAGCAGGTGGCGGTGCTGGTCCCCACCACCATTCTCGCCTCGCAGCATTACCGGACCTTTTCGAAGCGCTTCAAGGATTACCCGGTCATCGTCGAGATGGTCTCCCGCTTCCGCGACCCGAAGGACGTGCGCGAGGTGCTGGCCAGGACCCGCGAGGGCAAGGTGGACGTCCTCATCGGCACGCACCGGCTCTTGAGCCCCGACGTCGGCTTCAAGGATCTCGGCCTGGTGGTGGTGGACGAGGAGCAGCGGTTCGGCGTGAAGCACAAGGAGCAGTTGAAGAAGCTGCGCAAGCTGGTGGACGTGCTCACGCTCACCGCCACGCCGATTCCGCGCACCCTGCATATGTCGATGATGGGGATCCGCGATCTGAGCATCATCGGCACGCCGCCGGTGGATCGCCGCGCCATCCGCACCTTCGTCTCCAAGTTCGACGGCGGGACCATCAAAGAGGCGATCGAGCGCGAGCTGGCGCGCGGTGGGCAGGTCTTCTTCCTGCATAATCGCATTCAATCGATCGGCGGTGTTTACGAGTATGTGAAGAAGCTGGTGCCACAGGCGAAGATCGCGGTCGCGCACGGGCAGATGGGCGAGCACAAGCTCGAGGAGGTGATGACCGAGTTCATCGAGAAGCGCGTCGACGTGCTGCTCTGCACCGCCATCATCGAGAGCGGCCTCGATATCCCCAGCGCCAATACCATCTTGATCAATCGTGCCGATACCTTTGGATTGAGCCAGCTGTATCAAATCCGCGGGCGCGTGGGCCGCTCGCGCGAGCGCGCCTATGCCTATCTATTGGTACCAGCGCGGCGGCCGATGACGCGCGAGGCGCAGAAGCGGCTCCAGGTCTTGCAGCAATTCACCGAGCTGGGCGCGGGCTTCCAGATCGCCTCGCACGATCTCGAGCAGCGCGGCGCGGGCAATCTCTTGGGCGCGCACCAGAGCGGGCAGATCGAATCGGTCGGCTTCGATCTCTACACGCAGATGCTGCAGGAGGCGGTGGCGGAGCTCAGGGGCGAGAAGCCGCGCACCGACTTCGAGCCGGACGTGGAGCTGCCGGTGCCCGCGTTCATCCCCGAGGACTACGTGCCCGAGGTGCAGCAGCGGCTGGTCTTCTACAAGAAGCTCGCCTCGGCCACGACTGAGGAGGAGCTGTACGACGTCAAGGGCGAGCTGCGCGATCAGTGCGGGGAGTCGCCGCCCGAGGTCGATGCGCTGGTGGAGGTGATGAGCCTCAAGAACGAGCTGCGCGGGCTGCGCATGCGCGGGCTCAAGGCGGGGCCGGGGCGGCTGGTCATCTCGCTCGGCCCGGATGCGGCGCTCGACCCCGTCAAGCTCGCGCTCCTGGTCGCCCGGGGGAAAGGCCGCTACCGGCTCACGCCCGGAATGGAACTGGTCGCGGAGGTCGCCGGCTCGAACGGGGCACTTTCTGCCGAGCAGGCGCTCGGCGGTGCCCGCTCGCTCCTCCAGGATCTCCGTCGTTGCGCGATTCCTGAGTGAGGAAGTAAACCTTCCGGTCTGCTGTTCAGTCTGGTAACCGCTTCCCCTCCTCCCCAGACCGAAGGACCCAAGCAATGAATCCGCGCCAAGCACTGCTTCTTTGCGTCCCCGCGCTCGCCGCCCTCGCGTGCGGCTCCAGGACCTCTTCCTCGTCCTCCTCGTCGGGGTCCGCCAAAACCGGCGCCGTGGTCGCCACCGTCGGCGACGAGACCATCACCGCCGACGAGCTGAAGAAGCGCCTCGACGAGACCAGCCCGTTCCTGCGCGCGCGCTACAACACGCTCGATCGCAAGAAGGAGTTCCTCGAGAACCTGGTCCGCAACGAGCTGCTCGCGCAGGAAGCGCGCCGGCAGGGCTTCGACAAGAGCCCGGCGGTGCAGGAGCAGATGAAGCGCGCCATGATCCAGGAGCTGATCAAGCACCAGCTCGACGAGAAGCTGACCGGCGCCGACATCGGCGAAGCGGATTTGCAGAAGTTCTACGACGCGCACCAGGACGACTTCGTCAAGCCCGAGCGCGCGCGGATCTTCCACATCTTCCTCCCGGCCAAGGACGCCAGGGAGAAGACGGCGGCGCGCAAGCAGGCCGTGGCGCTGCTCAAGGACATCGACGCCCGCGAGAAGAAGGGCGAGGTCAACGCCTTCCAGACGGCCGCGATGAAAGAGAGCAAGGACCAGCTCTCGGCCCCGATGGGCGGCGACCTACGCTTCCTCTCCCAGGACGAGCTCTCCAAAGCCTACAACCCGCAGCTCGCCGACGCGGCGTTCGGTCTGAAGAGCCCGGGCGACAAGGCCGGTCCGTTCGAGACCCCCACCGGGGTCGAGCTGGTGAAGCTGCAGGTCAAGACGGTGGCGCTCAACCGCAGCTTCGACGAATCGAAGGACTCGATCCGCGGCCGCATGGCCCGCGAGCGCCGCAGCCGCGAATACGACCAGTGGATCAAGAAGCTGCACGAGACGACCAAGATCGCCATCAACGACGCCGAGCTCGACAAGGTCCAGGTGGATGGCGCCGCGCAGCCCGTGCCCGGCCAGACCGTGAGCCGGCCGCCGCCCCACCCGGTCACGCCGCCGTCCGCTGCTGCGAAGATCGGCGGGCAGTAGTAGAACCCCGCCGGTGAAGACCGGCTCTCGACTCGCTCGTTTCGCTTGCTCCGACAGAGGAGGCCTGGGCATCGCGCCCGGCCTCCTGCTGTTTTTCATCGCCGCCGCCACCCTCTTGCCAGCCTGCCCCAAGGAGCCCACCGCTCCGCCGCAGGCGCCGCCCGCCGCTGCGGTGGTGAACGGCGTGCCGATCCCGGTGTCTCGCCTGCAGCTCGAGCTCGACCGCGTCCGCCGCCCGTCCGACGGCTCGACGCCGACGCCCGAGCAGCCGCAGGAGCTGCCGCGGCTGGCGCACGCGGTGCTCGACACCTTGATCGATCGGGCGGTGGTGGTGCAGCGGGCCAGGGTGGCCGGTCTCAGCGTCAGCGAGGCCGAGGTGCAGCGCTCGACCGACGCGCTGGCGGACGACGCGCGCAAGGGCGGGCAGTCATTTGGCGAGCGGCTGCGCTCCGACGGGCAGACCATGGAGGCGCTCAGCGACGAGACCCGCGAGCGGTTGCTGGCCGAGCGCTACGTCGCCGAGCAGACGCGCGCCGAGCACGCCTCTCCCGCCGAGGCGCGCGCCTGGTTCGACCAGCACCGCGCCGACTTCGACACGCCGGAGGAGGTGCACGCCCAGCAACTCGTGGTCTCCTCCGCGGACGAGGCGAAGAGCCTGCTCGATCAGCTGCGCAAGGGCGTGCTGTTCGACGACCTGGCCCGGGCCCACTCGACCTCTCCCGACGCGCGCGCGGGCGGCGACCTGGGGTGGTTTCCGCGCGGCAAGATGCCGAAGCAGTTCGACGCCGCCTGCTTCCCGCTCGCTGCCGGCAAGCTGTCGGGCGTGGTCGCTTCGCCCTACGGCTTCCACGTCTTCAAGGTGCTGGGAAAGCGCGGCGCGAAGCACCGCTCGTTCGAGGACGTCAAGGTGGAGGCCGAGCGCCGGGCCACCGCCGAGAAGCGCACGCAGGCCGAGCGGCAGCTCCTGGCGCAGCTGCGCAAGGCCGCCCAGATCCGCATCGACGAATCCTCCTTCGTCCTGCTCAAGTAGCGAGGTAGAACGCCGCCTATGAAACGAGCCGTCCTGGTCCTGCTGCTCCTCCCCGTGGTCGCGCGCGCCGAGATCAAGGAGCGCATCGCGGCGGTGGTCAATGGGCAGCCCATCGCGCTCTCCGACGTCGAAGAGCGGGTGGCGCCCGAGTTGTCGCGCCTGAAGGGGCGTGGAATGGCGGGCCCGCTGCTCGAACAGCAGCGCAAGGAACTGCTCACGCGCAGCCTCAACCAGCTGGTGGACGAGAAGCTGGTGGAGGGCGAGGCATCGACACTGGGCATCGACGTGGCCGAGGACGAGGTGCAGAAGCTGGTCTCCGAGCTGGCCAAGCAGAACGGCATGGACTCGGCGCAGTTTCGCGAGGCGCTGACCGGACAGGGCATCGACTTCGAGACGGTGCGCGAGTCGCTCAAGCGCCAGCAGCTGATGCTGCGGCTGCTGCAGTACAAGGTGAAGCCGCGCAAGGTGTCCGATGAGGAGGTGCAGTCGGCGTACGCGGCGATGGCGGCGGAGGGCGAGGCGGAGGTGCGCGCGCGGCACCTCTTCATCGCTGCGCCCGACGGCGCGCCGCCGCAGCAGCTCGAGCGCGCGAAGCTCAAGGCCGACGAGGCGGTGCGGCGCCTGCAGCAGGGGGACAGCTTCGCCAAGGTGGCGCGCGATCTCTCCGAGGGCCCGGGCGCCTCCGAGGGCGGCGACCTGGGGTACTTCCGCCGCGGGCAGATGCTGCAGGCGATCGATCAGGCGGCCTTCTCGCTCAAGCCCGGCGAGACCTCGCAGCTGATCCGCAGCAACGGCGAGCACGGCGGCTATCACCTCGTGCAGGTCGAGGACCGCCGCAAGATCGCCGCCAAGCCGCTCTCCGAGGTGCAGGAGGACCTGCGCAACCGCATCGCCAACGAGTCGATCTTGAAGGAGCGCGAGCACTACATCTCTTTGCTTCGCAAGAACGCGCAGATCGATCTGAAGATGTGACGGTCGCGGTCTCCATGGGCGATCCCGCGGGGATCGGCCCCGAGGTGGTGGTGGCGGCGCTCGCCGATACGCGCGCGCCCGCCGCGGTGGTGTACGGAGAGCGGGCGGTGCTCGAGCGCGCGGCGGCGCTGCGCGGGGTCGCCTTGCCGGCGCGCATCGTCGAGACGGCGGGCGGCGCGCTGGGCTACGTCGATGCCGCTGCGGCGGCCGTGCAGCGCGGCGAGGCGAGGGCGCTGTGCACGGCGCCCTTGTCCAAGCAGCGGGTGACGCTGGGCGCGCCGGGATTCGTCGGTCACACCGAGCACCTCGCGGCGCTGAGCGGCGCGCGGGTGGCGATGATGCTGGCCGGACCGCGGCTGCGGGTGGTGCTCGCGACCAATCACCTCGCGCTGCGCGAGGTGCCGCTGCGCCTGACCCGCGAGCAGATCGCCTTCGTCGCCAGCCTCGCCGCGCGAGAGCTGCGGGCGCGCTGGGGGATCGCGTCGCCGCGCATCGCGGTGCTGGGGCTCAACCCGCACGCCGGCGACGGCGGCATCTTCGGCGACGAGGAAGCCCGCATCGTGGCTCCCGCCATTGCCGACGCGCGCAAAGCCGGCGTGGACTGCACGGGGCCGCACCCGGCGGACGGCTTCTTCCCCAAGGCGGTGCGGGGCGCCTGCGATGCGGTGGTCGCGCTCTATCACGATCAGGGATTGATTCCGGCCAAGCTGGTCGACTTCCGCGAGACGGTGAACGTGACGCTCGGGCTGCCCTGGCCGCGCACCAGCCCCGATCACGGCACCGCCGACGACATCGCCTGGCAGGGCGTCGCAGACCCCGAGCCCATGCTCTCGGCTCTCCTCCTCGCCGCTCGTCTCGCGACGCAGTAGAAGCGTCGACCGTGCTTCGCTATCGGGCTGAAGAGGCCGGAGCTTCGTCTGCGGCGTTGCCTTTCTTGTCGAGCGCCGGGCCGAGATCCTGGTTCTGGACCGCGTTGTAGTTACCCTTCGTCGATTGCACGTCGATGGAGGCGAGCGCCCAGGCCGCGCCCGGCGGATCGCCCGGCCGCAGCCCGTCGCCGTCCACCCAGGTCGCCTCGACCTTGGCGGCCTTCTTGACCAGGTCCTTGAAAGCCTGGTCGGGATCTTCGCTGTGCGAGAACTCGTCGATCGACAGCCCGGTCGAGCTCTGCACCAAAAGCTCATACGCCTGGACGTGGCTGCGCAGCGAGGTGGCGAGGTTGTCCACCGCGGTGTCGCTCGCGAACTGGAGCGCGTCCTCCGGCCGGAAGGTGGGCCCGCTGTAGCCGGCCGCGAAGATCTTCGCCTGCGAGCGCGGCAGCTGATCGAGCCACGACGGCGCCGAAGTCTTGCTGCCCATCGTCCAGGCGGCGGTGGTGGCCTGCGTGGCCACGCCCTTGCCGCGCGCTGAGTCGACGTCGATGACCGCGAGCGCCCAGACCGAGCCCGCCTCGTCGCGCGCGCCGGCCTCATCCACCCAGCTGGCCTCGATGCGCGAGTTCTGCATCACCACGTCGGAGGCTTCCTTGTTGACCTGCACGGTGTGGTCGCTCGCGGTGCTCTCGACGTTCTCGCCGAGGAACTCGACGTGGCTGGCGAGGCTGAGCGCGAGCTTGCCCCGCGCGTCCTCGGCGGCGTTGCTGAGCGCGTCCTGCGGCCAGTAGGTCGGCCCGCAGCGGCCCACCGAGTAGAGCCGGCCGCGCGCGTTCTCGGGGAGCCGGTCCACCCAGGCGGGCGCGGGGGTGGCCTTGGCCAGCGGGCGGCCCCAGCGGTTGAGCTTGACTTCGGGCTTGCTCGGCGCGCCGCCGCAGGCGAGGCACGCGAGCGCGACGAGCGCGGGCAGACGAAACAGCGCCATGAAATTCCCCCTCCTGAAACGACCGCGGGCCGGCCAGTTTGAATGGCCGACCCGCGCAGAACCTTACCAGTGCCCTACGGCTCCGACCTACGGCTCTAACCTACGGGTCCGAGCTACGGAGGCGGCTGTGCGGCGGCGTTGTGCTTGTTCTCTTCGGAGGAGAGCTCGTCGAAAGCCTTGTCGGCGTTGGCGCGCACTGCATCGCGCACCTTCGAGTTCAGCTCCTTCATCTTGTCCATGCCGTCCTTGAACTGCTGCATGTCAAGCTGGGCGAGCGCGTACTCGGTGCCGTCGTTGTCGACCCAGTGATCGACGATGGAGACGCCCGAGAGCTCCATCTGCGAGTAGGTCTTCAGCGCCTGCTGGACGTGCTGCTCCTCGCTGGAGGCGCTCATGTCGCCGGCGGTGGTGGATGCCATGTAGTCCTTGTTGAGGACCGAGACGAAGGTGTCGAGGGTCTTGGCGATCTCGGCGCGCGCGCGCGAGTCCGTGGTCGAGCGGCGCATGGCGGCGTTGCGAATGCCGCTCGCGATGCCGACGCCATAGAAGACCTTGCCCTTCTCGCCGCCGAACGCACCCGTGCCCTTGTTCACCCAGTCAGGCCCGTTCGCGTGCAGGATCTGGTTGGACATCTGAGGCTTGTTGTCGCCGCCGCAGGCGACCATCGCCAGCGTCGCAATTGCCATTCCGAATAGTTTCTTCACTTGCACCCTCCGTTGCCGCGGCGGTTCCGGCCGTCGCGAGATTGGTTTTTGCAGCTAGAGACCTGTGTTTTCCTTCGCCACGAGCGCTGCCGCAAGCTCGTTGCCCGCGTTGACTCCCGCTTCGCTCGCCGCTGCCTGCTGCGCCGCCTCGGGAGTCCGCCCGACTCCCTTGGCCTGCTTCTGCGAGGACGCGACCACCGCGCCGCTCTGGGCATCCAGAGCCCGGACATCCAGCGAGGCATTGGCGGCCACTTGCGAGAACACCCTACCACCCGGCGTGGAGGTTGCCTTGACGACGATGACCCACGGCATTCCCGCGGCCCTGGCCTGCGCGAGCGCCGCCGCTTCGTCGGGCGACGAGACGGCACGCGCGCTGAACCCCTTGGCCGAGAGCGCCTGCATCACCGAGCCTGCCACCCAGTCGGGCGCGATCACCACCGCGCGTCGCGCCCGGCTCTGGACCTGCGCCGCCGAGTCCTCGGCCACCTGCCGCAACCGGCCCGAGGTGGCGAGGTCCTGGTCGCCGGTCGAGACGTTGGTCGCGAGCGGCTTCATCTGCGAGACGACGTCGCGATAGCGCACCAGCGCGGCGAGCAGGTGGCCCTGCTTCTCCTGCGCCTGCGCCTCGCGGAGCCGTGCCAGCGCGGACGCGGCGACCTGCTTCGCCTCGTCGTCCTGGCGCGCCCGCTCGTGGGCGATCTCCGCCTTGGGCAGCTTCAGCAGCACCCAGACGTCGTAGCGGTCGATGGTGCCGGAGCCCGCCTCGCGCGAGATCTTCTCGGAATACACGTCGGCCAGCTCGGCCGAGCGGATCACGGCCTGGGCGCGGCTGCGAATTCTGTCGGACGCCTTGTTCTCGGCCTCCTCGGTGGACATGACGTCGTTGTGCTCGGCGCTGATCTCGACGCCGATGTACTGCGCCGCCTGGTCGCGCGCGGCGGCCATGGCAGACTCTTTGCCCTCGTCGAGCGACGCGCTGCCTTCCTTGGCGCCGGTGAAGTAGAGCGCGTCCGGATCCTTGGGCGCGCGCGCCATCCACGCGGGCTGCTTCGGCGCGCTGGTGGTCTTCACCGCCGCGAGCTTCTCGGGGCCGCAGGCCACCGCGCCCAGGCAAAGCGCCGCCGCGGCAACCAGCGCTGCGCGCCTACTTGCCACCGGCGGCCTCGGTCGCGGAGGTCTGCTCGGCCAGCTTCTTCGCGTCGTCCTGCAGGCGCTTGATGTTGTCGAGCTCGCCCAGCATGTCGCGGTCGTTCGACAGCGTGTACGCCTTGTTGATCATGTCGCCCGCCTTGGCGTAGTCGCCCGCGTACTCGTACGAGAGCCCGAGGTTCCAATAGGCCTTGGCGATCTGCGCCGGCTTCAGCTTGAGGTTCTTCTCCGAGTCGGCGACGGTCTGGTTGAAGGTGTCCTCCGCCTTCTTCCAGTCGCCCCGCTCCGCCCAGCCGATGCCGCCCTCGAGCTGCGGAATATCGCCGTCCTTCTGGAAGCTCGCGGTCATGTATTCCTGGTGCGGCACGATGGCCTTCATGAAGCGGTCCAGCACCGCCTCGCGCGCCTGCTTCTCCAGCGAGGAGCGGTCGATGGGCGAGGGCGCCTTGTTGTAGCCGCGGTTGGTGTCGTCGCGGCGCTCCTCGTAGGTCTTGGCGATGATCAGCCGGCCGGTCGAGACGTCCACGATCTTGAAGGTGGCGCGCTCGATCAGCTCGCCGTACAGCTTGTGGATGGTGGTGACGTTGCCCTTGTCGTCTTTGATGCTGTCCTGCGAGGTGTTCTCCCGGTAGGTCTCGGTGGCGTCGCCGAAGATCATCGCGCCGGCGGTCACCACCTTGCCGAGCTTGGCAGCCTTGGCGGGATCGGCCAGGTCGGTGGACGAGAGCTGCAGCTCGGCGAGCACCTTGTCCATGTGCGCGCGGTCCACGACGCTGAAGCGCTGCGAGGCGACCAGCGATTCTTCCAGGCCGGCCGACAGCGGGCCGTTGGCGTTGCCGGTGATACCGCCGATGGCGACGCTGGAGTAAGGCGCCATGTTGATCTCCGCCGGCTTCATCACCGGCACACGGACGGAGACGGTGCTGCAGGCGCACAAAGCGGGAAGCGCGCAGACCACCGCGCGGACACGGACATCGAGGTTTTTCATGAGTGATTTCCCCGCGCGACGCGGACAAGTGAGGGGATGATCGCTAACACCACGAAGAAGCAAGGGTCAACTATCGAATTGGGGTGGCCGCTTGCGGCGGGCTGCCTGTCACGGTAGCAGGAAGCACCGACCGTTCGAGGTACCATGCGCGCCTTTGCCTTCTTCCTGACCGCTTCGCTGGCCGCTTCCGCGGCGCAGCCTGACCCCCAGCAGACCGTCGCGATCGCCTCGGTGGATGCGCGCGGCGGGGCCACCGCCGAGGATGCGTCGGCGATGAGCGACGCGCTCACCTCGCAGATCGTCAACGACGGGCGCCTGCGGCTGGTCGAGCGCCAGCAGGTGGCAAGGGTGATGAAGGAGCAGGCGCTCTCGCAGACGGGCGCGATGAGCGACGAGGTGCAGGTCAAGCTCGCGCAGCTGGTTGGGGCGCGGTGGATCGCGCTGAGCGCCGTGCAGGGCAGTGGGCACAGCTTGTCGTTGTCGCTGCGCGCCATCGACTCGTCGACCGCTCAGGTCGTGTCGGCGGAAACTCTTCGCATCGGTGGAATCGATCAGCTCGATTCCGGTGCTCGCTTGCTCGCCCGCAAGCTTGCGGACAAACTCGTAGGCAAGGGCGACGGCGCCGCCGCGGCCCTGGAGCCGGTGGGCGATTTTGACGTGGCCCAGGTGAAGGACGCGGCCGGGACGCTGGCGAGGTCGCTCGCGTTGCGGTTCCCGAAAATCGCCGGCAAGATCGTGGACAGCCTGCCGGATGGAACCGCTACTTGCTCGTTCGGAAAAGAGCAGCCCTTCGCCGGTCAGTTCTTCGCGATCAGCGGCCACGACGACGTGACCGAGTCCGAGCTGCAGAAGGGATTTTTCCTCCTGCGGACCCTCACGGCGACTGGCTGCGGCGGCAAGGTCAAGCGCGGCGCGCCGGGAGAGATCTCGAGCGGCGATGCGCTCACGTCGCTGCCGCT
>JAYWBT010000110.1:0-14283 GCA_043781235.1 Deltaproteobacteria bacterium
CAGCAGGACTTCTATTGAGCCCGAATCCGAGCCAGAATTCGAGCCCCGCCGCCAGATGGCGAGCACCACCGCGTCCAGCCCCATCGGCCGCTCAATGAAGTCCCACGAGCCAATCCCGGTCCGCGACCCGTCCTCGAAGACGAGTCTGAGCTTGAGCCGGCGAATGACCAGGTGCCCGCCCTGCCCCACGCGCTCGTCGCCGAGCACTTCATAGGACGCGACGTTCACGACCGCAGGCCCGGCGCCTCTTGTCCTGTGCGCGCCACGTATTCGGTATAGCCGCCGCCATAGACGTGCGCGCCCTGCGGCGTCAGCTCCAGCACGCGGTTGGAGAGCTCGGCGAGGAAGTGCCGATCGTGCGAGACGAACAGCATCGTCCCCTCGAAGCTCCGCAATGCTTTAATCAGCATCTCTTTGGTCGCGATATCGAGATGGTTCGTCGGCTCGTCGAGCACGAGGAAGTTCGGCGGATCGAAGAGCATCATCGCCAGCACCAGCCGCGCCTTCTCTCCGCCCGAGAGCACGCGCACCGTCTTCTCGATGTCGTCGCCGGAGAAGCCGAAGCAGCCGGCGAGCGTCTTCATCGATCCGATCGACGCCTGCGGGAAGCGGTCGGTCAGCATCTCCCAGACGGTGCTGCGCGCGTCGAGCACATCCATCGCGTGCTGCGCGAAGTAGCCCATCTTCACGCTGCCGCCCACCGCGACCGCGCCGTCGTCCGGCTCGGAGGCGCCGGCGATGAGCTTGAGCAAAGTGCTCTTGCCCGCCCCATTGACACCCATCACGCACCAGCGCTCCTGCCGCCGCACCAGGAAATCGAAGCCGTCATAGATGACCTTCGAGCCATAGGCCTTGTGGATCTGCTCGAGCCGGGCCACATCCTCGCCGCTGCGGGGTGGCGAGCGGAAGTCGAACTCCAGGATCTTGCGCGTGCGCGGCGGCTCGACCTTCTCGATCTTGTCGAGCTTCTTGATCCGCGACTGCACCTGGGCCGCGTGCGAGGCGCGGGCCTTGAAGCGCTCGATGAAGGCGATCTCCTTCTTCAGCATCGCCTGCTGCCGCTCGTATTGGGCCGCTGCGTGCACGTCGGCGAGCGCGCGCTGCTGCAGATAAAAGTCATAATTGCCCGAGTACATGGTCAATTCGCCGCTGTCGATTTCGATGATCTTGGTCACGATGCGGTTCATGAACTCCCGATCGTGCGAGGTCATCAGGACCGCGCCCGCGTACCCTTTCAAAAACGTCTCCAGCCAGATCATCGATTCGAGATCGAGATGGTTGGAGGGCTCGTCGAGCAGCATCGCGTCGGGCTTCATCAGGAGAATCCGCGCCAGCGCCACGCGCATCTTCCAGCCGCCGGAGAGAGCGCCGACGTCGCCGTCCATCACCTCCTGCGCGAAGCCGAGGCCGGCGAGGATCTCTCGCGCGCGCGCCTCGAGCCCGTAGCCGCCCAGCTCCTCGAAGCGCGCCTGCACCTCGCCGAAGCGCTCGAGGATCTTCTCCAGGTGCTGGGCCTTGTCGGGGTCGGCGAGATCCTTCTCGAGCTGCCGCAACTCGCTCGCCACGCTGCTCACCGGCCCCGCGCCTTCCATGGTCTCGGCGACCACGGTCTTGCCCGACATCTCGCCGACGTCCTGGCTGAAGTAGCCGATGGTCACGCCCCGATCGACCGAGACCTGCCCCTCGTCCGGCTGCTCTTCCTTGGTGACGAGGCGGAAGATGGTGGTCTTGCCTGCGCCATTGGGACCGACCAGCCCAACGTGCTCGCCGCGGTGCACCACCGCGGACGCTTCGAGGAAGAGGATCTGCTTGCCGTGCTGCTTCGCGATGTTGTCGAGACGAATCATCTGGCCGCGGGAGATAGCCGTGAATGGCCCGGCGGCGCAACCGCGAACGCGCCGCCGGACTGGTCCTTACGGGTGCAGCACCACCTTGATGCAACCGTCCTTCTTGTCGCGGAAGGTCTGGTACAGCTCCGGCGCGTCGGCGAGATCTTGTCGGGCATGCCCACGTAGGCGCCAGGCACGGAGATGGTGCCCGCGCTGCGGCAGCAATAGATGGCTTGCCGGAGGACGTGCGCCCGGTCGGTCGTCAGCATCACTGCCGCCTTCGCCGACCTCGGCCTTGCCCTTCTCGCGGGCGAGTGCCAGGCGCTCGGGCACCCGATCGATCGCTATCACCCGACCTGCCTTGAACATCCAGGCGCTTTGGATGGCGAACTGCCCCACCGGTCCGCAGCCCCAGACAGCAATAGTATCCCCGGGCTCGATCCCGGCGTTCTGGCGTAAGGCACCCGCAGGTATTCAGCCTGGCCGCCCGCGAAGCCGCCGAGCAGGTGCGAGAAGCCGAAGAGGCCGGCGGGCGAGTGGCCCATGACCTTGGCGGCCATCGCCGCGTTGGGATTGGATCTCTCGCAGACCGAGAAGAGAGTCTTCCTGCAGAAGAAGCAATCGCCACACGCGATGGTGAACGGGACCACCACGCGGTCGCCCTTCTTCAGCTTCTTCACCGCGCTGCCGACCGCGACGACGATGCCCATCGGCTCGTGGCCGAGGATGTCGCCCTTCTCCATCGTCGGCATGAAGCCGTCGAGCAGGTGGAGATCCGAGCCGCAGATGCCACTCGAGGTGATCTTCACCACCACGTCGGTCGGGTCCTGGATCGTCGCGTCGGGAACATCGTCGACGCGGACATCGCCGTGGCCGTGCCAGCAGAGCGCCTTCATTTGATCCGCCAGGTGTGAGGTGTAAAACTGTGTCGTGCGCAGGCGGAGCGCACCCGTCGAGCGGGGAGGCGCCCGGACCGGCCTCCGTACCCCGGGCTTGAAGCGGTGCGGCCCGGGAGGATGGGGAGGATCGCCGCCTGCCGCATCGATCCTCGTTCCATAAATTTGCTGATTCAAGGCAGCCATTCGATAATCACTGCTTACCGTCGAGGCGCGCAATGCCTGAATCGTTCGAGGTCGAGGCCGTCATCCCCGCCGGGCCCGAGCGCGTCTATGCCGCTTGGCTCGATACCAAAGAGCATGGCGCCTTCACCGGCTCCCCGGCGCTGGTCGAGCCGTGGGTCGGCGGCCGGTTTACCGCGCACGACGGCTACCTGCACGGCATCAACCTGCAGCTCGAGCCCGGCAAGCGCATCGTGCAGTCATGGCGCTCGAGCGAATTCCCGCAGGGCTGCGCCGACTCGCGCATCTACGTGGATCTGGAGCCGGTCAGTGGCGGCACGCGCATCCACATCAAGCATGTGGACGTGCCGATGGGGCAGGCGAAGCTCTACAGGCCCGGCTGGGCGCAGCGCTACTTCAAGCCGATGATTAGATACTTTGCCGCGAAGCCGCCCAAGGCGGGGAAGGCGGCGAAAGCTGCCGCCAGCGCTCCGGCGGCGAAGGCCAACGCTCCGGCCGCGAAGGCCAGCGCGACGCCGCGGGCGACTGCGAAGCGCGCCCCCGCGCCCGCCGCTGCTGCAAAGCGCCCCGCGGCGCCGAAGGCTTCGAAGCGCGCCGGGGCGGCAGCGAAGCGCGCCCCGACGCAGAAAGCTCCGCCGCGGACCGCTCCAGCGCGCACGCCGGCGAAGCGCGCCGCGGCCGGGCGCCCGGCAAAACCTGCGCACGCCAAGCCGGCCAAGGCGAAGTCGAGCCCGAAGAAGTCAGCGCGCAAGGGCCGGCGCTAGTTCGCACCGCACGGACGCGCACGGCGCCATCGAGAGAAGCGGCTGCCGCGCGCGGGCGATGCGCTGGCCACGCTACCGGCGTGACCTGCGCCGGCTACGGCTCGACGGTGACGCCGCGCCAGAAGGCGACGTAGCCCGTGATGTTCTTCGCGGCGGGCAGCGGCGACGGATAGAACCAGGCCGCGTCCTTGTTGCGCTTTCCCGCGACCTCGACGTCGTAATAGCTCGCCACGCCTTTCCAGCTGCAGGTGGTGTGGGTGTCGCTCGCATGGAAGAGCTCCTTCTTCATTGCGTCGGGAGGGAAGTATTGATTGCCTTCGACCACCTCGCAGTGGTCACTCTCGGCAAGGACGGCCCCGTTCCAGCTGGCTCTCGGCATAGAATGCTTTCTCTATGCGGCAATGGCTGACCCTGCAAGTGATCGTGCTCGCCGTCTCGGCATCGTGGACGCTCGCGGCCTGCTCGACGGCCGCCCCGCCCGGCCCCTGGCTCGCGCCCGACGGCGGGCTGGTGGTGTCGGCGAGCGGCGCGCCGCTCATCGCCGGCTGCCCTCTCTTCCCGCCCGACGACGACTGGAGCCGCGACGTCTCGGGCGACCCGGTCGATCCGCACTCGGGCGATTACCTTGCGCGCATGAACGCCCCGTCGCGCTTTCTGCAGGCGGACTTCGGCTCGGACCCGACCTACGGAATTCCCTATGCGCTGGTCGGCGCGGGACAGCCGCGGGTGCCGATGAGCTTTCTCTATTCGTCGCAGAGCGAACCGGGGCCCTATCCGCTGCCGCTCGACCTCCGCGTGCAGAGCGGCGCCGACCGGCACGCCATCGCCATCGACCGCGATGCCTGCCTGCTCTACGAGACCTACGACACACAGCGCGACGGCGCCGGCTTTCGCTGCGGATCCGGCGCCGTCTTTGATTTGAGGTCAAACAAGCTGCGGCCCGACGGCTGGACCTCGGCCACCGCGTCGGGGCTGCCGCTGTTTCCCGGGCTCGCGCGCCTCGAGGAGGTGCAGTCGGGCGAGATCCACCACGCGCTCGCCTTCACCGCGTCGATCACGGCGCCGGCGTACCTCCATCCGGCGACCCACCAGACGGGCAACAGCAACGACCCGTACGCGCCGCCGATGGGGCTGCGGGTGCGCCTCAAGGCCTCGTACGACCGGTCTCGCTTCACCGGCGCGGCGCGCGTGGTCCTTGTGGCGCTCGCCAGGCACGGCATGCTGCTCACCGACGTCGGAACCGACTGGTACGTCTCGGGCTCGACCGATGCGCGCTGGGACGACCACGATCTCGACCAGCTCAAGACGGTGCCGGGGGCGGCGTTCGAGGTGGTACAGCTCGGAACGGTGCTGCGTTGACGCTCGAGACGCTGTCGCTGGGGCCCGCTTCGCGGACGCGGCTCGTCTTCCTGCACGAGGGGCTGGGCTGCGTCGCGCTCTGGCGCGACTTCCCGGCGCGGCTCTCGGCGGCGACCGGACTGGGCGCGTTCGTCTACAGCCGCGCGGGATACGGGAAGTCGCCGCGGGCGGAGCTGCCGCGCAAGGTGACGTACATGCACGAGGAGGCAGCGCTGCTCCCGGAGCTCCTGCGCTCTCAGGGAATCTCATTGACCGACGCGATCCTGGTGGGGCACAGCGACGGCGCCTCGATCGCGCTGCTCTGCGCGGCGGCACAGCCGGTGCGCGGGCTGGTGCTGGAGGCGCCCCACGTCTTCACCGAGGAGGCGGGGCTCGCGAGCATCGCGCGGGCGCGCGAGGCGTATCTGCAGGGAGACCTCCGCGCGCGGCTCGCCCGTTACCACGGGGACGTGGACGCGGCCTTCTGGGGATGGAACGGGCCCTGGCTCGACCCGGAGTTCCGCCGCTGGAACCTCGAGAGCGCGCTGCCGTTGGTGCGCGCGCCGCTGCTGGTGATCCAGGGAGCGGACGACGAGTATGGGACGCTCGCGCAGGTGCGGGCCATCGAGGCGCAGGCCGGAGGACCCGTGGAGACGCTGCTGCTGGAGGGGTGCGGGCACACGCCGCACAAGGACCAAGCGGAGGCGGTGCTGGAGCGCGCCGCGGCTTTCTCGCGCCGGGTAGCGGTGTCAAAAGAGGGCGATTGAAGCGATCCTTCTATAGATCCCGCCCGAAGCGTCTCGCAAACAACGCCGCGCGCAGCCAAAGCTGGCGCAATGGATCCGCGGGCTGCACCATGACTCCATGCCCCTCGTCGAACGCACCAGGC
Source organism: Deltaproteobacteria bacterium (assembly GCA_043781235.1). Classification (GTDB taxonomy): domain Bacteria; phylum Myxococcota; class Myxococcia; order Myxococcales; family 40CM-4-68-19; genus JANYKT01. The sequence continues at coordinate 5,900 of JAYWBT010000110.1, forward strand.
TCCAGCGCTCCACCTTTCTCGTTCTCTTTGCGTTGGCGACGTACCTCTTCTCGCGCACGCTCGAGCCGATCTGGATCCCGGTCTTCCTCGGTATGGTCATCGCCGTCGGCGTCTTTCCGCTCCACGAGAAGCTGCTCCAGCGATTCAAGAAGCACCCTGGCATTCCCGCCGGTCTGCTCACCGCGGGGGTGATGCTGCTCTTGCTCGCGTTTCTGGCGTTCCTGATCTTCATCGTCGGTCACCGGCTGCTCGAGGTCGCGCAGCAGGCCGCCGATCGCTACAAGGACAAGGGCGCGACGGGAATGCTGGGTCCCTCGGTCACCAATCTCCTGTCGAGGGTCGGCGTGCGGCCCGACAACATCGAACAGCGCTTCGCCGAGGTAATGAAATCCGCCGCGGGTACGCTCGGCAAAGGCGCCGGCGCGCTCCTCGCGGGCACCCTCAGCATGATCTTCATCCTCATCTTCACCGCGCTGACCAGCTATTACCTGCTCATCGAGGGCCGCGAAGGGACCTCCTGGCTGGTTGAGACCATCCCGCTCCCCGACGGCCAGGTGCGCGCCATCGTCAACGACGTGCGCGACGTCACCCGCGCGATGTTGATGGGCACCGGCGTCACCGCCGCATACCAGGGCGTAATGGCTTTTATCGGCTATTGGATCTTTGGCGTGGACAGCCCGATCGTCTGGGCCTCGCTGACCGCCATCGCGTCGATCTTTCCCGGCGTCGGGACCGCGCTGATCTGGATCCCGGTGGGCGTGATCACCATCCTGCAGGGCCACGCCGGCAAGGGCGTGGGCGTGCTCGCCTGGGGCTCTTTCCTGATCGTCTTCGTCGCCGACTACGTCCTGCGCCCCAAGCTGGTCGGCACCAAGATGAAGATGAACGACCTGCTGGTCTTCATCGCCATCTTTGGCGGCATCGAGGCCTTCGGCGTGCTCGGTCTGGTGCTGGGGCCGATCGCGGTGGCCGTCTTGCTGTCCCTGATTCGCATCTATCAGCAGGAGTACCGGCCCGAGGGGCCCGCCCGGACGCCCGACCCGACCGCGGCGGAGAAGGGGTCGCAGGGCAACGCGCCGAGGTGAAGCGCCGGGGCGTCCCGGATCGTGCTCGAACCTGAGCCGCCCTCAGCCCGGCGCGATCGGCATGCGCGAGACAAGCCCAGCGATCTCTTCGATCTCGACGGGCTTCACGAGGTGCGCGTCGAAGCCGGCGCGGGCCGACCGCTCCCGGTCCTCGCTCTGCCCGTAGCCCGTCAGCGCGATGAGCCGCATCGGCACGGCGGACACCTGCCGCATGCGCGTCGCGAGTTTATAGCCGTCCATGACCGGGAGCCCAATGTCGAGCACACCGACGTCCGGTCGGAATCTCGCCTGGACCTGCAGCGCCTCTGGCCCATCATGCGCCACGGCCACCTCGTGGCCCGCGAGCGAAAGCGCCTCCGCCAGAAGCTCCGCGGCGTCCACGTTGTCGTCCACGATGAGCACGCGCAAGCGATTGGCGCGCGGCGCGGGGTTGACGGGGATCTGAGCGGGGGCGGGCTGATCCGTGAGCGGCAGCCGGACCTCGAACTCGCTGCCCTTGCCGATGCCCTCGCTGCGCACCTCGATCGACCCGCCATGCAACGCCACCAGCCGGCGCACCAGCGTAAGCCCGAGGCCGAGCCCGCCTTGCGCGCGGTCGAGCGCCCGCGGCGCCTGCGTGAACACGTCGAAGATACGAGGCAGCATCTCTTTCTCGATCCCGATCCCGGTGTCCCGCACCCGTACGACGACCTGCGGCCCCTCGCGCTGCGCGCTGACCGCGATGTGTCCACCGGGGTTGGTGTACTTGGCGGCGTTGGTCATCAAGTTTGCGAAGATCTGCGTGAGCCGGACCGCGTCCGCGTAAACGTACAAGGGCTCGTCGGGCGCCGAGATCGCGAGTTCGTGGTGCTCCGCCTCAATCAGCGGCCGCACGCTTTCGACGGCCTCGGAGAGTGCGCTCTGCACCGTCACGGGCTCGCGCCGCAACAGGATGAGCCCGCGGCTGATGCGCGAGACATCGAGGAGGTCGTCGACCAGCCGGGACAGTTGGCGCACCTGCCGGCCCATCACCTCGAGCAGCCACGGGAACGACGGCGCCGCGGGTCCCTGCAGGCGCAGCAGATTCAGCGCCGACACGATGGGCGAGAGCGGGTTACGCAGCTCGTGCGCCAGCATGGCGAGGAACTCGTCTTTCGCCCCCGCTGCACCAAGCAGCTCGCCGTTGAGGCGCCGCGTTTCCTCGAGCGCGCGTTCCAGCTCGGCGCGCGTCGCGTCGAGCACGGCGACAAGCGTGGCGACGTGGCGCGCCTCTTCGCGCGCCGACCTCTCGCGGCCGAGCGCGCCGGCGACGTCCAGCTCCGCGCGCAGCGTCGCGGCCAACAGCGGCAGGCATAGCCAGCGCGTGTCCCCCAGCGAAGGCGCCCCGCCGATCAGCACGAGCACGAGCCCGTCCGCGGTGGCGAGCGCCAGCGCCTCCCGCGAACTTTGGCGATCCGGGAACGCCACCGCCAAGCGGTGCTCTCCCGGCTCGTTCGCGCGGCGGAGAAGCTCGCTCCATGCCTTCCCGCCGGGCAGCGTCTGCGACATGCCAACGGCAGGAAGAAACGCGCCGAGCTGGCGGTCCTTCACGAGCAACACCAGCGCCTCGGCGCCAAGATGGCGCGCCAGAGCGTCCGCTGCGGCACGACGATTCTCGGGACGTGAAAGCCCGCAAATCAGCTCCAGGGTCTGCGCCTCGTCCATTACGTCACGCGGGCAGCACGCAGACGACGGCCGTGCAGTTGTGGAAGCCGCTGAACTGCCCCGGCGCCCGGGCGATCTGGCCGTGCGTGTTGCATCCCGCGTACCTGGCCTCGCCGAGGTCTTGGGCTAGACGCTCCAGCTCGAGCCCGAAGGCGTCGCCCATGCGCAACCGCGTGGCCACGCAGTCGAAGAAGAGAGCCACCTGCGGCTTGTGTCCGCCCAGCGCCGCGATCGCGGACTTCGTGGCGCGTGCGGCCGCCTCGACTGCGGAATTCGCCGTGGCGGCCATTAGATGCACCGTGGCGCCGACGGGTATCTTGGCCGCGCAGGTGATTGAGCCGTCTTTGCCCACCGAGAGCGGAACGCGCAGGCGGAAGCCAGAGTCCGTGTGGATGCCGAGGACGTTGTGCAGGAAGAACGGGAACGGCGAGGCCGGATCGAAAGCCTGGTGGGTACCTTGGGCGTGCTCTTCGAACGCCTCCACGGCGGGGACTCCGTTGAGGCTGACGACGTTCATGCCTTCTGCCTGCGTGACTCGAAGCGGCGGGCCGACCGGCTCCCAGCCGTGTCCCACCCCGATGCCGATCGGCTTCTGCGAAAGCATTTCGAGCGCGACCGCCGCGTTGCTCAGCGACTCCGTATCGTAGAACACCTGCGTGCGGCGGAACTGCGCATCGTCGCCGGCCCCGCCGCCGAAGAACTGGTATCTGCCGGCGGTGGAAAGCGTGAGCTGCTCCACGAGATCATCGGCGTGGCCCGCCAGCGCATCCGTCATCACCAGCGCGGAGCGGAAAACGTGATTCTCCGAGCCTACCCCGCGAAAGGACGAGACAAGGTTGCGCGCCGCAGCGGCCCTGTCGCGATCCAGGTCTCTGCCCACGCCGGCTGCGAATTGGATCTCCTTCGAGCGCAGCGCCAGCGCGCACGTGAGTCCCTCCCCGCGCTGGTCGGTGGTGAACTCGCCCGCGGATGAAGCTCCGACAAGCAGCTTGGAGTTGCAGCTCTCTTTGAGGCTACGCAGCAGGGCGGGGTGATCGTATCGCGGCGACGCGAACAGGATTACCGCGTCGGGAGGCTCGCCGGGAAGGCTGAGCTTGATCTGCCGCGAGAGCTCGCGACCGGCAGCTACGCTATCTTTCTCGTTGGAGTAGACGACGGCGGATTCGGTCATGGCCGGCTACCGTTGATCGGGTACGCGCGACGATTGATCTTCATTCGTCGACCTAGCGTGTGATAGGCGCACGGCGCAAGCGCCGTTCAGGCGAACCGTCGCCTGCCCAACGGCCTGTCGGCCGGCTGAATGATGCGCGAACCCTAGCACCGGCTGCGGCATCCCTCGCTCCATGCAAACACGCCAGCTGGGGAAGCTGAAGGTCTCGGCACAGGGGCTCGGATGCATGGGCATGAGCGAGTTCTACGGGCCCGGGGACGAGGCGGAGTCGATCGCCACCATCCACCGCGCGCTCGAGCTGGGCATTACTTTCTTCGACACGGCCGACATGTATGGCCCGTTCAAGAACGAGCGCTTGCTCGGCAAGGCCCTGGCCGGCAAGCGCGACCAGGCGATCATCGCCACCAAGTTCGGCAACCGGCGCGGCGAGGACGGCAGCTTCCTCGGCGTCAGCGGCAAGCCCGAGTACGTGAAGCAATGCTGCGACGATTCATTGAAAAGATTGAATGTCGACACCATCGACCTTTATTACCAGCACCGCGTGGACCCAACCGTGCCCATCGAGGAGACGGTCGGTGCCATGGCTGAGCTGGTCAAGGCAGGCAAGGTCCGCTTCCTCGGTCTGAGCGAGGCGGCGCCGGCCACCATCCGCCGCGCGCACAAGACGCACCCAATCACCGCGCTGCAGACCGAATACTCCTTGTGGAGCCGGGAGCCGGAGGACGAGCTCCTCCCCACCGTGCGCGAGCTGGGCATCGGCTTCGTGCCCTACAGCCCGCTCGGCCGGGGCTTCCTCACCGGCACGTTCCGCAAGCCCGAGGACATCCCCGAAGGCGACTACCGGCGCAACTCGCCGCGCTTCCAGGGGGAGAACTTCGCCCGCAACCTCGCCGTGGTCGATCAGGTGCGTGCCATCGCGCGCGAGAAGGGCGCGACACCGTCGCAGCTTGCGCTCGCCTGGGTGCTGTCGCGCGGCGCCGACGTGGTCCCCATTCCGGGCACCAAGCGGGTGAAGTACCTGGAAGAGAACGCTGCGGCCGAAAGACTGGTCCTCTCGCCGGCTGACCTCCAGAGCATTGAAGCGGCTGCACCAAGGGGAGTGGCCGCGGGCACGCGCTATCCCGCGCAGGGCATGAAGGGGGTGAACTTGTGAAGGAACCCTCGAAGCTGAATGGGGATCTCGCCGATACCTATCCCGGTTGACAATCGTTTCATATGTGGATTGTCCGCCTAGCCCTTCGCCGTCCCTACACCGTCGCGGTGCTCTGCCTGCTGGTCATGATCGGCGGATGGCTGTCGGCGAGCCGGATGAAGAGCGACATCCTGCCGGCCATCGACATCCCGGTGGTGATCGTCGTCTGGTCCTATCCGGGCCTCTCGGCCGAAGACATGGAGCGCCGGGTGGTCCTCATCTCCGAGCGCGCCTACTCCACCACCGTCGGCGGCATCTCGAAGATCGACTCCCAGTCCATCGCCGGCGTCGGCCTGCTCAAGGTCTACTTCGAGCCGGGCTCGGACATCGGCGGCGCCATCGCGCAGATCGCCTCGGTGTCGCAGACCGCCAGCCGCGTCATGCCGCCGGGGATCTCCCCGCCCAGCGTCATCCGCTACAACGCCTCCAACGTCCCGGTGGCGCAGGTCACCGTCTCCGGCCTCTCCGAGCAGCAGCTCTTCGATTACAGCCTCAACTTCATCCGCGTCCGGCTCTTCACCATCCCCGGCCTCGCCACCCCCGCACCGTTCGGCGGCCGCGCGCGGCAGATCATGGTCGATATCGATCCGCACGCCGTCGCTGCCAGAGGCCTCGCGCCCCAGGACGTGGTCGACACCATTCTCAAGTCCAACGTGCTCATTCCGGCGGGCACGGCCGCGATCGGCAATATTCGATATGACGTGAGGCTGAATGCGAGCCCGACCACGATCGCGGCCTTCAATGATCTGCCAATCAAGGCGCAGGACGGCGCGACCATCTACCTGCGCGACGTGGCCCGCGTGCGCGACGGCTATGCGGTGCAGGAGAACATCGTCCGCATCAACGGCAGGCGCGCCACCTATCTCGCCATCCTTAAAAAGGCCGACGCCTCGACGCTCGCGGTGGTGGACGCGACCCGCGACGCGCTGCCGGGAATTCAGGCGGTCGCGCCGCAGGGGATGCAGCTCAAGCTCGAGTTCGATCAGTCCATCTTCGTGCGCGCCGCGATCAAGAACGTGCTCCACGAGGCGCTGCTCTCGTCGTTGCTGGTCTCGCTGATGATCTTCCTCTTCCTCGGCAGCTGGCGGAGCATGGTCATCGTGGTGACCAGCATCCCGCTCGCCATCCTGGTCGGCGTCATCGGCCTCTTCATTACCGGCGAAACCTTCAACATCATGACGCTCGGGGGCCTCGCGCTCGCCATCGGCATGCTGGTGGACGACGCCACCGTCGAGGTGGAGAACATCCACCGCAACCGGCAGATGGGAAAGAAGCTCACCGTCGCCATCCTCGACGGCGCCGCGCAGATCGCCATCCCGGCGCTCGCTGCGACGCTCACCATCTGCATCGTCTTCTTTCCGGTGGCGCTCCTCGAAGGGCCCTCGCGCTTCCTCTTCTCTCCGCTCGCGCTGAGCGTCGTCTTCTCCATGCTCGCGTCCTATCTGCTCTCGCGCACGCTGGTGCCTTCGCTCGCGCGGCTGCTGATGGAGAACGAGCAGGAGGATCACGCCTCGCTGATGGGCCGCTTCAATACCTGGCGCGATCGCAAGTTCAACGCCTTCCGCGACGGGTATGGGAGGATCTTGAAGCTGGCGCTCGAGCACCGCGCGCAGGTGCTGACCTTCTCGACGGTGCTGCTCGCGTGCAGCGCGGCCCTGCTCTTCGTCATCGGCCTCGACTTCTTCCCGGCGGTGGACGCCGGCCAGCTGCGCATGCATTTTCGGGCGCCCAGCGGCACCCGCATCGAGGAGACCGAGCGGCTGGTCGCGCAGGTGGAGGAAGAGATCCGAAAGGTCGTCCCCGCCGCGGAGCTCGATACCCTGACCTCCAATATCGGATTGCCGGTCTTCTTCAACCTCGCCTTCGTGCAGACCGACAGCACCGGGGGGCAGGACGCCGATCTCCGCGTCGCGCTCAAGGCCGGCCACGCGCCCACCGAGAAGTACGCCGAGAAGCTGCGCGAGGTGCTGCCGCGCAAGTTCCCTGGCTCGACGGTGTACTTCCAGCCCGCCGACATCATCAGCCAGGTGCTGAACTTCGGGCTCTCGGCGCCCATCGACGTGCAGATTGAAGGTGCCGATCTCGATAAGTCCTATGCGCTCGCGCGCCAGCTCCGCGACCGCATCCGGGAGATCCCCGGCACCACCGACGTGCGCATCCTCCAGGTCCTGTCGCATCCGGCGCTGGATATCGACGTCGATCGCGCTCGCGCGGCGCAGGTCGGGCTCACCGAGCGCGACATCGCCTCGAATCTTTTAACCACGCTCTCCTCGAGCTCGCTGGTGTCGCCGTCGTTCTGGCTCAATCCCGAAAACAACGTGAACTATTCCGTGGTGGTACAGACCCCAACCGCGCGGATGGCCTCGATCTCGGACCTGATGGCGACGCCGCTCCCGGGCGCCTATCTCGGCTCGGTGGCGACGGTCCGGCCCGATTCCGACAAGTCGCTCATCTCCCACGCCTCGGTGCAGCGCGTGATCGACGTGCAGTGCTCGGTCTCGGGCCGCGATCTCGGCAACGTCGCCGTGGGCATCGACCGCGCCGTCGCTTCGCTGAAGACTTTGCCCAAGGGCACCAGCATCCACGTTCACGGGCAGAGCGAGAGCATGTTCACCTCGTTCCGCAGCCTGGGGTTCGGGCTCCTGCTCGCCGTGGCGCTCGTCTACCTGTTGCTGGTAGTGCTCTTCCAGTCGTGGGTGGACCCCTTCATCATCCTCTTCGCCATTCCCGGCGCGCTGATGGGCATCCTCTGGATGCTCGCCGCGACCGGCACCACGCTCAACGTCGAATCCTTCATGGGCGCCATCATGGCGGTCGGTATCGCGGTGTCGAACAGCATTCTATTGGTCAATCACGGCAATGAAGCGCGCGAAGGCCACACCGATCCGGGCGCGCTCGCGGCTGCCTTCGACGCGGGCGTCACCCGCCTGCGGCCGGTGCTGATGACGGCGCTGGCGATGATCCTCGGCATGCTGCCGATGGCGCTGGCGCTGGGCGAGGGCGGCGAGCAGAACGCCCCGCTCGGCCGCGCGGTCATCGGCGGCCTGCTGGTCGCCACCGTCGTCACGCTCCTCGTGGTGCCCGTCCTGTACACGTTCTTCCGCGGGAAGACGCCGCACAAGCACCTGCTCGATTCGAAGTTCGCATTGGAGTCCTCGAATGAAGCCTGAGCGCAAGCTGTTCGCCTTCGGAGTGCTCCTCTGCCTGACGGCGGTGGCCGCGGTGGTGGTGCTGACGGTGCGCGAGCGGCGCG
>JAYWBT010000111.1:0-14231 GCA_043781235.1 Deltaproteobacteria bacterium
ACCTCTCTATGGGAAGGTGGCGCTGCCCGGCGACGTGCTGGTCCACTTCGAGACCTTCTTCGACGCGGGGCTCGGCGGAGCGCTCACCGAGACCGACGCGGGCCGCGGGGTGCGGCCGATGCTGCTCGCGGGGATCGGCCAGCGGGTCTTTCTCGGCGAGGATTTCGCGCTGACGGCGCGCGTGGGCGGGGACGTCTATGCAGAGCGGGTGGTGATCAACGGGCAGCCGTCCACCAAGGCGATGGGCTTCTGGACGATGTCGCTCGGTCTGTCGTTCTACTTTCCGGGCGGGCGGGGGGATCGATGACGCGCGGGATCCTGATTCTGCTCTGCACCGCGCTGGCGGCGCGCGCCGAGGACCCGAAGCCGCAGCCAGCCGCGCCGCCGCAGCCGACCCGCGCGGTCGCCGAGCTGCCGGAGATCGCGGGCGGCGGCCAGCTCGCGCCGATGAGCGCCGCGCCCAACGCGCTGCCGCCGGTCAGCGCTCAGCTCTTCCACGTCGGCGGCAAGCTCGAGTTGCAGCCGCTGCTCTCCATCTCGCTGGGCGATCCCTTCTACCGGACCTACGCGGCCGGCGTGCGCGGGGAGCAGCACCTCGGCGAGCGCTGGTCGCTCGCGGTGCACGTGCTGGTGGGCGCGTCCTCCATCGCCGCGCCGATCGAGTTGTGCGGCGGCGCGCCGTGCTTCTCTCCTGCGCGCGATCAGCTCCGCTCCACCCCGGGCCAGCTCCAGCTGATGACCGGGTTCGAGGTGAGCTGGGCGCCCGTCTACGGCAAGCTCTCGCTGGTCGGTGAGCGCACCATTCACTTCGACGCCTACCTGAGCCTGGGGCCGGAGCTGGTGCGCGAGCGCATCGCGCCCGACGGCATCGCGCCCCTCGACAGCCGCTGGGACGTGGGCGGCCGCGCCTCGATCGGCGAGCGCATCTTCCTCACCGATCGCCTGGTGGTGCGCGCGGGGCTGAGCGAGCTGGTCTACGGCGCCAAGGTGCGCGGCCGCACCGAGGTGGAGCGGAAGTTGTCGTTCGAGGGCGGACTGGCCTGGTTCTTCGGATCGGCTCGCTGACATGCGCGCATCGAGGGGATTCTCCATGAGGCAGCTCGCAGCAGCGCTCGCTCTCGCCACCGTCGCCACGGCGGCGCGCGCCGAAGTGCCCGCGGCCACCGCGTTCCGCAGGCTCGACGGCGCGCAGCTGGGCGCAGACGAAGCCCGCGGGCGTGTCGCTGCGATGGTCACCGCGCTCTCGGAGGCGGGCCTCGCGCGCACCGCCTCCATCGCGCTGTCGGTGCTGGCGGCGGACGAGCACCAGAGCCAGAGCGTCCGCGCCGCCGCGCGCGAAGAACTGATCGTGCGGGCCGCGCAGGATCCGGGCGTCGCGCAGGCGCTGCTCGCGAAGCAGGACGGGCAGGGGCCGCTGCCGCCCTCGCTCGCGCTGCGCCTCGCGCGCGGGCACCTCGAGCGGTCGCTGCAGCTTGCGCCGCTCGAGGAGGGCGTGGCGTTCCAGAGCATCCAGCAGCCGTCGGTGGTCGCGGCCGCGGGCGAGGGGCAGGCGCCGGCGCAACCCCCTTCACCCAATGCGGAGAGAGCGGCGGCGGAGCAGATCGATCGCGCGCGCGCTCTCGCGGCCTCGGTCCCGGCGGGCGATCCGGCCGAGGCCGACGCGCACGAGGTCGCGGGCCTCGCTGCGCTCGCGGCTGGCGACGGCGAAGGCGCGCAGAAGGAGTTCGTGGCGCTCGCGCGCGTGCTTCCACGCCGGGGCGAAGAGGCGGCTGAGGCGCGGCGCGACCGGGCGCTGCTGCAGCTCGCGCGCATCGCCTACGCGTCAGGCGACGACAAGAAGGCCGACGAGCTCTACGGCAAGGTGGGGCGCGGCGCGCCCGAGTGGCTGGACGCGCTGTTCGAGGCGAGCTGGGCGCACTTCCGCCGCGGCGAGGACGAGCGCGCGCTGGGAAATCTGCTGACGCTGCACGCGCCGTTTTTCCAGGGCCGCTTCTTCCCCGAGTCGTTCATTCTCAAGGCGCTGGTGCTCTACGAGAACTGCCGCTACCCGGACGCACGACGCGCGCTCGCCGACTTCGAGCAGCACTACCGCCCGCTCCACGACGGCCTCGCCGAGCTGTTGATGCGCCTGCCGACGCCGCAGAGTGCCTACGACTTCCTCGCCGGCGGCCCGGTCGAGTTGGGCCAGGTGGTCCAGGCCGGCGCGCGCAATGAGGTGGCGCGGCTCGAGCAGGAGCCGGACCTGCAGGGCACCGTGGCCGCGGCCGCGCAGCTGGGACAGGAGATCGACTCGCTCGACCGCCCGGGCTTCCAGCCACTTTCGCAGCGTCTCGGCCCTGCGGCGCGACAGCTGCGCATCGAGCTGCTCGAGACTGCCGGACGCAAGCTGGTCACGCGGCTCTCGGGCGAGCGGTCCGACCTGCGCGAGCTGCTCGGCCAGTCGCTGCGCCTCGCGTTCGAGATCTCCGGCCGCGAGAAGGAGCTGGCGTCCTCGAACGAGCCGGCGGCCGTGGCCCCGCCGCAGCGCGAGCTTCCCCGCGTCGAAGAGGATGAGGTGCTCTGGCCCTTCGAGGGCGAGTACTGGCGCGACGAGCTCGGCACCTACCGCTACCACCTCGGCCAACGCTGCAAGGGCGGGAAGAAAGTCACGCCCGTGCAGACGGCCGCCCAGCCCCCGCCGGAGCCCAAGGCAGCCGCGCAAGTTCAATAGATGCACACCGCTTTCCCACGAGGGTCCTGACGATGCTGGTCCTGCTCGCTGCCGCAACCGTGTCGACGATGGCCGTCAAGGCCCCGGGCCGCGATCCGGCGCTGTTGCACAAGCACGTCGAGGAGGTGGTGGAGGGGAAGGAGCACGAGCAGGAGCAGGCGCTGCGAAATTTGCTCAGGCTGGGCGGCGGGCCCGAGCAGCAGGCCGAGATCACCGCGCGCCTCGCCGGCTCGCTGCGTGCGCGCGGCCTCGCGCTCGGCATCCGCGCGCAGGGCGAGGCCGACGGCGACCCAGCCGCGGCCGAGAAGGACCTCGCGGTGGCCACCGCGGCGCGCGCCGAGGCGGTTGATCGCTACCGCGAGCTGCTGAAGAAGTATCCGTCCAGCGGCAAGCAGGACGAGGCGCTCTTCTTCCTCGCCGACACGCTGCAGGACTCAGGCAAGGACGACGACGCCGTCCAGGCGGCGCGCGAGCTGGTGAAGCGCTTCCCCAGGTCGCGGTGGGCGCCGGCCTCGCACGTCTTCATCGGCGAGCACCTTTTCGAGGCGGCGAAGCTTTCCGAAGCGCTCGCCGAATATCGCGCCGCAGCCGAGGTCACCACCGACGAGGTGTACCCGTACGCGCTCTACAAGATGGCCTGGTGCCGCTTCAACCAGAGCGGCTTCCTCGACGCAATGAAGCTCCTCAAGCAAGTCGTGGATAACGCTCCCTCCAGCGCCAGCAACGTCCAGCTCGCGCGGGAGGCGCGGCGCGACTACGTGCTCGTCTACGGCCGCGTGGGCGCGCCCGAAAAGGCGCGCGCCGAGTTCGCGCAGAAGTTCGGCGCCGAGGCCGGCCGGAAGATGCTGGAGATGTACGGCAAACTCCTGTTCGAGCAGGGCCGTGATCCCGAGGCGCAGCTGATCGCACGGCAGTTGCTCGCCATCCACGGCGACGAGCCCGCGGCGGCGCTCGACCAGACGCGCCTGCTCGTCCTCGCCACGCGCGGCGGCAAGCGGAAGGACCTGCTCGGCGAGGCGAAGGCGCTGGTGGACACCTTCCAACGGGTGAAGAAGGACCAGCCCGCGGCAGGGGGAACGTCGGCCGACGTCGCCTCGAACGAGTCGTTCGAGGAGGCCTCGAGGCTCGCGGAGGAGACGCTGCGCAACCTCGCGGTGCAGATTCACAACGAGGCGAAGAAGACCGAGCTCGACGAGTCCTATGCAGCGGCCAAAGCGATCTACGCCGATTACCTGCAGCTTTTTCCGGACGCGCCCGACGCGTACGATTTGCGCTTCTTCGACGGCGAGCTGCTCTATGGCTTGGGCGAGAAGCCGGCCGCCGCCGCGCTCTACGAGGCGGTGGTGCGGCAAGATCTCGCCGCGATGAAGAGGAACGAGAAGCCGGGCAAGTGGCTGCAGAAGGCGGCCTGGAGCGCGGTGCTCTCGCGCTCGGAGGCCGCGGGCGACGTCGACCCGCAGCAGGCGCAGGGCATGGGCGACAGGTCCGGTCGCCGCCGCGCCGAGGCGAAGCGTGCGTCGCCTTCGGGCGCGCTCAAATCGGCGCAGCGCCCGCTGACGCCGCCCGAGGAGCTGCTGGCTACGTCGTGCCTGCTTTACCTGACGGCGCTGCCCGACGGACCGCACGCGGTCGAGGTGGCGTTCAAGATCGGCCGGCTCGAGTATCTGGCGAAGCGGCTCGACGACGCGCAGAAGCACCTCGCGTGGGTGGCGACGCAGCACCCCGAGCACGAGCTCGCCGAGTACGCCGCGAACCTGGTGCTCGACATCGCGAACCTGCGCCACGACTACCAAGGCATGCACGCGTGGGCGCTCAAATTCCTCGGCGATCCGAAGCTCGCGCGCCACGGCACGCTCGCGCAGGATCTGAAGCGCATCGAGGAGGAGAGCGCGTACGCCATCGCGGACGCGGCCACTCCAGACCTGGCGAAGGCCAAGGCGCTGCTCGGGTTCGTGGACGCGCACCCGCACGGCGAGCTGACCGACAAGGCGATCTTCGGCGCGTCGGCGGCGCTCTCGCGCGCAGGTCGCATCGACGATGCGCTCGCGGCGCGGAAGCGGCTCTGGAAGGAGCAGGGGGGTTCGACGCTGGTGCCCCGGGCGCTGCTCGCGTCGGCGGCGGACCACGCGGCGCTGGGCGACTTCGGCGAGGCCGCAACGCTGCTGGAGAAGTACGCCGCGGGATGGCACAAGCAGGAGGAGACGAAGAAGTGGCGCCGCGAGCACCCGCGGCGACCGGGCTCGACCGACTCGACTGGCTCTAAAAAACCGCCGCCGCCCGGGCCCGTCTTCGAGGAGGCCAGCGCGCAGAGCGACCTGCACGACGCAGCGGTGCTGCGCGAGGCGCGCGGGGAGCTGAACCTGGCGCTGGCCGATCGCACGCTCTCGCTGCAGCTCTGGAAGAAGCCCGAGGGCCGCGACGAGGCGCTGTTCGCGCAGGCGATGCTGCGCGCCAAGCTGGGGCTCCGCTCGCAGGCTGCGCGCGAGCTCGCGGAGATCGCGCGGCAGGCGCACGACAAGCCGTCGCTGCGGCTGACGGCGTGGGCCGAGTCGGCCCGCCTGTTTCAGCGCCTTCGAGAGGTCGATCACGCGAAGTGGGCCTGGTCGGAATTGGAGCGCGGCTACAAGGCGCTGGGGCCGAAGGCGCGCGCGGCGCTCTCACCCGACGCGACCGCGGCGGCGGCGGCGGCGCACCTGGCGCTCGGCGGCAAGGAGTTCGAGGACTTCAGGAAGCAGCAGATCAAGGCGCCGCTGATGGCCACTCTCAATCGCAAAATTGCGCTCCTGCAGCAGGTGAAGAAGCGCGTCGAGGAGACGGTGGCCATGCGGCAGGCCGAGCCGGCGGTGTGTGCTCTGGTCGAGCTGGGAGAGGCGCAGATGCTGCTCGGGCAGGCGCTCGCGACCAGCCCGTTCCCGCCCGGGCTGCGGACGGCCGAGCAGCGCAAGCTCTACCGCGACGCCATTCACGAGAAGGCGCAACCGATTTTCGCCGACGCAAAAGAGACGCTTGCCAGCGCCGATGCGCGGGCGCATGAGCTGGGAGTAGCGGGGCCGTGCACGGTGAAGACGGCGGCGCTGCTTGACAAGCTCGGCGGGAAGGTCGCGGCGCGTCCCGAGTTGGAGCTGGGCCCGCCCGAGCTCGCGCCGGTGCCCGGGTACGTGGACGCCGACGGCGTCGAGATCGCCAGCGAGGAGTCCGCGCCATGAAGACGCGAGTGTGGATCGTCTCTCTCTCCGCGGTCGCGTGCGCGCACGGTGCGCCGAAGTCGCCGGTCGCGGCGGTCGCGCAGCCGGCGTTGAGCACCGCGACTGCTGCGCCGCATTTGGAAGCGAAACCCGCGACGGCGCCAGACGGCTCGAGTGAACGAGCGCGCCGCCTGATGGACGACGCGCTGCTGGCGCAGAAGAGCGGCGACAAGGTCTCGCCGGATCAGCTGGTCGAGCGCTTCCGCCTCGCCGCCGCGGCCGAGAGCGCGCCGGGGCCCGCGCGGTTCGACTACGCGGTCGCGCTCGATCGCGCGGGCAAGCCGGTCGAGGCCGAACAGACCTACCGCGCCGTGGCTGCCGGAAAGGGCGAGCTCGCCTTCGCCGCGGCCGCGCGCGCTTCATCGATGGACCTCGATCGGGGCGATGGCCCAGCGGCCCGGTCGGCCCTTTCGCTCGCCGACGCCGCGCTTCCGGGCGATGTGCGCCCCCTCGTGCTGCGCTCGAAGGTCGAGCTGGCGCTGGGTGATCCGGCCGCGGCGCAGGCCGCGTCGCGCGTCGCGCTCTCCCTCGCGCCGTCCGACGTCGGCGCGCTCTGCGCGAGCGCGCGCGCCCAGCTCGCCCAGGGCGCTGCGGGCACCGCGAAGCTCCTCGCGGCCCGAGCCGCGCAGACCGGCCCGCACGACGCCGAGCCGCTGCTGGTGCAAGCCGAGATCGCGCGCCTGCAGGGAAGCCAGGCCGAGGAGCTCGCGGCGGTCCGCGCCGCCGCCGCGGCCGACCCGGATTCTCCCGAGGCCGCGCTCGCGGTCGGGATGCTCCTCTATGAGCACGGCCAGAACGGCGAGGCGGTGGACATGCTGACCCGCGCGGCCGAGCTGAATCCGAGCTCGTACGGCGCTCGCCTGGCGCTCGGGACAGCGCTGGGTTCCGCCGGGCAGAACGGCGAGGCCATCGCCTCTCTGCAAGCCGCCGCGAAGCTCTCTCCCTTGGCCGCCGCTCCCCACTTCGAGCTCGCCCGCGTCAAGCTGGATGGCGACGGAGATGCCCAGGGTGCGCTCGCGGAGGCAAAACTTTTCCTACGCCTGTCCAAGGTGACGCCTCCGGCGAGCCATCCAATTCATGCCCTGGTGCAGCGGTGCGAGGAAGCGCTCAAGCCGCGAGCTCAGGCATCGGTCGTGCAATAGGCATAGAAGTCGGCAGGACCTTCGCGGGGCGAAGGTGGCGCACGGGGTTCACGGGGTGAGGGGGCGGGCTTATGGACTGGGTAAGAAAGCTCTGGTGGGCCGTGGTGGCGGCGGTAGCGCTCGGAACGGGCGGTGCGCTGGCCGGCACCCCGGAAGACAGCACCGTTGTGCAGCGGCCGGCGGGCACCGCGAAGTCGCCGCGGACCGTCTTGCACTTTGGTGAGGACGACATCCGGGGCGACATCACCCGGCCGGACGGCGAGCTGGTGCAGGCGCCGCGGCGCGTGAGCGAGTCCAGCCTGCTTCGCATTCGTCGCAGCTTCGTCGACCGAGCGCTCGCTTCCGTCGCTCGTGGCCAGTAGCCAACTCTTTACCCATGGACTGCCATGAATCCGATCACTCTCAAGGTCTATGACGGCGGCAAGCTCAAGACCTCGCGCGTCTTCGAGTCGAACAGCATTCGCCTGGGCAGCAGCGCGGCCGACCTGGTGCTCGAATCGGCCAACGTCGACCCGACCCACGCGGTCATCGAGGCGGGCGCCCACGGCATCGTGCTGCGGGCCCTCGGCGCCGGGCCGCTCTTCCTGAACGGCCAGCCCATCATCGCCGCGCCGCTGCGGCACGGCGACCTGATCTCCATCGGCGACCTGCGGATCATGGTGGAGCTGCGGACCTCGCAGCTCGCGGTCGCACCGCCGGTGCCGCGTCCTCGGCTGCAGCTCATCCAGGGCGAGGAGACGCCGGAGCTCATACAGGCACACCTGCCCTCGCTCGCGGTGGTCCGCGACGACGAAGGCAGCGCCGCCGCCGCCGAGCTCCGCGACCTGCACGCAGAGGTTACCCTGCTGCCCGCGCTGCCGCCTCCTCCTCCGATGCCCGTCGTTGTCGCGCCGCTCGCCGCGCCCTCCGTGGAGTCGCTCGGGATCGCGGCGGCCGTGGCAGCCCGCCTCGCGCCGACGCCGCTCACGCCCACCGTTTCGTCCCCACGCCACCACCAGCTGCCGCCGCTCTCGTCGACGGCGCTGCGGGGCGGCGACTGCGCCGAGGTCGAGCTCTTCTGGGGCGACACGCGCATCAGCGTCTGGCAGCTCGCGCCCGGCGAGCAGTTCGTGGCCGGCAGCGCGCCGGGTTGCATGGCGCTCTTGCCCGGCATCGAGCGCGCGCAGATCCTTCGCAGCGACGTGAACGGCTGGACCATCGCCGCGCCGCGCCCGCTCTCGCTGTCGCTGGAAGAGAACGGCAAGGTGCAGGCGGGGCCCGAACTGCTGGTGCGCGGCCGCAGCCAGGCCGACGCGCAGGGCCTGGTGGCGCCGCTCAGCTCGCGCTCGGTGGCGGTGCTCGCGAGCGGCCTGATGTCGCTGCGCGTGCGCCGGGTGCCGACGGCCTTCAAGGCGGGCGTCGAGCCGACCGACTGGAAGGGTGTGATGGTCGCCTCAGTGGCGGCGGTGCTGATGCTGATCGGCATGAAGGTGTGGAGCAAGAACGCGCCCGCGCCGAAGAGCGGAGGCGAGGCCGAGGTGATCCGCCCGCGCCCGCTGGTGGTGCGCAGCGTCATCAAGCCCGACCCCATCGCGGTGCAGGAGAAGTCGACGCAGAAGAACGAGGGCCGCCAGGATCCCGGCCTCGCCGTCGCGCGGCACAAGGGCGAAGAGGGGCAGGCCGGCCGCAAGGACGCGCCTCGCCGCGACGCCCGTGCCGAGCGTAAGACGGACGACCGGGCGCTGGTCGCCAACGCAGGCCTGCTCAAGGCGCTCGGCGGCGGCAAGGGCGCGAACAACGTCTTCGGCGTCGCGCTGGACAAGGGCACGGCGGACGCGATGGGCCACCTCACCGGCCCGCGCGTCGGCGACGCCCGCGGCGACGGCGGCATGGGCCTCAAGTCGCTCGGCGGTCGCGGTGGCGGTGGCGACGGCTCGGGTCTGGGCCTCGCGCGCATCGGCACCAACGGCATCGGCGGCGGCCTCGCGAACTACGGCGACGGCAAGGGCGGCCTGCGCGGCAAGGAGAACGGCGAGATCGGCCTCGGCCCGGGCCAGCCGCAGGTGGTCGGCCACATCGATCCCGAGCTGATCCGCAAGGTGGTCCACGATCACCGCGCCCAGATCCGCACCTGCTACGAGACGCAGCTGACCACCAACCCGAACCTCGCCGGCAAGCTCGTCAGTGCCTGGACCATCGACCAGAGCGGCGCCGTCACCGAGGCGCACACCGCCGAGTCCACGCTGCACGACCACACCGTCGAGGGCTGCGTCGCGTCGAAGATCAAGACCTGGCGCTTCCCGATTCCCAAGGGCGGCGGCGAGGTGTTCGTGACCTATCCGTTCATCTTCACGCCGGGAGGATAAGCCGATGCTCCTCGCTCTCGCCCTGATCTTCGCGGCGCCGGTCGCGCAGCAGCCGTCGTTCACGCCGGCGTCTCAGCCATGGCTCGAGATGTCCGGCGGACCGATGGTGCTGCACCGCGACGGGGGGTTCGACAGCGGGCCCCTGCTCCGGTTTCAGCTTTCGCTCCCCATCGGCGAGCGGTTCGCTGGTGAACTGTGGGCGGCGGGCTCGCTGCAGAGCGCGCCGCTCGGCCGGCCGGGAGACCAGGCGCTGGTGGGTGGCGGCCTCGCCGCGCGGTTCCTGCTCCGCCAGTTCGACAGCGAGGGTCGGTTCGCACTCTGGGCCCACGCCGGCGCGGGTTACCTCGCCGCGGCAGCGGGCAACGGCCTCTCGGGCCCGACCGGATTCGGCGGCGCGGCCTTCGTCTTCCAGCCGCTCATCCGGCGGTTCGCGCTAGGGCTCGAGGCAGACGCGGTAGGCGCGCGCGGCGCTTTCGGCCTGGCGGTGCTGCCGACGCTGCGCTGCGCGCTCTGAGCCGGTCGGGCGGTGACCGCTCTGAGCCGGTCTGGATCTCGCGCGGTCCGGGCGCTGTGGCGTATGTTCCGGCCTCGTGCGATTCGCCTGCTCCACTTGCCACTCCGGTTTCCAGACTGCGCCCGCCGCGAGCGCGCCGGTGCAGGTCCTGTGCGCCGCCTGCGGCGCGGCGATGCAGCCCCTCGCCCTGCTCTTCGCCAGCCGCACCTGCGCACCGGCGTCCGAGCGCGCGCAGGCCCCGAGCAGAGGGACGCCGTGATGGTGCGTCCGCCCATTCCGTTGCCCGATCTCTGGTCGCTGGGCGACCTCGAGCGCATGCGCCTCATTCTGCGCGGCGGCTCGGTGATCGACTGGCGCCGGCTCCACTTCCAGACGCGGGAGGAGGTCGACAGCTACCTCCGGCTCTGCCTCTTCGAGCCCGACGACCCGTTTGATCGCGCGCGGCTGCAGCGCATTCTCGACCAGGCGGTCGACTACCTGCGCACCACTTTTCGCTATGCGGTGGCGGATCAGGTCGCGCATCCGGCCGACATCCAGACCCTCTTCCTCCTCGCCTCGGGAGTGGGCGATGCCAGGCTGCGCCGCATCGGCTGCCTGGTGCTCAAGGTGATGCACGTCGTCCACCACGTCGAGGCGCGCGCGCAGCTGCATCGGGCGCGGCTCGACGAGGAGGAGATGAACGTGCTCGTCACCGCGCGGGTGGACGGGGCCATCGCGGCCCTGCGCGCCGAGGGGCTGCCCATCGTCTCCGCCTCGGGCAGCGTCAAGACGCGCCACGCGACCATCACCAAGCTGCTCGCCAAGAAGGACACGCTGGCGGCGCAGGTCTACGATCGCGTGCGCTACCGCGTGGTCACCGCCGATCACGCGCACGTGCTGCCGGTGCTGGTGCGGCTCTGCGACCTGCTCATCCCCTTCAACTTCGTCGTGCCGGGGCAGACGCAGAACACGCTCTTTTCCTTCCACGAGCTGGTGCGCGCGACGCCGGAGCTCAAGGCGCTCGCGCCCGACCTTCAGGTGGGCCTGCATCTCGAGGATCACGACCGGCGCACCGGCCACCAGAGCGGCCCCTCCAACGAGTTCTCCGGCGTTGGCTACCGCGTGCTCAACTTCGTGGTGGACCTGCCGGTGAGGCTGCCGGAGCGCGCGGTGGACGTAGGCGATGGGCGCATCGCCTTCTGCATGGTCGAGCTGCAGCTCGTCGATCAGGAGACCAGCGTGGCAAACGAGCGCGGCGAGAACGCGCACGCGCGCTACAAGAAGCGGCAACTGCTCAACGTGCTGCGGCGCCTTTCGCGAGGGCTGGTGGTGCCGAAGGGCAGCAGCGCGGGCAAAGGGCCCAAGCCGCCCGGAAAGTCCTGAAGCCGACGTCCCGCGCATTGCACGCCTTGAGTGCGCCACCGTTCGATCAGACAGTTTTTCGATGCGGACCGCCCACCAGGCCTTCGTCGAGAGCTGGCTTTCGCGCCGGGCGCGCGGGGCCGACGTGCGCGGGCTCGCGAAAGAGGCGCTCGGGGCGGTGTGGTCGCGCTCGCGGCGCGGGATGGCGAGCCTCTGTCTGCAGGCGCTGGGACGCGCGGCCCGCGACGGGGCGGCTCGCGAGCTCCCGCTCCTTTCGGACGTGAGCGTGGGGCCCGACGGCTTCTCGCTCGACGGCATCGAACAGGCGTCACCCGACGAGCTGCGCGCCGCGCTATGCGGCCTCCTGGTTGAGCTGCTCTCGGTGGTCGAATGCGCCACGGGCGACATCCTCGCGCCTGCGCTGCAGGCGGAGCTCTTGCGCATCGGAAGGGCGGGTGCTGACGGCTGATGTCCCGCAGGAAGCGCCGGCAGCTCAACCTTTCCTTCTCCGCCAGCGGAAGCCTGCAGGCGGAGCCCCGGCCGTTGCCGCGCGCCGCGACCAGGCCGCGCGAAGAGCCCGACCTCGGGCTCGGCTACGCGCGGCTGCGGCGGCTCTACGAGCTGAGCAAGCTGCTCACCTCCTACGATGGTCCGGACTCGGTGCCGGAGCTGCTGCAGCGGGTCGCGCAGACGGTGCCGCTGCGCATCGCGCTGGTGCTGGACGCGAGCGCGCGCCCTCCGCGTCTGGTCGCCGCGCGCGCCGCGACCGTGGGCGACCAGGAGCTGGCGGCGGCCATCGAGCACGCGGGCGCCTGCGTAGCGCGGCTCTCCGGCGTGACGCCCGCTCCCGCGCTGGTGACGGTCGATCCCGCGCCGCTGCAACTCGCGACTCGCCTGCGCAAGCCGCCCGCGCGAGGAAGCTTCGCCGCGCTGCCGCTGGTGCAAGACCTGCGCGCGGTGATGGGCGTCCTCTACGTGCGCGGCGGGCAGCCGCTGGTGGAGGCGGACCTCGCCTTCCTCAGCGCCGCCGCCGACCAGCTCTCGCTTGCCTCCGATCGCCACGCCGCCTGGCAGCGAGAGATTCGCTTGCGCGAGCGGGCCGAGGCGCTGGACCGCGCGCAGAAGGAGCTCATCGCGGTGGTCTCGCACGACCTGCGCAATCCATTAGGCGCGGTGATGCTCGGCATCTCCACGCTGCGCAAGTGGCCGACGCTGTCGGCCGAAACGCTGCGCGAGCACCTCGACACCATCCACCGCGCCGCAGAGCGCGCATCGACCCTGGTGCACGACCTGCTCGACGTCGCGCGACTCGACGCCGGCATCATGGCGGTGTCGCTCGAGCCCATCGATCTCGCCTTTGCCATCGGCGAGGCGGCTGAGCTGATGAAGCCGCTGCTCGACAGCCGGGGCTTGCGCTGCGAGACGCAGGTCGAGGAGAACCTCGCGCCGGTGCTCGCCGATCGCGAGCGGATCCTGCAGGTCTTCTCCAACCTGATCGGCAACGCCATGAAGTTCAGCCGCGAGGGCGACGCGGTGTCTTTGCTGGCCTGGCAGGAGGATGGCGAGGCGCGCTGCTGCGTCGGCGACGATGGCAGCGGCATCCCCGCGGCCGACCTGCCGCGCATCTTCGAGCGCTACTTCCAGGGACCGCACGGGCCCACCGCGCACGGCGCTGGGCTCGGCCTCTCGATCGCGAAAGGCATCGTCGAAGCGCAGGGTGGCCGCATCTGGGTGGAGAGCCATGAAGGGCAGGGCAGCCGCTTCTTCTTCACCGTGCCGTTCGCGTCTTGACCCGAAGCCGGGATCGAGGTACCTGCACGGTCCTTCATTTCCGGCACCGTCGCCAAGTTGGTAAGGCAAGGGACTGCAAATCCCTCATACGTCGGTTCGACTCCGACCGGTGCCTCCAGTCTTTCCTCCCTGAAAATTTCGGAATGTATATCTGCTGCGCCTGAAGGCGCGCCGGCCCGAATTTGCCCGATTTCGGCCCCTGATGTCGAACCTCAGGTATGGGCCCCTGGCTCGGTGTTTCTTTGTGGGGTCGTTTGCTAGGCTCCCCGGACATCTTCCAGCCCCGAGGCTCTGCATGACCGTCAAGTGTTTCGTGCTCGTGCTGCTCGTCAGCCTCTGCGCCTCGGCGCAACCGGTGGTCTTCGAGCACGCGCGGCTAATCGATGGTACGGGCCGGCCTCCGGTGGAGGACGGCGTCCTCGTCGTCGATGGGTCTCGCATTGTGGCCATCGGCAAAGCGGGGTCGAGCCGACGGCCCAAAGGCGCCAGGGTGGTCGACGCCAGCGGAAAGACCATCATGCCCGGCATCATCGTCTCCCACGGACACGTCGGCGTGGTGCTCGACGGGAAGAATCGGCCCGACGCGTATACGAGGGAGAACGTGCAGCACCAGCTTCTCCAGTACCAGCGGTACGGCATTACTTCGGTCCTGGCTCTCGGGTTGAATCGCGATCTCGGATATGAAATCCGCGACGAGCAGCGCCAGGGGAAGTTCCCGGGCGCGTGGCTGTACACCGCCGGCCGGGGCATCGGCGTTCCCGACGGGGCGCCCCCGTTGCCGGTCGCAATCGACCAGGTCTATCGGCCGAAGACGCGGGAGGAGGCAGTCGCCGAGGTGAAGGAGACCGCGGGCCATCACGCGGACATGTTGAAGATCTGGGTCGACGACATCTTCGGCAAGATGCCGAAGCTCAGCCGGGACATCTACCAGGCCGTGATCAACGAGGCGCACAGGAACAAGCTCAGGGTCGCGGCGCACGTCTTCTATCTGGAGGATGCCAAGGCGCTCGCGGCCTCCGGGCTGGACGCGCTCGCCCACAGCGTCCGCGACACGCAGGTCGACGACGAGCTGGTCAGGATGATGAAGGCGAAGGGCATGTTCTACATTCCCACGCTCAATGTCGATGAGTCCTCTTACGTGTT
>JAYWBT010000112.1:0-36210 GCA_043781235.1 Deltaproteobacteria bacterium
CGACCCCGACCCCGACCCCGATCCCGACCCCGACGCCACCGCCACCGCGACCGCGACCGCGCTGTCCGAGCACCGCGCGCCCGGCTCGGGTACAAGGGCGGCATGGCCCCCTCGCTGCGACGACCCCTGCTTGCCATCGCCCTTGCCGTCTCCTGCGCCGCGCCGCGGCCGTCTGCCGAATCCTTCGCAGCTCCTGCTGCAGCGCGCGCGGCGCCGCCGGCAACTCAAGCTGCGTCGCAGTCCGCGGCCGACGCGGCCTTCGAGAAGCTCGCCGCGCGCTTCATCAGCGAACACCTGCGGCGCAACCCCACCGACGCCACCTCGATTGGCGAGCACGCGTACGACGGCAGCTGGCCCGATCTCTCGATCGAGGCCGAGGCCGGCACGCGCGCCTTCATCGCCTCGATCGAGAACGAGCTGCGCCAGATCCCCGCCGCCTCGCTCGACGCGCAGGACCGCATCGACGCGCAGATGCTCGGGAGCGAGCTGCGCCACGAGCTCTTCGCGCTCGACGAGCTGAAGGCCGCCGAGAACAACCCGCTCTCGTACACGGGCCTGATCGGCTCGGGCATCGACCCGCTGGTGACGCGCAGCTTCGCGCCGCACGAACAGCGGATGCGCAGCCTGCTCTCGCGACTGCGCGGCGTGCCGGGCATCGTCGAGGTCGCGAAGCGGCGCCTCGCCCACCCTCCCCGGGTACACACCGAGACGGCCATCGAGCAGAATCGCGGGCTCATCCATCTCTGCGACGGCGGCCTCGGCGCCGAGATCGCGCAGGAGCCGGCGCTGGCAACGGACCTGACTGCGGCGGCGAAGCAGGCGGCAACCGCGCTCTCCGACTTCCAGATCTTCCTCGAGAGAGATCTGTTGCCGCGCAGCACCGGCGACTTCCGCGCCGGCCGCGCGCTGTTCGAGAAGAAGCTGCGCTTCGCGCTCGACGATCAGGCGGTGGACATCGACGCCATTGCGCGCGGCGCGCGGGAGCTGATCGAGCGCACCCACCAGGAGATGCTGGCCACCGCCACCGAGCTGTGGCCCACGGTGCTGCCGCACCAGAAACTGCCCCCCGCGGGCACGCCATTGGAGAAGAAGGCGCTGATCCGCAAGGTGCTCGATGCGCTCGCGGCCGATCGGCCCGCCAACGCGACCATCGTGCACGAAGCATCGAACGATCTCGATGAAGCGACCGCCTTCGTCCGCGCGCACGACCTGGTCTCGGTGCCCGGGGAGCCCTGCAAGGTGATCGAGATGCCCGAGTACCGGCGCGGCGTGGCGGTGGCCTATTGCGATTCATCGGGGCCGCTGGAGAAGAAGCAGGAGACCTTCGTCGCCATCTCGCCGACGCCCTCGGACTGGAAGCCCGAGCGCGCCGAGTCCTTCTACCGCGAGTACAACCGCAGCATGGTCGCGGACCTGATCGTCCACGAGGCGATGCCCGGCCATTTCCTGCAGCTGATGCACTCGAACCAGTTCAAGTCGGACGTGCGCGCCCTGCTGATGAGCGGTCCGTTCGTCGAGGGCTGGGCGGTCTACGGCGAGTGGCTGATGGCGAAGAGCGGTTTCGGGGGCGCGCGCGTGCGGCTCGAGCGGCAGAAGATGATTTTGCGGACGTGCGCCAACGCCATCCTCGACCACGACCTCCACGCCGGCGCGATGACCGAGCGCGAAGCGCTTGCTCTGATGATGGGCGACGCCTTCCAGGAAGAGGGCGAGGCGGTCGGCAAGTGGCGGCGGGCGCGGCTCTCGAGCGCGCAGCTGACCACCTACTATTTTGGCTTCTCCGAGCTGATGAAGATCCGCGAGCGACTGGAGAGCGCGCCCGGCTTCAGCGAGCGCGCTTTTCATGACCGGCTGCTGTCGTTCGGCTCGCCCTCGCTCCGCCACGTGCGCGCGCTGATGCTGCCGCAGGGCGGCTGATCCCGCGGTCCCTGGCGGGCCCTCGAGCCTCCCGCAGAGAGGCGCCGCGGCCCCGCCACTGGCAGGCGACTGCCGGCCTCCGCTTGTCTTTGCGCCGCCTGCGACCGCCGGGTACAAACCATCAGTGCTCGGACTGCCGACGACCGCGACGGCCCCGTTCTGCCCTTCGGAGGCGCGCGGCACCATCGACGCGCGCCAGCCCGGAACCTTCTGGAAGAAGCTGCTGCGCTTCGCCGGGCCCGGCCTGCTGGTGTCGGTCGGCTACATGGACCCGGGCAACTGGGCGACCGACATCGAGGCCGGTTCGCGCTTCGGCTACGACCTGCTCTTCGTGGTGGTGCTGTCGAGCCTCGCCGCCATCGTGCTGCAGTGCCTCAGCATGCGGCTCGGCCTCGCCTCAGGAAAGGATCTTGCCCAGCAGTCGTACGATCACTTTTCACGTCGGGTGAATCTCGGACTCTGGCTGATGGCGGAGTTCGCCATCGTCGCCTGCGATCTGGCCGAGGTGCTGGGCAGCGCGCTCGCCTTCCACCTCCTGCTCGGCTGCTCGCTGCCGGTGGGGATCGCGCTCACCGCGCTCGACACCGTGGTGGTGCTGGCGCTCAAGGGAAAGGGCTTCCGCACCGTCGAGGCCATCGTGCTCGGGCTCATCGCCACCATCGGTATCTGCTTTGTCGTGGAGCTCTGGCTGGTCAAGCCGGACTGGGCGGAGGTCGCGCGCGGCCTGTTGCCCTCGCGCGCGACGCTGGGCGATCACGGCGCCTGGTACGTCGGCATCGGCATCCTCGGCGCCACGGTGATGCCGCACAACCTGTACCTGCACTCGTCCATCGTGCTCACCCGCAAGCTCGACGGCGGCGAGACGGGCAAGGCCGAAGCCGTGCGCTTCGCCACCATCGACACCGTCGTCTCGCTGTTGCTCGCGCTGCTCATCAACGCCGGCATCCTGGTGCTGGCGGGCGGCGCCTTCCACGGCAGCGGCGGCGCGCCGGTCACCGACATCGAGAGCGCATACCACCTGCTCGATCCCGTGGTCGGCACCCGGCTCGGGAGCCTGCTGTTTGCGCTGGCGCTGCTCGCGTCGGGGCAGAGCTCGACCTTCACCGGCACCATCGCCGGACAGGTGCTGATGGAGGGCAGCCTGCACCTCAGCATTCCCTGCTGGCAGCGGCGCTTGATCACGCGCGTGCTCGCGCTCGCGCCCGCCTTCATCGGGGTGGCGCTGCTCGGCGCGGGCGCCATCGGCAAAATGCTGGTGTTGAGCCAGGTGGTGCTGAGCTTCCAGCTCCCGTTCGCCATGGCGCCGCTGCTCTTCCTCACCAGCCGCCGCGAGGTGATGGGCGCGTTCGTCAGCAAGCCATGGCTCAGGCTCACCGGCTGGACGCTCTTCGCCGTCATCGCCGCCGCGAACCTGTGGCTGATTGTCCAGCTCATGAGCTAGAGGGTGGCGAATCGCGTTTCCCCAGCGAGGCCGCTGCCTAGCGCCCGAGGAACTCGATCAGCGCGCGGTTGAACTCGTCCGGGTGCGTGGCGTTCAGTCCGTGCGGCGCGCCCTTGATGAGCGCCAGGCGGCTGCCCGCAATCGACTCATGCGTGCGTTTGCCGCTGATTTCGAACGGGACGATCGCGTCGGAGTCGCCGTGGATGACGAGCGTCGGGATGGTGAACTTCTCCAGGTCGCCGCGGAAGTCGGTGCGCCCGAACGCGGCGACGCAGTCCAGCGTGCCCTTTGGCGACGCGAACGCGGCGATCTCGCGCGCATAAACTCGCTGCTGCTCGCCGATGACCAGCTTGCCGCGCACGCTGAAGAAGTTCTTCGAGAAGTCGTCCAGGAACGCCAGGCGATCGCGCTTCACGGACTCCTGGAACTGCTCGATCGTGGCGTCGTCCAAGCCGCCGCCGGGGTTGCCCGCCGTCTTGTACAAGAACGGCGGAACCGCGGCCGCGAACACCGCCCGCGAGACGCGCCCGGTGCCGTACTTGCCGACGTAGCGCGCCACCTCGCCGCCACCCATCGAGAATCCGACCAGAGTGGCGCCCTTGACGTCGAGGTGTCGCAACAGCGCATCGAGGTCGGCAGCGAGCGTGTCGTAGTCGTAGCCGGTCCACGGCTGCGAGGACCAGCCGAAGCCCCGGCGGTCGTAGGTAATGACCCGGTGGCCGGCGCCGATCAGGGCGGGCAGCTGGCTTTCCCAGGAGCGGCCGCTCAGAGGCCAGCCGTGGATGAGCACCACGGGCTTCCCCGCGCCGTGGTCCTCGTAATACAGCTCGATGGGATTGCCGTTCTCTTTGCCGACGGTGACTTTGGGCATGTGCTCCTCCGGCTGGTCGATGTCCAACGGCCGGAGGGGATTCGCCCGCCTCGACACGTGCGCCGGTGCGCCGCGCAAACTCCGTCGAGCTCGAATTACCTGCGCCAAAATGGCTCTCAGCATTGAAGGGTTCAGTCTTGACTGTCAGCGGACGGCTATTACATCTTGCCGCACCCGGAGCACCCGCTCACCTGCCGTTCACGAAGGATCCGCATGCCTCCATCCCCGACCTCGTGCCGCGCGCCGCGCCGTCTCCTCCCGCTGCTGTGCGCGGGAGCGCTCGCCGTCGGCTGCACGAAGGCGCCTC
Organism: Deltaproteobacteria bacterium; assembly: GCA_043781235.1. Lineage (GTDB taxonomy): Bacteria > Myxococcota > Myxococcia > Myxococcales > 40CM-4-68-19 > JANYKT01. Next base: position 4,537 of record JAYWBT010000112.1, read on the forward strand.
CCCCGCCGGCCCCCGGCCCGGTCGAGGTGGGCGTGGTGACGCTCGCGCCGACCGCCGTGACGCTCACGAAGGAGCTCCCGGGCCGCACGTCGGCGTTCAAGGTCGCTGAAGTGCGCGCGCGCGTGAACGGCATCGTCCTGAAGCGGCTCTTCACCGAGGGCAGCGACGTGAAGCAGAGCCAGCGGCTCTTCCTCATCGATCCCGCTCCGTACCAAGCCGCGCTCGACGCCGCCAAGGCGCAGCTGGCCCGGGCGGAGGCGAACCTCGGCAACGCCCAGCTCCAGGCGAAGCGGATGACCGACCTCGTGAAGGACAACGCGGTGTCGCGGCAGGAATACGACACGGCCGTGGCGGGGCTGAAGGCGAGCGAGGCCGACATCGGTGCCGGCCGCGCGGCGGTGCAGACGGCGAAGATCAACCTCGGCTACACGACGATCACGGCGCCGGTGTCGGGCCGCATCGGCCGCTCTGCCGTGACCGAGGGCGCCTACGTGCAGGCAAGCCAGGCGACGCTGCTCGCGACCGTGCAGCAGCTCGATCCAGTCTACGTCGACGTCACCCAGTCCTCCTCCGATGCGCTCGCACTCCGGCGCGCGCTCGAGAGCGGCAAGCTGCAGCGCGCCCCCGACGGCGGCGCCAAGGTGGCGCTGCTGCTCGATGACGGGCGCGAGTACGGCCGCCCGGGCACGCTCCAGTTCGCCGACGTCACCGTCGACCCCGGCACCGGCTCGATCGCGCTGCGCGCGCTCTTCCCCAACCCAAAGTCCGAGCTGCTCCCCGGCATGTTCGTCCGCGCGCGGCTCGACGAGGGCGTGAACCCGCAGGCGCTGCTCGTGCCCCAAGCCGGCGTGACGCGCGATCAGAAGGGGCTCCCCACGGCGCTCGTGGTCACCGCCGACAATAGGGTGGAGCGGCGACAGCTCGTCACCGACCGCGCGATCGGCGACGCCTGGCTGGTGACGCAGGGAGTGAAGGCCGGCGATCAGGTGATCGTCGAGGGCCTGCAGAAGGTCCACCCCGGCGTGCAGGTCTCGCCGGTGCCGGCGCAGGGTGCGAAGCAAGCGGTACGGTAGTTCACGAAACGGCTCAGGAGCACCGTGGCCCAGTTCTTCATCGATCGTCCAATCTTCGCGTGGGTCGTCGGCATCATCGTGATGCTCGCGGGCGCGCTCTCGATCTTCGGCTTGCCGGTCTCGCAGTACCCGGCCATCGCGCCGCCGACCATCAGCGTCTACGCGGCCTATCCGGGCGCCTCGGCGAAGACCCTCGAAGACACCGTCACACAGGTCATCGAGCAGCGGATGAACGGGCTCGACAACCTGCGCTACATGGGGTCGTCGTCGGACTCCGCGGGGAACGCGCAGGTCACGCTCACCTTCGACGCCGGGACGAACCCCGACATCGCCCAGGTGCAGGTGCAGAACAAGCTGCAGCTCGCGATGCCGCAGCTCCCGCAGGAGGTGCAGCGACAGGGGGTCCGCGTCGCCAAGTCGGTCTCGAACTACCTGCTCATCATCGGGCTCGTCTCCGGCGACGGCTCGATGAGCCGCAACGACATCTCCGACTACGCCTACTCGACGCTGCAGGACCCGATCAGCCGCGTCTCCGGCGTTGGCGAGGTGAACACCTTCGGCACGCAGTACGCGATGCGGATCTGGCTGAACCCCGACCGGCTGACGCAGTACAAGCTCACGCCCCTCGACGTGCAGTCCGCCGTGCAGGCGCAGAACGCGCAGGTCTCGGCAGGTCAGCTCGGCGGGTTGCCGGCCGTCGAGGGGCAACGACTCACCGCCACCATCACCGCCCAGACTCGCCTCCAGACCGTGGAGCAGTTCCGCGCCATCCTGCTGCGCGTGAACCCCGACGGCTCGCAGGTGAAGCTTGGCGACGTTGCCCGGATCGAGCTCGCCGGCGAGAACTCCGAGATCGAGACCTTCATCAACGGCAGCCCCGCTTCCGGCATCGGAGTGCGGCTCGCGGCCGGCGCGAACGCGCTCCGGACCGCGAGCGCGGTGCGCGCGAAAATCGACGACCTCGCGAAGTTCTTCCCGCCGGGGCTGAAGGTCGTTTACCCGGTCGACACGACGCCGTTCGTGCGGCTCTCGATCGAGGAGGTCCTGAAGACGCTCGTCGAGGCGATCGTGCTCGTCTTCCTGGTGATGTTCCTCTTCCTGCAGAATTTCCGCGCCACGCTCATCCCGACCATCGCCGTGCCGGTCGTGCTCCTCGGCACCTTCGGCGTCCTCGCCGCCTTCGGCTACAGCGTGAACACGCTCACGATGTTCGGTCTCGTGCTCGCGATCGGCCTGCTCGTCGACGACGCGATCGTCGTGGTCGAGAACGTCGAGCGCGTGATGAGCGAGGAAGGGCTGCCGCCGAAGTTGGCGACGCGCAAGTCGATGAAGCAGATCACGGGGGCCCTCGTCGGCATTGCGCTCGTGCTCTCGGCGGTGTTCATCCCAATGGCCTTCTTCGGCGGGTCGGTCGGCGTCATCTACCGCCAGTTCTCGATCACCATCGTCTCGTCGATGGCGCTGTCGGTGCTCGTCGCGCTGTCGCTTACGCCTGCGCTCTGCGCCACCATCTTGAAGCCGGTCGAGAAGGGGCACCACCTCGCGAAGGGCGGCTTCTTCGGCGTTTTCAACCGCACCTATGATCGCGGCGCAGGCCGTTACCAGAAGGTCGTCGAGCTCATCCTCCGCCGGCGCGTGCGCGGGATGATCGGCTACGTGATCCTCGTCGCGGTGCTGGCGGCGCTGTTCGCGCGGGTACCCACTGGCTTTTTGCCGGCGGAGGACCAGGGGCTCATGTACGCCCAGATCCTGCTGCCCCCCGGTAGCACCCTCGAGAGTACGCGCAAGGTGCTCGAGAAGATCTCGAACCATCTGCTCACCGAGGAGAAGGAGTCGATCGACTCCGTGTTGTCGATCGCCGGCTTCAACTTCGGGTCGCGCGGCCAGAACGCCGGCGTCGGCTTCGTGCGGCTGAAGCCCTGGGACGAGCGGAAGGACGCTCGCCTCAAGGCGGATGCAGTCGCCGCCCGCGCGATGAAAGCGTTCTCCAGCATCAAGGAGGCGAACGTCTTCGTCTTCACCCCGCCGGCGGTCACCGAGCTCGGGAACGCGAGCGGCTTCGAGCTCCAGCTGCAAGACCGCGGCAACCTCGGCCACGAGGCGCTCCTCGCGGCGCGCAACCAGCTCCTCGACCTCGCGCGGAAGGACCCGCGGCTCGCCAAGGTGCGCCCGTCCGGGCTGGAGGACACCCCCGAGCTGAAGCTCGACGTCGACCAGCAGAAGACCACCGCGCTCGGCGTGTCGCTCGGCGACGTGAACCAGACGCTCGCCGCGACCTGGGGCGTCGCCTACGTGAACGACTTCATGGACAAGGGGCGCACGAAGCGCGTGTACATGCAGGCGGACGCGCCCTTCCGGATGAATCCGGAGGACCTGAACCGCTGGTACGTGCGCAACCGACTGGGAGACATGGTGCCCTTCTCGTCGATCGCGACCAGCCGCTGGGGCTTCGGCTCGCCCAAGCTCGAGCGGTTCAACGGCATCCCGGCGGTCGCGATCCAGGGCGAGCCATCGGCCGGCCACAGCTCCGGCGACGCGATGACGGCGCTCGAGGAGATCGGGAAGAAGCTGCCCGCCGGCATCGGCTTCGAATGGTCGGGCCTCTCCTACGAGGAGCGGCTCTCCGGCTCCGGCGCGACCCCGCTCTACGTGATCTCGCTCCTCGTCGTCTTCCTCTGCCTCGCCGCGCTCTACGAGAGCTGGTCGATCCCGCTCTCGGTGATGCTGGTCGTCCCGCTCGGCGTGCTCGGCGCCGTGGTGGCGACGCTCGGGCGCGGGCTCGCGAACGACGTGTTCTTTCAGGTCGGCCTCCTCACCACCGTCGGGCTCTCGGCAAAGAACGCGATCCTGATCGTGGAGTTCGCGAAGGAGCTCCACGAGAAGGGGAAGAGCGCCACGGAGGCCGCGGTCGAGGCGGCCCGCATGCGGCTCCGGCCGATCCTCATGACCTCGCTCGCCTTCGTCTTCGGCGTGTTGCCGCTCGCGATTGCGCGCGGCGCGGGGGCCGGCGGGCAGATCGCGATTGGCACCGCCGTCATCGGCGGCATGATCTCGGCGACGGTCCTCGCCATCCTCTTCGTGCCGCTCTTCTTCGTGATCATCGCGCGGAGGTCGGGCCCTCCCGAGGGGAGACACGAGCTCGCCGATTCCGAGGCCGACGCCCGGGAGGAACTCGCCGCCCGCGCCGCCGCCGCCGCTCGCTCCGCCACCGGAGGCGCACGTGCGTAGCGCGTCGTTCCTGCTGCTCCTCGTCGCCGGCTGCTCGCTCGCGCCGCGCTACCAGCGCCCTCCGGCGCCGGTCGCGGCGGAGTTCCCTACCCGCTCCTCCGCGGATCCCGAGCGCAGCGGCCCGCGGGGTCGCGAAGTCGAGGGGCGCACGCCAGCCGCCGACCTCGGCTGGCGCGACGTGTTCGGCGATCCGCGCCTGCAAGCGCTCGTCGCGCTCGCGCTCGAGAATAACCGCGACCTGCGGATGACCGCGCTGAACGTGGAGCTCACGCAGGCCCAGTACCGGATCCAGCGCGCCGACCTGTTGCCTGCGCTGGGTGCATCCGCGAGCGCCTCCCGAGCCCGGGTCCCCGCCGATCTCAACACCAGCGGTAGAGCCGTCACCGCCGACCAGTTCTCGATCGGCCTCGGCGTCACCGCGTTCGAGCTCGATTTCTTCGGCCGAGTGCGCAGCCTCTCCACCGCCGCGCTCGAGCAGTACCTCGCCACCGAGGAGGCGCGGCGCAGCGCGCAGCTTTCGCTCGTCGCCGCGGTCGCCGAGCAGTACTTCACGGCGCGCGCGCTCGACGACCAGGTCGCGCTCGCCGAGCAGACGCTGAAGACGGTAGACGCCTCGCTCGCGCTCGCGCGGCGCACCTTCGAGGCCGGCCGCACCTCCGAGCTCGACCTGCGCACGGCCGAGGCGCAGGTGGAGACCGCGCGCGTGAACCTCTCGCTGGCACGCGAGCAGCGGGGGCAAGCCGGGAACGCGCTCTCCCTTCTCGTCGGCGCGCCACTGCCGTCGGATCTCCCGGCGCCGCAGCCGCTCGACGCGCAGCCGATCGTCGCCGACCTGCCGACCGGCGTCCCCTCCGACGTGCTCATTCGACGGCCCGACGTCCTCGCCGCCGAGCACGCGCTCCGCGCGGCGAACGCGAGCATCGGCGCCGCGCGCGCCGCCTTCTTCCCGTCGATCTCGCTCACTGCCTTCGGCGGCACCTCCAGCGCCGAGCTCTCGGGCCTGTTTGGCTCCGGCTCCGCCATCTGGAGCTTTTCCCCACGGGTGAACCTGCCGATCTTCACCGGCGGTGCCCTGCGGGCGAGCCTCGACGTCGCCCAGATCCGCAAGTCGGTCGAGGTCGCGCGCTACGAGCGGACCATCCAGGGAGCGTTCCGCGAGGTCGCCGACGCGCTGGTCGCGAAGGGCGCGGTCGACGATCAGCTCCGCGCGAACCAGGCGCGGGTGACGGCGGAGGAGCGGCGCTACCACCTCTCGGAGGTCCGCTACCGCGGCGGGGTCGACAGCTACCTCTCGGTGCTCACCGCGCAGCGCGACCTGTTCGCCGCCCAGCAGGCGCTGATCCAGACGCGCCTCTCGCGGCTTGCGAACCTCGTCGAGCTCTACAAGGCGCTCGGCGGCGGCTGGACGGAGAAGAGCGCCAGCCCGCTGTAGTGCGCGGCGGCTTGAACCGCCCGAAGGTCAGGCCGAAATTGCTCTGGATGCTGAAGGCTTGGAATGGTGGGCGCTGCCGGATTCGAACCGGCGGCCTTCGGCTTCGGAGGCCGACGCTCTATCCATCTGAGCTAAGCGCCCGCGGAGCGGGGGTGTACCGCGCTCGCCCGGCACTGGCAAGCCCGATGATGGCGATGGCGCACGCTAGACTGGCGGGCATGCAGGAGCCGCGGCCCACCACGCTCATCGTCTCGCCCCGCCTCTCGCGCCACGTCGGCGCGGAGCTCGTGCTCGCGAGCGAGACCTTCCAGTACACGGGCAGCTTCAAGTTCCGCGCGGCGTGGCGCGTGGTCTCGACGGTGCCGCACCCGCGCGTGCTGACCGCGAGCTCCGGCAACTTCGGGCAGGCGCTGGCCTACGCCTGCACGCTCGCCGGCAAGGGCTGCACGGTGGTGATGCCGGCAAACTCTGCGCAGGTAAAAATCGATGCGGTGCGCGCGTTCGGCGGCGCGGTAGAGCTCATCGACACCGGCCGGGTCAGCCGCGCAGAGCGGGTGCAACAGCTCGCCGAGGCCGACCCGGAAGCCTACCTGGCAAGCGCTTACGACGACGCGCTCGTGATTGAAGGGAACAGCTCATTGGGTGAGGAACTGGCGGCGCTTCCGCTCGACGACGTGGTCGCGCCGGTCGGCGGCGGCGGGCTGACGGCCGGGCTAATCACGGGGCTGCGGCGCGCCGGCTCGCAGGCGGCGGTGGTGGGCGCCGAGCCGCTGCTCGCCAACGACGCGGCGCGCTCGCTGCGCGAGGGACGCGTGGTGGTCAACGAGCGCGAGCCGCAGACGCTCGCCGACGGCGCGCGCACGGTGTGCCTGGGCGCGCGCAACTGGGCGGTGCTGCGCGAGGGACTGGCCGGCATCGTCGAGGTGCCGGAGGAGGCGATTCGCGAGGCGGTGCGCCTGCTCTTCGGGCTGGCGAATCTGAAAGCCGAGCCGACCGGCGCGCTCGGCCTCGCGGCGCTGCTCTGTGAGCCGGCGCGCTTTCGCGGACGGCGGGTCTGCTGCGTGGTCAGCGGGGGCAATGTCGATCCGGCGCTCTACCGCGAGCTGATCGCCTGAGCGCGCCCGACCTCGTCGACGGGTGCGCCTCGTCGCCGCGAGCGCGTTACTTCGGCGCCGGGAGCGCCTTGGGCAGCGCCGGCGGCAGCTTGCGGCCGGTCTCGGCAAAGCGCGGCGCGCTTCGCAGCCCCAGCCGCGCGGCGCGGTACTGCAGCGCGGTTCCGAGCACGCCCAGGCCATACTTGACGCTGCGGCTGAAGTTGATCGACGAGGCCTCGGCGAAGTAGCGCGCGGGGCAGCTGATCTCGCCGAGTTGAAAGCCGAACCAGATCGCCTGCGCGAGCATTTGATTGTCGAAGACGAAGTCGTCGCTGTTCTCCTCGAGCGGCAACGTCTCCAATAGCCGCCGCGAGAAGGCGCGATATCCCGTGTGGTATTCGGTGAGCTTATAACCAAGCAATAGATTCTCGGTCGCGGTCAGGAAGCGGTTGGCGACGTACTTCCACACCGGCATCCCGCCCGCGATGGCGCCGACGCCGAGGATGCGCGAGCCGAGCACCGCGTCGAAGTGGCCCGAGGCGATCATCCCGGCCATCGCCGGCAGCAGCTTGGGCGAATATTGATAATCGGGGTGGAGCATCACCACGATATCCGCGCCGCGAGCGAGCGCCTCGGTGTAGCAGGTCTTCTGGTTGCCGCCGTAGCCGCGGTTCTTCGCGTGGACGATGGTGTGCAGACCGAGCTCGAGCGCTGCCTCGACCGTCTGGTCCTTCGAGTGATCGTCCACCAGGATGATGTCGTCCACCAGGGCCCGATCGATCTCAGCCACCGTGCGGCGCAGCGTCTTCTCCGCGTTGTACGCCGGCATCACCACGCACACGCGCTTGTCGCCGATCATGCTGTCTCCCTCGCCTGCGCCATCGCCTGCGACTGCGCGGCGATCGCCACGCACAACAGGCCGATTCCGAGGAAATCATAGTTGCAGAAGGCCTGCTTGTTGAGCAGCACGAACACCAGCCACGCGGCGGCGGCGCTGGTGGCTGCGCGCGAAAGCGTCATGGTTCCGCCGAGGGAAAGCGCAAGCACCACAGCGGCGGCGACGAAGGCGGGCACCGCGCCCCACCACGGCGCGCCAAAGCTGCGCGCATAGAGCGCGAGCAGCGAGAGCGAGTCCAGGCGCAGCGGCTGGAGGAACTGCATCTTGACCACCCCGCGCCAGAGGCCCTGTGGATCCGTCCACAAGAAGGGCAGCGCGGTGGCGATGAGCAGCGCGAGCGCCACCAGCGCGGCCCGCAGGCGCTGGCCCCGCGGGATGGCCAGCGCGAGCGGGGTCAGCAACAAGGGCGAGTATTGCTTGCTCGCGGCGAGCACCCCGGCAGCGAGCCCGATGGCGAGCCACTGTGGCGCGCGCCTGAACGGACGCGCGATCGCGAGCGCAGTCACCGCGAAGGCAGCGACCACCAGCGTCTCGCTCCACGCCTGCTCGAGCACGAAGAAGCTGCGGCCCTGGAAGAGCAGGAAGAGCGCGGCGATCTCGCCGGTGGCGCCGCCGCCCAGCCGGCCAATGGCCCACCCGCCCACGACCAGGGCTGCGAGGCTCAGGTAGCGCACGTCGCCGAACGCGGCCCACGTCGGCGCCGCCAGGAGCGCGGTCAGCGGCGGGTACGGATACATGAAGATGCGGCGGTCGTGGACCACCTCGGGGCCGTACATCTTGAGCGTCTCGCCAGTGCGCGCGTAGAGGTCGGGATACGAGACCGAGTACGGGCTGTAGCCGCGCCAGAGCGCCTCGCCGCCGATCTGCTGGAAGAGCCAGACATCGATGCGCGGCCCGCGCGAGAGGTGGATGATGACCACGCCCATGGCGACGAAGCAGGCAAGGACGGCATAGAAGCGCGCCTTCTGCAGCGAGCCACGCAGGTGCAGGCAGAGATAGGCCGAGCCGAAGAGGAGCGTCATCAGCGCGAGGCCACGGAAGCCCTGCAGGCGCTGCGGGTTCGCGTAGAAGGTCGGCACCTCGAAGAGGTGACAATAGAGACCGTGGAGGAAGCCAAGGCCGAGCATTACCTCGGCGGGGAGCGCGGGCCCGGTCCGGTCGCGCAGCAGCGCGGCCCACACCGCGGCCGCGGAGGTGAGCGTCGCCAGCGCCAGCGCGACCGGCGAGAACATCCCGGCGCTGATCTGCAGCGCGATCCCCATCGAGACCGCGCCCAGCGCGCAGAGAAACATCGGCCCGCGCAGCTGCTTCATTCCTTGACGCTGCCCAGCTTTACCACCAGCTCGAACTCTTCCTTCGAGACCGGCTGCACGCTCAGGCGATTGCCCTTGCGCAACAGCGGCATCGCCTGGAGCGCCGGCACCGTCTTCATCCGCTCGAGGGAGACCGGGTGCTTGAGCTTGCGGACCGGGGCGACGTCCACTTGCGACCAGGTCGGCTCCTCCGCCTCGGGATAGCCTTCGCGGACGACGCGCGCGATGCCGACCGCGGCGCTCGGGTCGGCGTTGGAGTGGTAGAGGAGCACGAGGTCGCCCTTGCTCATCTCGTCGCGGATCAGGTTGCGCGCCTGGTAGTTGCGCACGCCGTCCCAGCCGGTGACGCCCGCCTTCGCGAGGTCGTCCCAGGAGAAGGTGCCCGGCTCGGTCTTGAGCAGCCAGTGGCGGCGCGCCATCACTTCTTCCGGCCGAGCGGCTTCTTCGCAGGCTTTTCGAAGCCCTTCTGCTTCTGCCACTCGAGCTCGTCGTCCACCGAGTGCTTCAGATAGAAGGGCGCGATCGGCAGCCAGTGGTGACGGCCGTTGACGTAGAGAGTGGGAGTCGCCTCGATGCCGAGAGCGGTGCCCTCGCGGATGTGGCTCTCGACGGCGGGGTCGTACTTGCCGGCGAAGACTTCTTTGAGCATCTCGTTGCCGTCGAGGCCGATGGCCGAGGCGTAGCTGCGCAGCTGCTCGTCCGCGAGCGACTCCTGGTGCGCGAAGACCGTGTCGCTCCACTGCCAGAACTTGCCGTGGGCGCGCGCATACTCGGCGCAGGCGGCGGCGATGCGGGCGCGCGCGTGCGGCGGCCAGGGGAAGTACTTGGAGCAGAGGCGCGCCTTGCCCTTCTCGGTCTCCGTGACGAGGTCCTGGAGCGGCTTCGCCGAGACCGCGCAGTGCGGGCACTGGAAGTCGGAGAACTCGACAATGGTGATCCTGGCTTTCGGGTCGCCGAGGATGGCGCAGTTGTCGCTGCGCGGCTGGTCGCGCTTCCTCGGGTCGAAGCTCGCATAGTAGCGCTCGACGATCTGCACGATGTTGGCCGGCACGCTGCCCTCGAGAGAGAGCTGCTTGACCAGCGCCGCCTCGCGCAGCGCGTGCGCGTCCTTGACCCCGGCGGCGAGGCATCGGGTCAGCGTCTCCTGGCAGCCGGCGTAGCCGAAGACCTCGTCGGCGACTTCGACGAACACGCCGCGCTGGGCGTCGGTGAGTGCCGACAGGTCGGCGCGCGGGACCAGCTGCCTGGCCTGCTCCGCGGAGAGGGCGGCTGCGATCAGAAGGGCAATCCACATGGGGGCGTTCTAACCCAAATCCGTCCCTGGATCCCTCTCGAATCCGCCTTTGCTTCGCCGATCGCCGTCGCGGGAGGCGTGGGGGTCGCCGCCCTCAAACAGGTGCGCGCCCCCTGGCGTGCGTTGCGGAATGGCGTTAGTTGCCGGGGGGCTGTGCAACTCGTTCGTCGACCCCCACGCCCCCCACGCCGGCTATCTTTCACGCGCGCGGTCGTAACGAGTGCGCCAGGCCGGAGGGGATGAGATTTTGCTTGTCTTGCATGGTGCCTCTGCGGCTTCGCTGTCGACTTTTCAGGAGCGCATCAGCCCCGGCAGAGCCACGCCGGGGAAGCCGGGGAAGAGCCTGGCGATGTCGCGAGCGCCAAGCTGCGAGGCGGCCGCGGCGGCGAGGACGCTGCGGAGATCGGTGGTGACCGCGAGGTCGCGGCCCTCGTAGAGTTGGTCGTCGGCGAGGCCTGGCCAGCGACCGTGCAGCTTGCCGCCGTTGACCGCGCCGCCGAGCACGAAGGCGACGCTGCCGTGGCCGTGGTCGGTGCCGTTGGCGCCGTTCTGCCGGACGGTGCGGCCGAACTCGGTGGCGGCGACCAGCACGACGTCTTCGGCGCGCGCGCCGAGATCCTTATGGAACGCGGCGAGCGCCTGCGCGAGCTGGCCCAGGTTGTTGTTGAGCGCGCCGGGCTGCGCGGAGTGCGTGTCCCAGCCGCCGGCGTCGGCCACGCCCACGCGCAGCCCGACCTCCGCCTTGATCAGCTGGGCCAGCTGGCGCAGGGAATTGGCGATGGGTTTTTTGGAATACTCCGCCGCGGGCGGCGGCGCCGACGGTCCGAGCTTCTTCTCCAGCAGGTCGAGCGCCGCGAAGGCCTCCTTGCCGCTGGTGGCGACCGCGTCTTCGGGCGCGTGCTGGTAGAGCGATTCGAACGAGCTCTGCGACTGCGCACGCCCCTTGGGCCCGCCGGGCGCACCGGCCAGGGGCCGCAGGCGGAGCTGGTCGAGGTTGGCGAACGCGAGCGCGTCGGGTCCGCCCTGCAGACTGCGGGGCAGCCGCGCCGCTACGGCAACGGCGTCGAGGGGGGACCGGTTCCGTGCCTCTGTGGAACCGAGCGCGCGCGCGAGCCACCCGTCGGGCGTGTTCTTGATGCCGGGCGTTCCCAGCTCGAGGAAGTCCTGCGCGTCGAAGTGCGAGCGCGAGCCGTCGGGCGACCCGACCGCGTGCACCAGCGCCAGCGAGCCTTCGCGCCACAGCGGCAGCAGCGGCTCGAGCGCCGGATGCAGCCCGAACCCCGGCACGCCGATGGAGAGCAGCGAGGGCGGCGTGGTCTTGGTCGCGCCGTCGGGCGGCGGTAGCGCGAGCGCCGGCCGCAACGAGGCGAGCCGCGGTTCGCCGTACGGCGTAACGGCGAAGAGCCCGTCGAGCGCGCCCCGCAGGAAGAGGAACACCAGCGTTTTGCGCCGACCCGGCCCCTGCTCGAGCAGGCTGCCGTCCTCCGCCAGCGCGCGGCGCGCGAACGCGGGCAGGAAGGACCCCGCCGCGACCAGCGCCCCGCCCCTCAGCATCATCCGTCGGGAGAAAGATCCCATCGTCATCTCCTCTGCAGCTCGGGCGCGCCGAGCAGCAGGCCCACGGCCCGTGCGGCCAGAAGCTCCGGCTTTCGCGGAAAGTCCTTCAGCTGCGCCAGCACGTACGAGCGCGTCTGGCTGGAGAGATCGCTCGCGCCCAGTTGCTCTGCCGCCCGCTGCAGCACGTTTTCCGGGCCGGGTGCGCCGGCGGCGATGGACTTCAGATCGACCTGCACACCGTCGAGCTGGTTGTTGGCGAGCTGCAGCCCGAAGTCGATGCGCGCCAGCAGCGCGCCCGAGGACACCCAGGCCTGCGCCGTGTCTGCATAGCCGGTGGGTGGCTGGGCGCCATAGAGCGGCTCGCCGATGCGCGCCACCGCGCGGGCGAGCAACAGCGGGTCGTCGATGGTCCCTCCGAGCGCGCGCACCGCTCCCGCCACCAGCTCGAGCGGCGAGCGCACCTTGGCTTTCAACGCGCGGCGGCTCCAGAGCTCGGGCGCCTCGAACAGCGTGCGCAGCATCGAGCGGATGTCACCGTGCGTCCGCGTGAAGGTGGCCGCGATGCGCTTGACCAACGCGTCGGGAGGGTCGTCGCTGACGAACCGGCGCGCGAGCTTGCGCGCGATGAACCGCGCGGTGGACGGGTGGTCGAGCAGGATCCGCAAGACCTGACGGCCGTCACCCTCGCCGCCGCCTGCCTTGATGACGTGCCCGAGCACGAGCTTCTCGCCGTCGTCGTGCAACGCCGGGCGGAAGACGAAGCGCGGATCCTCGTTGGGCTGGTCGACCGTCCAACCGGTGAAACAGCGCGCGACCTCGATAATGTCCTGCTGCGTATAGCCCCCGTCCACGCCGAGCGTGTGCAGCTCGAGCAGCTCGCGGCCGTAGTTCTCGTTGAGCCCGCGTTTGGGCGGCGGCCGGGGCTTTTGCTGCCGCGAGGGATCCGTCTTGCGCCCGCGATACCAGGCCGCGAACCGGCGCGGTTGATCCGGCGGCGTCGCCGAGCTGGAGAGCCGGTTGTCGAGGTAGACGAGCATGGCCGGGCTGCGCGCCGTGGCTGCGAGCAGGTCCGCGAAGCTGCCGAGCGCGTTGGGCCGGATGGCCTGCGCCTCGTAGTCGGGCAGCAGCGCCGCCTCGTTCTCCTTGCCGGCGAAGACGTTGAAGTGGTTGAACCAGAAGTCGACCATCACCTCCTGCAGCTGGCGCTCGGAGGAGACGGCGCGGACCAGCTTGGCCTCGGAGAGATCGGCGACGTAATCGAGCCCCGGGCCGCGGCCCGCGCGGCCGATCGCCTTGCGCATCTCCTTGCCGGCGCGCGCGGGCTGCACGGCTGCAGTCGGTGCTTGCGTGGGCGACTTCGCTGCCGGCGCCGTCGCTGGGGGGTTCGGCGCCGCCGCGCGCTCCGCCGCCTGCGCCGCGGTGATAGGCCCCGCGTCGTCGTGCGGCCGCGCGGCCTCTGCCGCGGCCTCCATCGCCGCCTTCTGCTTGTTCTCCTCCTGCTTCTGCTTGCGCTTCTCGGCCAGCTCGTGCGCGAGCGGCCCCGCGCCCCGCCCCAGCCCCGCGTAGTCCTTGAGCTGCGCCTCAACGCGCGAGTCGTCCAGCTCCTCTGGGTGCAGCTGCTGCTCGAGGTACGCCGCGATCCCTGTCCGGCGCACGCGCTCGCGGTCGCCCGGCCGCGCGCCGAAACTGCTCCGCGAGAGCAGGTGCTCGATCTGCTCGCTCTCGCTGAGCGGCGGGCCGGCCTCAGGGTCGCGCACCGCCGCCTCGCGCGCCGCCGCGTCGACGACCTGCGCGGTCAGCTCGGGCGAAACGTCCGTGCGGGCATGCCGCAAACAGCCGCCCGCCAGCACGAGCACCGAGACAGCCAGACTCTTCCGCAGCAAGCCCACCTCCAGCGAAGAAGACACGCGCCCCAAGGCACAGGTGAAACAGCTTATCGACGGGGGCTGACATTCGGGCATTCAACAGAACGAGATGCAGAAGCACCTCGAGGCGCTCGCCCGCAGCTGCTGCGCTCGAGAGCTTAGCTGGCGCGGCGGCGCCAGAGCCGGCGCAACATTGCCTTCGCCTCGGCCACGCCGAGCAGCAGCGTCGCGCCGAAGTAGGCGGCCCCGTAGGTGCCGAGAACCGCCACCGCGAGCGGGATCGGGTGCAGCGCCCAGCGCGCGAGCAGGAGCCGCACGCCGTAGGCGATCGCGGCCGCCACCGCCGCCGATGCCCACAGCCGCGCGAGCAGCCCGGCCGGCACCTCGGCCACGCCCACGCGGCGCGAGAGCGATCGCCGCAGCAGGAAGAATTCGATCCAGCCCGCCACTCCCGCCGACGCGGTGAGCCCCGCGGCGCCATAGCGCGGCACGCCCCACAGGCGCGGCAGCCAGAGGCCGCAGACCAGGCCGAGCACGAGCGTCAGCGTCACGCGGAGGATGGCGAAGCGCAGCGGCGTGCGCGTGTCGCGCAGCGCATAGAACGCGCTCGAGTAGAGTCGGCCCATCGTCGCCGCGAGCAGGCCCACCGTCGAGCCGGAGAGGATCAGCCAGACGTAGCGCACCTCGCCCGGACCGAAGCGGCCGTTCTGGAACAGCGCCGCGCAGAGGACATCGCCGAAGACAAGGAACATCACCACCGACGCGACCACCGGAAACGCGATCGATCGCAGTCCCGCCGCAAGCTGCGCGCGCAGCTTCTCCTGGGCGCCCTCATCGGCCTGCGCCGCGCTCATCGACGGCAGCGACGCGGCCGAGATGGCCATCCCGAAGAGGGACACCGGCAGCGTGTAGATGAGCTGCGCATAGCCGAACGCGGCGACGGTGCCGAGGCCGATCTCCGAGGCGATGGCCGCATCGACATACGCCGAGAGCTGCACCACCCCGCGCCCCGCGACCACCGGAAGGAAATTCCGCACGACCTCTTTCACGTCGGCGTTGCCGCGACCCAGTGAAATCCTGGTACCGGGGCCGAGCAGCCGCAGCACGGTGGGGACCTGCACCGCCATCTGCAGCGCCGCGCCCGCGACCGCGCCCCAGGCCGAGACGACCGCGATCGGGAACTGGCCCAGGTGCCGATGCCCGCCAAAGAGGAGCGCGGCGATCACCGCCAGGCTGAAGACCACCGGCGCCGCGTAGCTGAGGAAGAAGCGGTGGTGGCTGTTGAGCACGCCGAGGCAGAACGCCGACAGCACCAGGAGCGAGATGCCGGGGAAGAAGATGCGCACCAGCTCGATGGCGAGGTCGCGCGTCGCGCCTTCGAAGCCGGGCGCGATGGCGTTGAGCAGCCAGGGCGTCGCGACCATGCCGACCAGCGCGAAGAGGGTCGTGACCAGGCCGAGCAGGCCCGCGACCGCGCCCGCCACGGCGCGTGCCTCCTTGTCGTTGCCGCGCGCGCGCAGCGAGGCATAGACCGGGATGAACGAGGCCGAGAGCACGCCCTCGCCGAGCAGGTTCTGCAGGACGTTCGGGATGCGGAACGCGGCGGTCCACGCATCGGCCGCGGCGCTCGTGCCGAGGTAATAGGCGAAGACGCGCTGCCGGACGAAGCCCGCGATGCGGCTGAGCAGGATGCCCGCGGCCACCAGCGCGGCGGCGCCGCCCGAGCGAGCCGGTCTGCGTAGAGGCGCTGCGGGGGTCGCTGCAGCCGGCGCGGTCGTCTCGGGCACGCGCGCAAGATAGCCGCAGCGCGGATCCGCCGCCGGAAGATTCGCCAGCGCTTCAGCAGCGATTCTACGGTCAAGGTCCCAATCGGCGCCGAGCAAGAATCCAGCGGGATGCCGAACTCGCGGTGCAGCCGCCGGATCATCGTCTTCGAGAGTCGCGGGTGCCGTTCAAGATCCGGTCACCTTGCCGCTTCCACCGAGGATCCGTTCGAGCGCCTTCCGGGTGAGACCTTGCTGCTCCAACCGGAACTTGATCGCGGCGATCGGATCCAGCGGCAGGATCGGGCAGTGCTCGCGCTTCTTCGCCCGGAGCCGTGGCAGCCGACGCGAAGCAGCCACGTCAGAGGACCTGCCACCGGCGCGGCGGGCCCCGGCGAGGTCGCGAGGTAGCGCACCGAGCTGAATGGGTCGATGAAGGTGGCGCTGATGTTCTCGCCCCAGGCGCGCGCGTGGCGCGCGAAATTCATCAGTACATAGCGCAGCGCGCGGGCGGCTTCGCGCGGCGTCTTCAGGACATGTGCGTGGTAGCGATCGCCGAACACGCGCCCCGTGCGGCGCATTATCCGGTTGCCCGCCCGCGCCAGCCGGACCTCGAGCCTCTTCATCCCGCGCGCGAGGGACTCTTTGCCTTCGGCCTCGAGCATTAGATTCAGGTGATTCCCTGGGCCCCGTAGTAAGGACCATCTCGTCCAAGCGGTCGGTTACTGGTATCGCCGCGTCGCGGGCGACACCCGATGACCATCTCCACGACGCTCCAGCGTGACCCCAATACGAGGAAGCAACCTCAAGTTGATCTGCGGTCTTCGACGGGAAGCCCGCCCGAGCGACTACCCGAGCGGCGAGCAGCGCACCGGGAGCGTGGTCGCCGTCTTGTTCTCGGGATGGCAGACGCCGACCAGGTTCTTCTCGTCGGCGACCGCCTTCACCGTCACCGCCTGCGTCTGCGGCGGGGCTATCCAGGTGATGGTTACGTCTTGCGCGTCGCCCGGATTGAGCGCGCGCGTGGTCGCGCCGGCGCCGATTTGCGCCGTCGAGCCGTCCTTCAGCACCGCATAGAAGTTGACCGAGACGCCCGCCTTCACTACCAGCGCGCCGCCGTTGTAGATGGTCGCGGTGACGGTCGCCTTCGAGGCCGACTGGCAGGCGGTCATATCGACCTTGACTTCGCAGATGGACAAGTCGGGCGCGCTGAAGGTGCCCAGGCCCTGCACGTTCTGCCGGTACGAGTTCGACTGCCCGGGCGCCCACGAGCTCGGCTCCGGATAGGGCAGCGTGCCGTCGAGGTTCACGTTGGTGACGTGGTAATTGTGCTCGTTCCAGACGCTGCGGGTGTTGACCCACTTGTCCGACGGCGAGCGCAGCGCGCGGAGGCCGACGAACTTCGAGCCCGCCTGCGTTCCTGACAGATCGCTGCTCGAGATCTGCTGGTCGTAGGTGCCGGGAGGCACGGTCAGGTTGGCCGGCCAGCTCGAGCACTTATAGGTGCAGACGTTATTGGTGGGGACCAGCACGCGCGCGCGGCCGGTGCCGTCGATGTCCGCGACGATGGGCATCTCGTACGCCGTGCACGACGAGTTCGGCTGCTCGACCAGCGTGCTGCCCGACTTGCCGTCGTAGACGCGGAAGTTGCACTGGTCCGAGTAGACGACGTTCGCCTGGCCCTTGCCTTCGAAGTCGAAGACGGAGCTGCCGGTATTGGACGAGCAGTCCTCGGTCTTCGAGGTCCAGATAAAGCCCACGAATGGCTTCCAGACCACGTAGCCGCCCTGCCCCGCGATGCCGATCTCGGGCAGGCCGTCCCCGTCGAAGTCGGCGATGGTCGGTGCGCCGCCCTCGTTGGCGTCGGTGCAGTTGGGATCGGAAGGCAGCGGGATCGGATTCAGCAGCATGCCGCCAGTCCAGTCCTGGATGCGCAAAAAGCCGTGGCTCGCGACCACGATCTGCGGGTGCGGGTCCTTGGGATCAAGTCCGATCTTCGCGCCGTAACCGGCGAAGTTCGCGATGGCCGGGAAGCCGTCCGGGCAGATGTCCTCGAACCCGTTCGGGCAGAGGCAAACCTGCTTCCCGGTGCGCGTGCTCTTGATTTCACCATAGGGGCAGCTGGGCGGCTTGTAGGGAGTGACCACGCCGTCGCGGAAGATGGCCTTGCAGGTGTAGCCGGTGGCCGAGCTCGCGTCGGGCAGCAGCTTGTAGGCCTGGTTGCCGGTGATGATCTCCGGCATGCCGTCGAGGTCGATGTCGGCGATGGCGGTGACGGTGCCGTCGCCGTTGCCGCCGATCTGGTCGAGCGGCGAGGTGGTCTGCGGGCAGAGCATGCGGCCGGTCTTGCCGTCGTAGACGCCGTTGCCGACCACCACCTGCGCCGGGCCCGGCGTGCCGAGCAGCCGCGCGATGGTTGGCGCGCCCCATTGCACCTGCACGCCGCTGGTGTACCAGAGCTTCCGGCCGTCGTTGCCGAAGGCGATCAGGCCACCGCGCTGGTGCGAATTCACGTTGCACGGATCGCTCTTTTTCCCCAGGTCGACGTTGCAGGTCTTGAGCGGATTCAGGTTGCATTGCCCGGTGCTCCCGTCCTGGACGCTGCAGCGATCGATGTCGGCCGGGTCGAAGCCGCCGGTGATGAAGCAGACCTCGCCGCTGCCCGTGCAGTCGCCCGCGGCGATCTGCGCGTTGCCATCGACGGCCGGCAGGACGGGATCGTCCGGGTTGGCCGGCGTGGTCCAGATCGGTGAGCCGTCGGCGCCGTTCACGGCGCGCATCACGGCCCGCGTCTCGACGTCGAACTGCTCGCCGCCCACCGAGCGGAAGCTGTTGAACACGACCGCCGGCGCCAAGTCCTTCGGGTGCAGCCGCATCACCACCGGCGTGTCCATCACCTGCACGAAGTCGGGCAGCTGGAGACCGGCCCGGTAGTCCATGTTGTGCGGGTACTCCGTCTGGTCGAGCGGCGGCCCCGCGGGGGTGCGGAAGGGCCACCACCACTGGTTCTCCGGCGGCTCGAAAGCGCCGTGCGGGACGAAGATGCAGGCGGCGTCGGCCGGCATGCAGACCGGGCCGGACGGCAGGCAGATGCCGTTCGAGCAGAACTCGTTCGACTTGCAGGCGACGCCTGTGCAGGAGCTGGCCTGGCTGACGGTCCCGGGCGCCTGGCAGGTGCCGTCGGCGAGGCACTTGCCGTCGCCGCAGTCGGCGTCCTTGTGGCACCCACTCTGGCCGGGCGTAACGTTGCAGCTGTCGTCCAGCCTCGGGTCGCACGACTGCGACGGCGCCGCCTTGCCGTTGCCGCACGCGACGGCGACCAGGACTGCCCCCACCCCCAAAAGCCTGCCGCTGATCCCCACGAGAACCTCCGCCGGCCAGGCTGGCTGGCAGCCGATAGGTGGGGACGGTCCGCGCCCGCGGCAAGGCTGTGGGCAATCCGGCCTCCCGCCCGGCGTCAGCTGGTCAACTTGTTTCAGCGGCTCCCGCCGCTCCTATGCGCGGCGTCGTTTCAGGAACAAGAGCGCGCCCAGTGCCACGACGAGGAACCCGATACTCCCTGTGCCGCCGCGCGACGAGCAGCCCCCCGAGGGGTAGCCGAGAGGCGACGACGCCACCGCCGGTTGCCGCGGCTCGGGTGGTGTTCCGGCGTCGGGCCCCAGGGTAGCGCCCGCATCGCCAGTGCTGGTGGTGCCTGCGTCGGCAGTGGTCTTGGAACCGGCGTCCGTGGTGTTGCCCGCGTCCGCAGACGAGCCGGCATCCGGGCTCGGGTCCGGACTGCCCGCGTCGAGCGGAGCGCCGGCGTCGGGCGCAGTGCCGGCGTCGGGAGACGGTGGGGGCGGCGGCGTCACCAGCTGCGGGGCGACATCGGCGAGCGTGGTGCCGATGACCGTGCCGTCGTGGAACACCACAGCCGTTTGCTGGATGGACGCGTCGCGATACAGGCCCTGCTTCAGATAGACGTATTGGCCAGGATACAGAGTCTGTTCATAATTCTTGTCCATCACCTTCCGGCCGTCGTACCAGAGCTCCAGATAGCCCACGCTCGCGTCCGAAGACCAGAGCGCGTGCACGACGAAGTCATGCCAGACGCCGCGCACCAGCGGCGCGTACCAGAGGATGTGATCGCCGTGGACAATGAGCGAAATGTTCTCGCCCTGGACGTCCATTTCCACCGGTGGGGAGCCGTTGCTGCCGCTGTGGTGCCACTGAGTGAACACCTGCCAGGTGTTGTTGCTGGGATAGCTGCCGTCAAACTGCGTGCTCCACGCATAGTAATGCTCCGTGCCCTCGGTGATGGGCGGATCGCGCACGAGCTCGTTGCGGCAGCCGCCGCTGGCGTAGTCACCGTTGCGCAGCTCGACCCGCGCCGCATAGCTGGTGCCCGGCCGCACGGTGGACTGCTGCACCGTGATGCGTGAGGTGAGTCCTTCGACCCCGCTCCACTGCGAGCGGTCGCCCGTGGAGTAGTCTCCTCGCCAGACGATCGCGGCGCTGGCGCTGGTGGAAAAGACGGCGAGCAGAGCGGCAGTCAGAGCGGTGGTTCTGGTTCTCAGCAAAGGCGTCCCCTTGAACGAGGTGTAAGCACTCCTCCGCACGCCGCTCCGTACTGCTTACGGGGAAGCGAGCGGTTCGTTACAGGGTCTGGAACACCGAGCCGTGACGCCCTCTTCCGCTGCCAGGTCGTTTTGCCGGCAGTGCGCGAGCGCTACGAGTGACCAGAAACTTGCGCGATTCTTGACCGGCGGGTTAGTCACTGTCGCGATCACGCCTGCGCGGCTCCCTCGCGATTCGCGCGGAAACCAAAGCCGCTTTCGGTCATCGTTCCTCTCGCGAACTGCGCCCCGCGCGGGCGGTCAACGAATAAGGAAATATGAACGTGCGTACCTCCTCGAAGCTGCAGCTCGCGGCCGCGCTCGCCGCCCTCGCTATCGGCCCTGCCGCGCGCGCGCAGCAAGAGCCACAGCAGCAGACGCCGCCTCAGGTTTTGCAGCCGCCGGATTCGCCGCCGCAGCAGCGGCGGACGGTGACGCTGCGCGAAGCCCTGCAGCTCGCCGCGAAGCAGGGGCCCGACGTAGCGGCGGCGCGGGCGCAGGCGACGCTCGTCGAGGTCAGCGTCGAGCGCGCCTGGACCGCCTGGCAGCCGGACCTGGTCGCGACCGGAACGTTCGACCACACCGACGGCACCCAGCGCGTGGACTTCTCGCCGTTCAAGGCGTTCTTCCCCCCGGGCGCGCCGCTCGTCACCACCATCGTCGGCCAGAACAACGAGTACGGGACCCTGCAGCTCTCGCAACCGCTGCTCACGCCGCAGGGGCTGTTCCTGCCGGGCATCGCGCGCAACGCGGCCGATGCGGCGGCGCGCGGGGCCGATGAGGCGCGCGAGCAGGTGCTGCTCAACGTGGCGAGAGCATACCTGGGGCTGCAAGGCCTGCAGGGGCTGCTCGCCGCCGCGCGCGACGCCGAGCGCGTGGCGCTGCGCCGGGAGGAGGACGCGCGCGCGCGCATCTCCGCCGGCACGGCCGTCGAGATCGATCTGCTGCGCGCGCAGACCGACACCGCCCAGGCGCGCGCGCAGATCGCCTCGCTGCAGGGCCAGCAGGAGTCGCTCTTCCCGCTGCTCGAAGCGCTGACCGGCGAGGCCATCGCGCCCGCACCCACTGGTCGCGGCGAGGACGTCGGCAAGCCCTCTGGCGAGCAGGCCCAGCCGTGGGAGCAGTCGTATGCGGTGCAGGGCGCGGCGGCAGCGGTGCGCGCGACGCAAGGCTCGGTGCGCCTCGACAGCTTCCTCTGGATGCCCACCGTCGCGGGGATCGCGCGCGAGAGCTACAACTCGAACGGTGGCTTCAGCGGGAAGAACTTGATCTACGATCTGATCATCAACGTCAGCGTGCCCCTCTACGATCGCGGCGCTCGCTACGCCGCAAAGCACGAGGACCAGGCAAAGCTTTCGCAGGCGGTCGCGCAGCTCGCGGCGGCGAGGGCGCGGGCGCGCGCAACCTGGATCGGCGCGCGCGCGAACCTCGCCGCGGCCGACGCGGTGCTGGCGCAGGCCGAGGCGCAAGCGCAGCTCGCGACGCGCGCGCAGGCGCAGCTGGACGCCTCGGCCAAGGCGGGCGTCGCCACCTCGCTCGACCTCACCGATGCCGACAACAAGAAGTTCGGCGCCGAGAGCGCCGCGGCCCAGGCGCGCGCCGCGCTTGCGATCCGCAAGGCCGAGGTGGCGGCGGCGGAGGGCAGGCTCTATACGTCGGTCCAGTGACCGCGCGCTCTCGCACTTTCGCCGTCCTCCGGCATCAAAGCTTCCGCTGGATCTGGCTTGGCGCGATGGTCTCCAACGTCGGCAACTGGATGGAGACGGTCGCGTCGGCGTGGCTGGTCCAGCAGCAGACCGGCTCGCCGTTCATGGTGGAGCTGCTCGCGGCCAGCGAGTTCGTCCCGGCGGCGCTGCTGATGCTGTCTGCCGGCGCGCTTGCCGATCGGCACGACCGGCGCAGGCTCGTCCTCGCCGGACAGATCGCGATGATGGTCATCGCCGCGGTGCTCGCGGTCCTCGCGCACCTGGGGCTCGCCTCGCCGTGGGTGATCATCGCGCTCGCGTTCGCCGCGGGCGCGGCCTGGGCCTCGGTCACGCCCGCCTGGCAGGCCCTGGTGCCGGCGCTGGTCCCGCGCGACGAGCTGCCTGCGGCCATCGCGCTCAACTCGGCGCAGTTCAACACCGCGCGCCTGGTGGGGCCGATGATCGCCGGCGCGCTCTTGACCGCGGCCGGCGCCGCGTTCGTCTTCGACCTGAACGTGCTCAGCTTCGTCGGCATCGTGGCGGTGATCGCCATCGTGCGCATCCCGGCCGCGCCGCTCGCTGCCGCGCGCACCAGCGGCGGCGAGCTGGCGCACTCCGGCGGCGTGCGCGCCGCGCTGCGCTGGGCGGCGCACGAGCGCGGCCCACGGCGGCTGATCATCGGACTCTTCGCCTTCGCGCTCTGCGCGGCGCCGGTGCAGGGCCTGCTCCCTTCGTACGCCGACAGCGTGCTGAACATCGGCGCGCACGGCTACGGCCTCTTGCTCTCCTGCCTCGGCGCCGGTGCCATCGTGGGCGCCCTCACCCTCTCGCGGGTGTCGCGCAACTATCCGCGCCACCACCTCATCCCGCTCTCAATGCTGGGCTTTGCACTGTGCGCGATGCTCTACGCTTTTTCGCACCGCCCCGTGCTCTGCGGCGTCGCGCTGGCGATGGGCGGGGTCTTCTGGGTCTGGTCGCTCGCGGGGTCGAGCACCGCCATGCAGCTGCTGGTGCCCGAGCAGCTGCGCGGCCGCGCGATGAGCGTGCTCTCGCTCGCCACCACCGGCCCGCTCCCGCTCGGCCACCTCCTCGGCGGCACGCTCGCGCATACGCTCGGCATCCGCCCGGCGATGATGATCACCTCGGGCGCCCTGGCGGCCTTCGCGCTCTGGTCCGCGTGGGCGCGAGAGCCGGCCATCGACGCGCTCGAACCGCGGCTGCCGCAGGCCAAGGGGTTCCGCGCCGCGGTGTGGGAAGCGCTGACCGCCGCCTCGCACCGCGCGCAGGAGGTGGAGCCCGGCACTCCCCCTGGTTCCGCAGAACCAGTCGACTAAACAATCTTTCGCGTCTTCGCGTCTGCCTGAAGAATTGTTATGGGAAGGGCATGACCACGCAATCGATCGGTGAGCAGGCGATGAAGCAGCTGGTGCAGAGGCTGAAGGCGGCGCAGGAGGGATTCGCCCGCCACTATCCCGGCGAGACCGGGCAGCGCCAGCCGGTGCACACCGTCTATGGCGGCGCGCACCTCTTCAAGAGCGACACCACCAGGAAGCTCGGCGAGCTGTCGGTGAAGGCGCTCGCTACCTACGCGCCCGAGCCGAAGCAGTTCGCCGAGGCGATTGGCATCGATGCCCGCCACGCCGCCGTGGTCCACGCGCGCGTGCAGGAGAAGCTCAAGCGCGAGGCGGTCGAGGACTTCCGCATCGACTTCGAGGACGGCTACGGCAACCGCGCCGACGCCGAGGAGGACGGCCATGCCACGCAGGCCGGAGCCGAGACGGCAAAGGGCCTCGCCGCCGGCACGCTGCCGCCGTTCATCGGCATCCGCATCAAGACCTTCTCGAGCGCCGAGTTGGGCGCGCGCTCGTTGCGCACGCTCGACCTCTTCCTCACCGCGCTCGTGCGCGCGTCGCAGGGCAAGCTGCCGCCGAACTTCGTCGTCACGCTGCCGAAGATCACCGGCTCCGAGCAGGTGGCCGTGCTGGTCTCCGCCTTCGAGGCGCTGGAGGAGAAGCTCGGGCTGGCGAGCGGCGCGCTCAAGCTGGAGCCGATGATCGAGGTGACGCAGACCCTCCTCGATCCCCAGGGCCGCTCGATGCTCCCCGCGCTGATCGAGACGGCGCGCGGCCGGATGGTGTCGGCGCACTTCGGGACCTACGACTACACCGCCTCGTGCAACATCACCGCGGCGTACCAGAGCATGCGCCACCCGGCCTGCGACTTCGCCAAGCACATGATGATGGTCGCGTACGCCGGCACCGGCATCATGCTCTCCGACGGCGCGACCACCATCATGCCGATCGCGCCGCACAAGGGAGAGCTGACCGAGGAGCAGAAACGCGAGAACCAGCGCGCGGTGCACGCGGCGTGGCGCTTGCACGCCGACGACATCCGCCACTCGCTGCAGAACGGGTTCTACCAGGGCTGGGACCTGCACCCCGCCCAGCTGCCGAGCCGCTATGGCGCCGCCTACGGCTTCTTCCTCGCGGGCCTGTCCGCGGCGAGCGAGCGGCTGAAGAACTTCGTCAACAAGGCGGCGCAGGCCACGCTGGTGGGCGACGTGTTCGACGACGCGGCCACCGGCCAGGGCCTGCTCAACTTCTTCCTCCGCGGCGTGAACTGCGGCGCGCTCACCGAGCAGGAGGCGCTGGTCACCGGCGTCACGCTCGACGAGCTGCGCGGACGGTCCTTTCTCAAGATCCTCGCCAACCGCCGCAAGTCCGCGTAGGGCCCGCGCGCCGCGAGGAGCGTCATCCCGACCGCCGAACCTGGCTCGACTCGCCCCGGGACGAGTCCTCGGTGAACGCTCGACCGACCCGGCATCCAACCCGAGCGCGAGACGCCATTCGAAGCGCGCCTCGCGCCATCAAACAATCAGAGCTGACGCATGAATGCTACCAGGGACTCCTGCTCCTCCGCAGAAAGTCTGGTCTCGAGTATCAGGTTGAAGAAAGCGACCGTGTCGTCGAGAGTGAGGAGCCGTCCGTCGTGGAGGTAGGGAGGCGAGTCCTTGATTCCGCGCAAGGGAAAGGTCTTGATGGGACCATCGGCTGAGGCCATCATTCCGTTGATCAGGCGCGGTTTGAAGAAGCGCTCGGCTTTTAGATTGTGCATCGTATTGTCCGTGTAGTAGGGGGCCATATGGCAGGTGGCGCACTTGGCCTTGCCAAAGAACAGCGTTTGTCCCCGCAGCTCCATTTCGGTAGCCTTCTTCGGGTCCAGCTTCCCATCGATCCCGAGCTTGGGTGCAGGCGGAAAATCGAGCAGCTCCTGCAGCTCGGCCATCGCATGAACCTGGCTGCCGCGCTCGAGGATGTTGACCCCCTTCTTGGTGGCGATGACCGGGTCTCCGTCGAAATAGGCGGCGCGCTGCTCGAACTCGGTGAAGTCTTCCACCGTCTTGAGGCCACGTTGCGAACCGAACACCTGCTGGATATTGACGCCTCGGAGGCTAGGCGTCTCGATGCGGTGGCGGAACTCCTGTGGTCGGGCATCGCCGGCAAGGTGGGTTGCGCCATTCGCGTGACCATTGGCGTGACAGTCAAAGCAGGTGACGCCACGGCTGACCTTCTCGGAGCGGCGGTCTTCGGTTTGATTGAATTGCTGCTGGGAAAAGGGAGTCACGAGCAGTCGCAGTCCTTCGAGCTGCTTCGGGTTCAGGATGCCATTGAACATCTCGTAGAAGTTTTCGATGGTCACCAACTTGCCCTGCGAAACATCGCCAAGATCGGGTCGTGTCGTCAGGAAGATGGCGGGCGGAAACTCGGGGAGGAATTGATCAGGGATATCAAAGTCGAGATCGAAGCGGGTCAGATCGCGACCCTCCTGCTTGTTGATTTCGTCGATCTGCGTCTTCGGAAACAGCATCCCGCCTTCGGGATGATTGGGGTGGGGCAAAGGCAGGAAGCCGGCAGGAAAGAGATCCTTGGCGCGCACGTCTTCGGGGCTCAACGCGCCCAGCTGGTCCCAGGTAACGCCGGGGCGCAGCTTCACCCGCACTCCCGCCTGCACGGGTTTACCGTGAAACTGGGTCACGCCTTTGGCCGGGCGATTGGCGAGGTCGTATCGTTCGTTCAGTAGATCGGCCTGGCGCTTGTCGAGCCCGGCCTTCTCGCTTTTCATCCGTCGCATGATCGATGAAAAATTTTCCTTGATATCCACTGGAGCGTAGCTGGTCTCGCCGCGCTTTTTGCCCTCATCAGCGCGAGCGGTACCAGGTATCATCAGACACAGGATCAGAGTCGCGACCACTCTCGCGAGCAACGATTGAGAGACACGGCCGGTGACACGGATGCTGCGCCTCGCTGTCTGCTTCATTGGGCTCTCCCGTTGCTGTACGAGGTGGCTCGCATAGCGGTAGATTTGCGTCCATAGGGAGCGCCGAAAACAATGTGAATGTCTACGCCAATCAAATCAGTGCGCTGAACAACGTCCAGTGCTCGACTGAAACGCCTGTCGACCGACTCTACGGGCTAGCTGCCGCGGTAGGTCGAGTAACCGAAGGGCGCGAGCAGCAGCGGGACGTGGAAGTGCACGGCTGGGTCGGAGACTTCGAAGACGATGCGGACCTCGGGATAGAACGTCGCGGTCCCCGAGCGCGCGAAGTAAGCCCCGGTATCGAAGCTGATTCGATAGACGCCCGCTGCGGGCGCGGCCGGCGTCAGCGTCTGCAGCCGGCCATCGGCGTCGGTCGCGCCGGTGCCGATGGGGAGCCAGTCCGCGCCCTCGCGGATCTCCAGGGTGACCAGCACGCCTGCGGCCGGCTTGCCCAGCGCGGTGTCGAGCACATGCGTCGTGATCATCGGCCGAGCCTCCCTGGCCCCGCGCACGGAGTCGAGGTCGCGAAGGAGCTCATCGCGCGAGCCATTTCGCGATGCGCAGCCGGAGGATCTTCGCCTGCTCCTCCGCCGCAGTGCGAATCTCCTGCTCGCGCGGCTGGGTCACGCGCGCGCGGCAGGCCTGCAGCATCTCCTCCGCGCCCTTCCCCGTGGCGCAGATGAGGAAGACAAAGCCGTGCTTCTCGAGGTAATCGCGGTTCGCCTGCTCGAGCTGCGCGAGTGTCACCGCGGAGGCGGCCGCGGCCCCCGCCTGCTCCTGCGACGTTTCTCCCTCGAGCTTGCTCTCGCCGAGGCGCGGATGGGCCGCGAAGGCCTCCAGCCAGTCGGCGTCGGAGAGCTGCCAGAAGAGCCGGTCGCCGATGCGCAGCAGCGCGACCGCGTCCTCGAAGGGCCGCGCGCCGGCCATGCGCTCGGCCCACTTGAGCGAAGCGCAGAACGAGCGCATCGCCGAGAGCGCCTCCTCCCGCGGGAGCGCATTGAGCCGCGCCAGCGCGGTGCCGCGCGGGTCGTCCTGGAAGGGCTCGCCGAACGCGCGCAGCCGCGCCACGCCGCCGTCGGGAAAGACGTTCAGGCGCAGGTGGGTGACCCGTCCGATCGAGCGCAGCTCGTCCTCGAAGACGTGCCGCGTATGTGGCTGCGACGGCGAGAGCGGCAGCAGGACGCGCCAATCCCGCAGCTCGTCGGCCTGGCCGGCGGCGCAGGCGTCGATGGAGCAGCGCCCCGGCGCGTTGCCCTTGAAGTGCGTGGTGTCCAGCTCAATGCGCCGCAGCGTGCCCGGTGCGCCGAGGCGGACGATGTTCCAGTCGTGCCCCGGCCCGCGGCGGCGGCGCGTCTCCCACCCCGAGCTCATGTTGTGCGGCCGGCCCGGCGCAATGAGGTTGTTGCGTGAGCCGAAGAACATGTCGCTGCAGAGCACCGAGCGGCCGCCGTTCTCGAGCGCGGCGAGATCGATCAGCCCGCCGTGGGCGCCGAGCCGGGTCCAGTCGGGCGCGACGTCGCCGAGCACGCGCAGCCGCGCCACCCCGCCGTCGGGGAAGATGTTGAGCCGCACGTGCGTGAAGCGCCGCCCACCTGCCGCGCCAGCCCCTCGACCGGCTGGTGCCGCGCCGCCCGTGCCCGCTGCGTCACGCCCCGTCGCGTGGTCAACCTTGAAGATGAATTCATTTTGTGAATCACCCTTCAGCGGCGAGCGGGGGAGCAGCTCGATCCATTCGGGCGACGCCGTGAGATCGAGGTGACCCTCGATTGCCGCCGCCTCCAGCGAGCACTCGACGGGATAGTTGCCGCGGAAATGAGCCGTATCCACCACCGCCGCGCGGAGGACACCCGGGAGCCCGAGGCGCACCACGCACCAGTCGTGGCCGGGCGGCGAGCCGACCGGATCGCGACGGCGGCGCGTCTCCCAGCCGTCCATCCACTTGCCCTGGTCGGTGTACGCGTGCTCGCGCCACTCGGCCGGCCGCGCGCGCAAAAGATTTTCCTTCCCGGCGAAGAACTCGTCGGTGGCGAGGATGGCCGCGCCGCCCAGGTCCTCGCAGGCGAGATCGATCGGGTCGTTCATCGCGTCACCTCGCGCCCGCGCGCCGGCCCGCACAGCTCGCCATTGTCGAAGACCTGCTGCCCCCGCACGAAGGTCGCCACCACCACGCCGCGCAGCTCGAGGCCGGCATAGGGCGTCAGCTTATGTCGATGCAACAATCGCGTCGGCTCGACCTCGAAGGTCTCCTCCGGCCGCCAGACGACGAAGTCCGCGTCGCAGCCGGGCTTGAGCGCGCCCTTGCGCCCGTCCAGCCCGGCCAGGCGAGCGGGCCGCTCGCAGAGCCAGCGGACCAGGTGCGCGATGCTGTAGCCGCGCAGCGACGCCTCGGTCCAGGTGACGCTGAGCGCGAGCTGCAGCCCCGCTACGCCGCCCCACGCCTTGCCGAAGTCGCCGGCGAGCTTGAGCTCCGGGGTGCAGGGCGAGTGGTCGGAGGCGATCATCTCGAGCACGCCTTCGCCGAGCGCGCGCCAGAGCGCCTCGCGGTTCTCGCGCTCGCGGATGGGCGGCGCGCACTTGAACTCGGTGGCGCCGTCGGGCACGTCCTCGGCGGCGAAGTGGAGGTAGTGCGGACAGGTCTCCGCCGTTAGGGGCAGCCCCTCGCGCCTGGCCTCCCGCAACAGCGGCAGCGCGTCGGCCGACGAGTGATGCACGATGTGCACCCGCGCGCGCGTCTCGCGGCAGAGGCGCACCATCAGCGCGACGGCCTCGTCCTCGGCGGCGCGCGGCCGCGACAAAAGCCAGGTCGAGTACTTCTCCTTGGCACCGGCGGACCCGGCGCGCTCGATCGGGCCCGGCAGCTCCGCATGCACCAGCAGCGGTCGCTGCAAGCGCGCGAGCTCCAGCAGCGCGGGTCGCAGCTCGCGCTCGCCGACGAAGCCGAACTCCTCGACGCCCGAGTCGATCAGGAAGCACTTGAAGCCGAGCGCGCCGCCCACGGCCATCGGCGCAAGCTCGTCCAGGTTGCCCGGCACCACGCCGCCCCAGAAGCCGGTGTCGACGAAGAGCTGCCCGCGCGCCGCTTCGCGCTTCTGCTGCAGCGCGCGCGCCGTCGTGGTCGCCGGGATGCTGTTGAGCGGCATGTCCACGATGGTGGTGGTGCCGCCCGCGGCGGCTGACCGGGTGGCCGACGCGTAGCCTTCCCATTCGGTGCGACCGGGCTCGTTGACGTGGACGTGCGTGTCCACCACGCCGGGCATGATCAGCGCGTCGGCCGCGTCGAACACCCGCGCGCCCACCGGCACCGCGTCGTGCGCGGCGATGGCCTCGATGCGTCCGTCCTTGACGTGGATGGTGGCGGGCGCGATGCCGCCGGGAGTCGCCACTCGCCGGCTGCGCAGGACGAGATCGCTCATCGTTCCCTCAGCACCTTCGCCGCTCCAAAGCCCACCAGGATGAGCACCGCGAGCACGAGCCAGCTCCGATCGCTGCCATAGGTCGCGACGGGAAAATGATTGCTAATCATGATCAGCACCACCGGGATGACCATGAATGTGTTGTGCTTCGAGCGCGTCTTGGCGCGGTCGGCGAGCGCCGGGTCCGGCGCGGCCCCGCTCGCCACCGCGGCGACCAGCTTCTTCTGCGCGGGCAGGATCCGCACCCAGACGTTGAGCGCCATGATGCTGCCCATCAGCGAGCCGATGTGGATGTACGCGGCACGGCCCGACATCACCTGCGTCAGGCCGAAGCTGAGCGCGACCAGCGCCGCGTAGCAGATCACCGCGCCCGGGACGAGGCCGATGCCCGTCATCCAGAGCAGGTCGTAGGCGAACCAGCCCAGCGCGATGACGCCGAGGCCGAGGGCGACCAGCGCGCCGTTTCCGAGGCTGCCTTCGTCCACCAGCATCCCGCCGCCGTAATAGACGATGCCAAGCAGGAGGAGCCCCGACAGCCAGGTAGTGAGCGCCTCGAAGCGGAACCAGTGCAGCTTGCCTGGATCGATGCTCGGGTTCTTCTGCTTCTCCACCAGGTAGAAGCCGCCGCTGTGGACCATCCAGACACCGCGCTCGCTCGCGGCGGCGGCGCGGCCCAGCTGCCGGTCGAGCCAGGTGAAGTAGTAGGTCGAGCCGATCCAGAGGATGCCGGCGAAGACGTGCACCCAGCGGACCAGGAGGTTCAGCCACTCGGAGAGGGGGAAATCCATGGATTCCATTATGCGACGGACGGTCCGAGGACTCCGCGCGCCGCCAGCCAGTCGCGCACCGCAGGGCCGGTGCCGAGCGGCCACGGGCGCAGCCGGTCGGGCAGGACCGCCTTCACGCCCGCGATCTCGTCGCCGATCGCGATCTCGCCCTGCGCTCGCACGTGGTAGGCGAGGATGATCTGGTTCATCTCCTGGAACGCGTAGGCGCCGATGAACGAGACGATCTCGCCGCGCAGCCCGACCTCCTCCTGCACCTCCCGCAGCACGCCTTCCTCGGGGCTCTCGCCCTTCTCGAGAAAGCCGGAGACCAGGCCGAACCATTTCTCCGGCCAGCCTTTGTTGCGCACCAGCAGCACCGTCTGGCCGTGCTCGAGCAGCGCAGCGACGACCGGCACGGGGTTGTCGTAGAAGACGAAGTCACAGCTCTCGCCGGCGCAGACGTAGCGCGGCCGGCCGTCGCGCCGCTCGACCTCGAGTGGGCTTGCGCAGGTGGGGCAGAACTTCATCACCGGGGGCATGGGTGCCTTCCGTTGCCAAAGGGGAAGACAAATGTCAATGGAACGCCCGCAGCTTTTGACCTTTGACAGCTTCGGAACCGTGATCGACTGGCGCGCGGGGCTCGGGCTTCCGGAGGCGGAGTTCGAGCGCGTGGTCGATCGGCAGGGTGAGCTCCAGCAGCAGGACCGCCGGTTCCGACCGTACGCGGAGGTCGTGGCCCAGTCGCTCGTGGACGTCGTCCGCCGCAACGCGGTCGTCGCGGCGGCCGCCGGCGCCGAGGCCGGCGGTGGCCGCTGTTTTCCGACTCGCGCGAGGCGATGGCACGGCTGCGGCGAATCGCTCCCTGCGTGGCGATCACCAACAGCGACCGCGCGCATGACGTGCAGGTGCAAGAGCAACTCGGCGCGATGGACGGCTGGATCTGCGCGGAGGAGGTCAGCGTCTACAAGCCAGACGCTCGGTTCTGGCACGAGGTGGCGCGCCGGCGCGGCGTGGCGTGGCGTTCGGGCCGCGCTGGTGGCACGTCGCGGCGTACGGGGGACTACGATCTGCGCACCGCGAAGGAGCTGGGGCTGACCTGCGTGCTGGTGCGGCGGCCGCACTCGCGGGCGGGGTCGTGCGATCTGGAGGTGCGCGATCTGGCGGAGCTCGCGAGTCGGTTGGAGGCGCCGGAGGGATAGCGCTGGATTGGGCGGGGGATCAGGACAGACCTATGGGGGCGGAGGTGCAGCCTTCCAGCAATCGCTGAGCGGTTACGCGGCGCGACCGCGACCTCGACCTCGACCTCGACCTCGACCTCGACCTCGACCTCGACCTCGACCTCGACCTCGACCTCGACCTCGACCTCGACCTCGACCTCGA
>JAYWBT010000113.1:0-4783 GCA_043781235.1 Deltaproteobacteria bacterium
AACTCCTCGCCGCCGTAGCGGGCAAAGCACTCCTCGCGCCGGATGCGCGACTTGAGCGTCGCGGCCAGCTCGCGCAGCACGTAGTCGCCGGCGAGGTGCCCGTAGGTGTCGTTGATTTTCTTGAAGTGGTCGATGTCGAAGATGACCAGCGACAGGTCGCGCTGGTGCCGCGAGCAGCGCGCCATCTCGCGCTCGAGGAACTCGAGCAGGTAGCGCTTGTTGTACACCTGCGTCAGGCCGTCGATGATGGTCAGCCGGTAGATCTCTTCGTGATACTGCGCCTCGATCGACCCGAGCTCGCCGCCGAAGAGGAACTTGAAGATCGCCGAGCCCACCTTGACCAGATCGCCCGAGCGCAGCGCCGTCTCGCCGCGCACCTCGACGTTGTTGAGGTAGGTGCCGTTGGTCGAGCCGTGGTCGCGCAGGAAGACGCCGTCCTCGCGGACCAGGAACGAGCAGTGCCGGCGCGAGACGTTGTCGAGCTCGAGCAGGATCTCGCAGTTCTCGCCGCGCCCGATGGTGGTCTCTTCCTTGTCGAGCAGGAACTTCTTGCCCAGGGTCGGCCCGTAGATCTCGACCAGGCAGGCCTCACCGGGCCCCTCGCTGAGCAGATCCGACAGCCTCGTGATCCGGGTGACTTTGGTGTCCACGAAGAGCCCCCTCAGACCTGCCAGTGCACGCGCTCGAAGCTCCGGTCCGGCACCAGCAGCTCCAGCTCCCCGTAGCGCGGCAGGCGGTCCACCTCGACCTCCTCCCGCAGGAGCCGGACCAGCAGCCCCACCCGATCGGCCGGCGCGATGCCGAGCGCCGCCAAAGGCAGGGACAGCTCCACGATAGCACCACAGCGCCCGGTGCCGCAGCGCACGCCCCGCTCGTCGAGCGCCGCGCACTCCCGGCCGTCACGCTCGAGCCGCATCGACACCGATTTCTCCTCCCGCTCCGTCAAGCTCTCGCCCCACGGCGGCGCTCCGGGCGGCCGCACGCGCGAAAAGAGCAACCGCAGCTCGCCGGTGAGATCCACGAAAGGCGGCGGATCGAGCCGCAAGAACAGCTCGGTCAGCGAGAAGCCGAACCACAGCTGCGTGAACGCGCCCTGGCCCTGGTACATCGAGCCGCCCACCGCCTGCCCCGGCCGGTAAAAGCCCGCTCCGGACCACTCGTAGTAGCCGTGCGAGAAGCCGTCGATCACCGGCGCGATCAGGCGGCGCGGCGGCACCACCACCGCGGCGGCCTGCGTCTTGTCCTTGTGCGGGGCGATGATGGGGCGGCTCAGCCGCTCGGGCGGCGCGAGCCCGAGGTGGCGATACACCTGCGCCACCATGCGGCGGAAGAGCGAGTCGAACTCGGGCGCGTTCTCGGTGGTGAAGTCGTCGCCGTACCACCAGAACCAGTCGCTGCCCTCGGCGGAGAGGATCGCCTCGTAGGCCCGCTCGAACTGCGGCGAATCGCGATGCTGCTCGAGCACCGTGCGCGCTTCACTCAGCAGCGACCAGGCCGCGTTGTCCTCGGAGTGGCCGATCCAGATGCGGTAGTTGGAGTCGATCCAGCTGCCCGAGTGCACGCGCGAGATGCGAGCGGCAGGCGCGGGCAGCTCGCGCGGCAGCGTCGAGACCACCTCGTCGCGCGAGAGGCGCGCGTAGAGCGCGTCGAGGAACCCCTCGCCCGAGCGCGGGTAGTGTTCCCACGGGTTCTCGCCGTCGAGCGCGATGGTCACCACCGCCGAGCTGCCGGCGGCCGCGATGCGCCGCACCAGATCCTGCGCCGCCGCCTCCGGCTCACTGCGCGCGTAGCGGAAGCCGATGGCGTCGGAGAGATCGCGATCGCGGAAGAGCATCGCGAGCTTGCCGGCGGCCCAGGGCTGGTGGTGCAGCGGGGCCTGGGCGCGCGTCTCCCGCTCGCTTCGCTCGAGGTTGCCCTGGTCGGTCGCGCACCAGCGCACGCCGCAATCCGCCAGCAGCTCGACCACCTCGGGCGAGACCGAGCCTTCCGAGGGCCACATCCCGACCGGCCGCGCGCCGAAGGTCGTCTCGGCGAGCGCAAGCCCGCGCTGCACCTGCGCGCGCGCGTCTTGCGGCCAGGCGAAGCGCGGCGGCAGCGTCGCCTCGGGCATGGCGCGCCGGGCGCTGTCGGAGTCGATCAATAAAGGCAGGATGGGGTGATAGAGCGGCGAGCAGGTGAGCTCCACCTGCCCGCGAGCCGCGAGCGCGGTCCAGCGCGGCACGATGCGCGCGGCGATGCGCCGCTGGGTGTCGAGCAGCAGGAGCTTCTCTTCGTGCGTGAAGCCGCGCTGCTTCGCCACCAGCTCCCCGACCAGCGGCTCCTCGCGGCGCGCGGCGAAGCCCATCCAGCCCAATACGAAGTGCACTTGAAGATCGAGCAGGTCCTGCCCGGAGAAGGCGGACTGGACGCGGAGCAGATCGACGCTGCGCAAGTCCAGGCCGCGGCGCGCGAGCAGCTCGGCGTAGCGCGGCACCGGCCTCACCCAGAGGTCCCAGTCGATGCTGAACGATTCCTTGATCACGTGCGCCCTCTCTACCGGCGTCAGCGCACTCACCGGCTTGCGGGCGAGCTCCTCGTCGCGGTCCACCGCGCGGCCCGAGACGTAGGCATCGAGCTGCAGCAGCAGCGAGGGGGCCCAGTTGGCGACCCCGCGCGCCAGCGGCCACCGCTCGAAGGCGGCCGCCATGTCGGTATACGCGCGCGTCGCGTGCAGCCGGACCCAGGGCAACAGCGGCTGCCCGCTCTGCGGGTCGCGGTACTCGGGTTGATGCAGGTGCCAGAGAAAGACGGCGCGTGCGGTCATTCAGTCCGAGAGCCGCATGCCTTTGGGCACCACCACGATGCCAGCCGGGCTGATGAAGTAGCGCTTGCGGTCCTGCTCGGGATCGTACCCGATCTCGATCCCCGGGGGGATGTCCACGTTCTTGTCGATGATGGCGCGGCGGATCCGGGCGTGCCGCCCCACCTGCACGCCCTCGAAGAGGATGGTGTCGCTGAGCTCGCTGTACGAGTTGACGCGCACGTTGGGTGAGAGGATGCAGCGGTTGATCTTGCCGCCCGAGATGATGCACCCCTCGGACACCAGCGAGTCGGTCGCTGAGCCCACCCGCAGCCCCTCGATATTATTGAAGACAAACTTTGCCGGCGCGGCGCTGGCGTTGGGCGCGGTGTAGATGGGCCAGCTCGAGTTGTAGAGCGAGAGCTGCGGGTCCACGTCCACCAGGCCCATGTTGGCTTCATAATAGGTGTCGAGATCGCCCACGTCGCGCCAGTAGCCGATCTCCCGCTCGAGCTGGCCCGGCACCTTGTTCTGCGCAAAGTCGTAGACGCACACCTTGGTCTTCTTGAACATCTCGCTGATGATCGACTTGCCGAAGTCGTGCGCCGTCTCCTTGCCGGCGTCGCGCACGATCTCGCGCACCAGCGATTCGGTGGTGAAGAGGTAGTTGCCCATCGAGGCGAGGATCTTGCCGGGGTGGCCGATCATCGGCGTCGGGTCCTGCGGCTTCTCCTGGAAGTCGGTCATCACGCCGTCCTTGTCGGCGGTGACCACGCCGAACGACGCCGCCTGCTCGATGGGCATGGGGATGGCCGCCACCGTGCAGTCCGCTTTGGACGCCACGTGGAAGTCGAGCATCTGCCGCATATCCATGCGGTAGACGTGGTCGGCGCCAAAGACGAAGACGTAATCCGGGTTTTCGTCGGTGACGAGGTTCAGGTTCTGGTAGATGGCGTCGGCCGAGCCGCGATACCACTCCGGCCCGGTGCGCTGCTGCGCCGGCACGCTCTCGACGAACTGGCCGAGCATGTCGCTGAGCCGCCAGCCGCGCGAGATGTGCGTGTTCAGAGAATCGGATTTGTATTGCGTCAGGACCTTCATGCGCAGCACGCCCGAGTTGGCGAAGTTGCTGAGCACGAAGTCGATGATTCGATAGCGGCCGCCGAACGGCACCGCGGGCTTGGCGCGCTCCTGCGTCAGCGGCGCGAGGCGCCGGCCTTCGCCGCCGGCCAGAATCATCGCGAGGGTCTTGTGAACGGAAGCCATGCGCGGACGGTAGATCCCGGCGGTCCGCTCCGCAATGGCGCAATGCTTCGCTGTCACTCAGTGAGCGGCGGCGAGGCCCGGCCCGAGGGACGCCGTGCTGTTCCGTCGCACCCGGGCGGGCGCTCCTCAGGCTCGCTTGGCGGGCGGCGGCTTCGAGGCCCCCGCCTTGGCCGAGCCCGGCGTCTTCTGCGCGGCGCCGTTGGCCGGCGCCGTGGTCGCGAAGCGCGCGATGATCTCGTCCATCTCGTTCTGCGCCTTGCGCACCAGCTGCGCGCGATCGTGGAAGGTGAGGAACGCGCTCTTGAACCCGCCGACGAGGATGTTGCGGATATCTTTCGAGGTCAGCTTGAACTGCTGCGAGAGGATCTTCAGCTCCTTGGTCACCGTGGTATCGGTGATCAATCGATTGTCGGTATTGACGGTCACGCGGATACCAAAGTCCAGATAGAACTTGAACGGGTGCGTCTCGATGTCCTGCACCGCGCTGGTCTGGATGTTGGAGCTGGGGCAGCACTCAATTGGAATGCGATGGTCATTGACGTAATTGAGCAGGTCGCCGTCCTCGCGCAGCCGAACGCCATGGCCAATCCGGTGCGCTCCGCAGTAATGGAGCGCCTGCGAAATCGACGGCGGGCCGTACGACTCGCCCGCGTGCACGGTGCAATTGATGTTGTTGTTGAGGATGAGCTGGAAAGCTTCCTGGTGATCCTTGGCCGGATTGCCATGCTCGGCGCCGGC
>JAYWBT010000114.1:0-92852 GCA_043781235.1 Deltaproteobacteria bacterium
TTCCCGGGGCGTGCCCCGACGCGGAGCCGCGCCACTGCGCGACGTTTAAGAAGGCAACGGACGGACGCGGCAACCAGGTGGAGAACCCGCGCTCGGAGCCTCGCGTGGATTGAGTTGGTGGGCGATGCAGGATTCGAACCTGCGACCCCTGCCGTGTGAAGGCAGTGCTCTACCGCTGAGCCAATCGCCCCAGGCTACCGTGCCGCCGTGCCGCGAACCGGGCCGCGTCAATTCGCACGGTGGCGCGCCTTCGTCAAGTCCGGACTGCCCGCGCCGGGCCCTCGCGCGCGCCGCTACTTCTTCTTCTGCTCCGAGAGCAGCTGGTCGAGCTCCTCGGCCAGCTCGCGGCAACGCCGCTTCAACGCCGACAGCCGCTTGCCGGCGTCCTTGAAATCCTCGCGCGTGACCAGGCCCGCCGCGCGCAGCGCCTTCTCCTGCACGTCGTCGAGCGCCGCCTTGGCCTTCTGCAGGGCCCCGATGGCCGCGGCGATCGCCTCCGCCCGCCTGGGGTCCTCGAAGATCTTCCCCATCGCCTTCATGCCCAGCTCTGCCGCGCGCTGTCCGACCGTCTTCGCCACCGATACCTCCACTCGAGATCGTGCGCGCTTATCTACCGAGAAGCTGCGTCTGCAGCGAGCGAATTGCTGCCAGCCCCGCGCCTTCGTGCTTCCCAGCCAGCCGCACGATGCGCGACAGGTCGCCCTTGAGCCGCACCTTCCGCTCGAGGATGGCCTTCAAAGGATCTGCCCGCTCGCCCGCCAGCGCGGCACGCAACAACTGCTTGCAGAGCGCGTGCGAGGCCCAGGCGATGTAGTCCGGCTCCAGCTCTTCGAGCTCGTCCTCGTCCTCGGGATACGAGAGCTGCGCCGCCTTGCCGGGCGCGAGGCGCGCCAGCACGCAGAAGTCGCTGGCAAGCCCGTCGCCCCGCTCGACCACCACGCCCGCCACCACCTCGCCGAAGTCGGCGATGGCTGCCTGCACGGACCGGTCAGCGTGCAGTGCGCGCGCGGCGGCCTCGCACCACTTTCTCGAAGGGAAGGTCGGCATCTACTCGCCGCCGAAGACCTTGCGGATGGAGGCGAAGATGCCGCGCGGCCTCTCATCGGGGGGCGCGCTCTCGGCGAGCAGGCGGCGGCGCTCGGCCTCCTCCTGCCACGCCAGCTTCAGCACCTCGGGCGTGTCGTGCGTGGCCAGCATCACCTCGCGCGGCTTGGCGCCCACGCCTTCGATGGTCACGCGCAGCAGGCACTCCTCGTCGAGGTTGAAGCTCACCCGCTGGCCCGCCGCTTCGGGCGGGAACTTGAGCGTGCCGAGGTACTCGTTGTCCACGATCTTGTCGCTCTCACCCTGGAAGACGTCGAGTTCCAGCTGCGCGCCGGCCCGCGGCGGCGGCAGCCGGAAGGCGCGATGCGTGGGGATCTGCACGTTCTTCTCGATGATCTTGCGAAAGCGCCCGCCGGGAACCGCGATACCGATGGGCATCGAGAGCGCATCCACCAGCGTGACGCTGTCGATCTCCAGCATCGACTCGGCGAGCAGCGCGGCCCCGAGCGCCACCGACTCGTCGGGGTGCACTCCCTTGCGCGGAGGCTTGCCGAAGTACTGGTGCGTGCGTCCCTGCACCAGCGGCATGCGCGTCTGCCCGCCGACCAGCAGCACCTCCTGGATCTCGGCGCGGGCGAGGTTCGCCTCGCTCAGCACGCGCTCGACGTGCTCGAAGGTCCGCTCCACCAGGTCCATCACCAGCGTATTGAGGCGCTCGCGCGAGAGCTGGATGCGCAGGTCCACGGGCTTGCCGCGCCGGTCGATGATGTAGGGCAGCTCGATCACCACGTTCGACAGGAGCGAGAGATCGATCTTCGCCGCCTCGGCCGCGTTCTTGATCCGCTGCATGGCGATGGGCGACTGCGTGAGATCGATCTTCGTCTCGTTGCGGAACTCCTCGAGCACGTAGTCGATGATGCGGTTGTCGAAGTCGACGCCCCCCAGGAACGTGTCGCCGCCGGTGGCGAGCACCTCCATCACGTTGCATGGAGCTGCAGCACGCTCACGTCGAAGGTGCCGCCGCCGAGGTCGTAGACGAGGACCTTGTGGTCGAACCCGCGGTTGAGGCCGTAGGCCAGCGCCGCGGCGGTAGGCTCATTCACGATGCGCTTGACGTTGAAGCCGGCGAGCCTGCCCGCCTCCTTCACTGCGTTGCGCTGGTTGTCGTTGTAGAAGGCGGGCACCGAGATGACAGCGTCGTGGATCTCCTGCCCCAACGTCGCCTCGGCCACGCGCTTGCAGTGCCCGAGCACGAAGGCGCTGATCTGCGGCAGCGAGTAGATCTTGCCCGCCAGCGCCACCGCCGCCTCCCCACTGAGCCCCTCGACGATCTCGTACGAGAAGTAGTGCTTGATGTCCTGCACGACCTTCGATTTGTACTGGCGGCCGATCAGGCGCTTCGCGCCGTAGATGGTGTTGCGCGGGTTGACCACCATCTGGTCCTTGGCGACGTTGCCGACCAGCAGGTCGCCCTTCTCGCTCACGGCCACCACGCTGGGGAGGATCAGCGAGCCCTTGTCGCTCGGCACCACGCGCGCGATCTTGTTGCGCACGTACGCGACGCAGGTGTTGGTGGTGCCGAGGTCGATGCCGAGCAGGATTGGTTTATCGGACGGCATGGCCGCGCGAATGCTACGGCGCGTCGTACATCCAGTGCAAGAAATCCCCCCACGCCCTCCGTTTCGGTCACCTGCCGCCGGCAGAACGGCGGAGCGGCCAGGGAGTCGTCACTCCGGAAGCCCGGGCGGCAAGCTGGCGGCGAGCTCGATGCTCCACTTCTGGT
The DNA here is from genome assembly GCA_043781235.1 of Deltaproteobacteria bacterium. Taxonomy (GTDB): domain Bacteria; phylum Myxococcota; class Myxococcia; order Myxococcales; family 40CM-4-68-19; genus JANYKT01. The sequence continues at coordinate 2,828 of JAYWBT010000114.1, forward strand.
ACGGAGGCGACGGGCGGACCGGCAGCTCGTCGAGAAAGCGGCTGGGCTTGAGCAGGATGCGCGCCTGGTCGCGCTCCTCCTGCAAGATGGGATAGCAGAGATACAGCTCGTCGCGCGCGCGGGTCACGCCGACGTAGAAGAGCCGCCGCTCCTCCTCCTCGCCGCCCTCGTCCCGGAGCGCCGGCGCCGAGGGAAAGCGGCCATCGGCCAGCCACACCAGGAAAACCGCGCGCCACTCGAGGCCCTTGGCCTGGTGCACGCTCGACAGCGTGAGCTTCTCGTCGGGATCGCTGCCTTCGACCACGTCCTCGGCCTCGAGCGAGTCGAGCAGCGTGAGATCTCCCAGCAGCTGGTCGAGCCCCTGGGCCTGCAGCGCGTAGTCGGAGAGCTGGATCACGTCGTCGTAGCGCGCGGGCGCGTTGGTGTAGCGAAGCTTCAGCGCGTCGGCGTAGCCACCCTCGTGCAGCACGTAGCGGATCATCTCGCTCGGCTGCGAGCGCAGCGTCTGGAGCTGCGACAGCGCAGAGCGCACCCGCCGCAGGCCCGCGCGAGCCTTGGCCGGCACCAGCTGGTCGAGCTCGTCGCGGATGACCTCGGCGCGCGGGTCGCGGCCCTGCTTCGCCCAGCTCTGGAGCTGCGTCCAGAGCGCGTCGGCGCTGGCCGCGCCGATGCCCGGCGCGAGCTTGACCACCCTCTTGAAGGCGAGCTCGTCTTGCGGGTTGGCGATGAAGCGCAGGTGCGCAAGCACGTCCTTGATATGCGCCTGCTCGAAGAAGCGCACGCCCGCGCGCACCAGATAGGGAATGCCGCGCCGGGTGAGCTCGATTTGCAGCTCCATGGCGTGGTTGTGCGCGCGGTAGAGCACCGCCATGTCCTTGAGCGAGATGCCCTCCTCGCGCAATTCCAGGATGCGCTGGGCGACGAACTCGGCCTGCTGGTGCACGTCGCGGAGGGGCACCAGCGCGGGCAGCACGCCGGGGTCGCGGTGGGCGACGAGCTGCTTGGGAAACTGCCGGAGGTTGTGCGCGATGGAGGCGTTGGCGAGCGCAAGGATCTGCGGCGTCGATCGATAATTTTTCGTTAATGTGAATTGCTGGCAGCCGGGGTACCGATCGGGAAATTTCAATATGTTGTCGAAATGCGCGCCGCGGAAGGCGTAGATGCTCTGGGCGTCGTCGCCGACCACCAGCACGTTGCCGTGCCGCTCGGCCATGGCGTCCACGATCTCGCTCTGGAGGAGATTGGTGTCCTGGTATTCGTCCACCAACAGCGCGCTGAACCTGCGCTGCAGCGCCTCGCGGGCGAGCGGGTCCGCGAGCAGCCGCTTCCAGTTGAGCAGCAGGTCGTCGAAGTCCATCGCGTTCATCTGCTGCTTGCGCTCCTGGAAGCGCTTCGCGACCTTGAGGATCTCCTCCTCGAGCGCGACGAACTGCGGCGCGTCGGAGGTGATCACCTCGACCAGCGGGCGCTGCGTGTTGACGGCGCTCGAGTAGAGATCGACCAGGACGTCGGCGCGCGGGAAGCGCCGCTGGCCAACGCCGAGACCCAGATCCGCGGTGGCCGAGGCCATCACCTCCTTGCTGTCCTCGCGGTCGAGCAGCCCGAAGCGATCGCCGTAGCCGAGCCGCTGCGCGTGGTCGCGCAAGAGCCCGTGCGCGACGTGGTGGAAGGTGCCGCCCGAGAGCTTGCGGACGTCGACCTTCGCCAGCTGCTCGACCCGCGACATCATCTCGCGCGCCGACTTGTTGGTGAAGGTGAGCAATAAAATGCGCTCGGGCGCGGTGCCCGATTCAATCAGGTGCGCGACGCGATAGGTGAGCGTGCGCGTCTTGCCCGAGCCCGCGCCGGCGACCACCAGCGTCGGCCGCTGTTCGCAGCGGGCGACCGCGCGTTGCTCGTCATTGAGCTCCTTGTCGAAGTCCACCGCGCCTTTGCGTTGGGGCGAGATGCTCTTGAGCGCATAGCGGCGGACGCTCGCAGAGGAGGTCGGGACCAGCTCGGTTCCCAGCTCTTGGGCCATGCCGCCACCCTAGTGAACAGGTGTGCAGCTGGTCAAGCGCTTGCTTCCGGCTTGATCGGCGGGTCGTCCTTGGCCGGCAGCCGGTTGTGCTCGAGCGCGCCGCCGCTCTTGATCAGCAGCAGCTCGGCGAGGATCGAGATGGCGATCTCGCCTGGCGTCTTATCGCCGAGCCGCAGGCCGATGGGCGCGTGCAGGCGCGGATCCTGGCGCGGGTCGCGGCCGGTGCGTCGCGCGATGCTGCGCAGGATCAGCGCGACCTTCCTGCGGCTGCCGATCAGGCCGACATACCGCGCGGCGGTGCCGAGGGCGGCCTCGAGCACGCCTTCGTCGAGCGCGTGGCAGCGCGTGAGGATGACGACGAAGTCCTCGCGGCCCGCGGTGACACCGCCGAGCGGGTCCTGCGCGAGGTCCTGGCAGAACACCTGCGCTGCCTTGGGGAATCGCTCGGGCGCGGAGAAGGCGGGCCGATCGTCGATGACCACCGTCGGGAAGCCGGCCTCGCCCGCGATGGCGGCGACGCGCTCGCCGACGTGCCCGCCGCCGTAGAGCAGCAGGCGCGCGGGAGGCCGCAGGACGTCGAGGAAGATCGAGACCTCGCCGCCGCACTTCATGCCCAGTTCGTCAACCGACGCGCCGCCCGGGGGCAGCGGCTCGGCGGCGTCGCCCGCGGTGGTGAGCACGAAGCGCCGCTCGCAGGAGGCGCCCGCGGTCTTGAGGAGCTGCACCGCCTCGACGATGACCACCGCCTCGAGCGGGCCGCCGCCGATGGTGCCGGCGATGGCTCCGTCGCTCGCGACCAGCATCTTGGCGCCGGCGTCGCGCGGCGCCGAGCGCGCGGTCGCGGTGACGGTGCAGAGCACGAAGGGCTCGCGGGCGCCGGCGCGGCGTGCGGCCTCCTGCAGAAGCTCGGCGTCCGTCATCGTTCGTCCTCGACAGCCTGAAGAGACCCCGGGGGGCGGTCGGCTCCCGGCGCGGCTGCGGCGGCGTGAAGGGCCTCCGCGGCCTGCCAGCGGGCGAGCTCTTCGGGCGTGTCCAGGTCGAGCAGGATCCCGGGCGCGTCGAGCGGGTGCTCTCGCACCAACAGGCCAGCGCGCGCGATCACCTCGCGCGCGCTCTCGCCGGGCCGCGCGTCGCGCAGCGGCGCAGCGAGCGAGATCGGCAGCACGACCGGATGGCCGCGCTGGCCGCGGAAGAGCGGGAGGTGGACCGCGCCGGGCTCGCGCGCGGCCGCGGCGGCGAGCGCGCGCAAGACGGTGAGATCAAGCTCGGGCTGATCGACGAGCGCGACGAGCACGCAGGGAGCGCCCAAGCCGAGAGCGATGGCCATTGAGCTCACCTGTCCGCGCTCGGGCGCGGGGTTCAGCAGCGTTGCGGCACCGCACGCGCGGGCCGCGCGCTCGATCTGTGCGCGGTGGGGCTCGGCCACCACCACGTGCACCGGACCGAGCCCGGCCTCGCGCAGCGCCGCGCACGCTGCCGCGAGGAAGGTGCGGCCGTCGCGGTGCTGCAGCAGCGCCTTGGGCGCGCCCATGCGCGACGAGGCCCCGGCGGCGAGGATGGCGGCGGGCAGCATGAAGTGAAGTCTAGCGCAGCAGCGCGGCGGATGCGCCGTCCGGCGTGCCCGTGCGGGACGCGCCCGGACCCGGATGGGAGGCGGCTGCCGGAAGCGCTCGCGCAGCGGCTGCTGCGGCCGCGCGCACGGCAGGGTCGGGATCGCGCGCAGCCGCGCGGGCGAGCGCGGCGGCGGCGAGCGGCAGGTGCGCCTGCGCGAGCTCCCGGGCGGCGGCGCGGCGTTCCTCGGCCAGCGCGGCGGTGGCCGGTGGGCGACCGCACGAGATGGTGGCGGCCCGCTCGCCCTCCTCTGCCTTTCGCTGCAGCGCGGCGGCATCGGCGCTCGCCTCGTCGGAATGCAGCAGCGCGGAGGCAGCCTCGGCGGCGCGGGAGGCGGCGCACAGCTCCTGTGCGGCCCCTGCGTCGCCGCCGCGCGCTCCGTTAAGATGCGCGTCGGCGAGCGCCTTCGCCTGCGCGCGCAGCGCCTGCGCCGCCAGCACCGGCTCGCCGAGCTCCTTCTCGAGCTGTGCCGCAAGCCAAAGCGCGACGGTGCAGTGCGCGTCGATCCCCGCCGCCGCGCGCGCCGCCGCCAGCGCCTCCCGCTCGCGGCCCAGCGCCTTCTCCAGCACCGCCACTTCCGCGAGCTGCGGGGCCGCCTGCGCGCGCGGCTTGAGCACCAGCAGCGCACGCTCCGCCCGAAGCGCGGCTTCGGGGCGCGGCAGCCCGCCTAGGAGCAGCTCGACGGCGTCGAGCGCTGCGAGCGAAACGTGCGCGCGCGGCGAGGCCATCTCCGCCAACAGGCGCGGGAGCCGCTCGCCGTCCAGCGCGTCGGCCCACGCGCGCAACGCCGCCGCGCGCTCGGGGCCAGTCTCGGGCAGCGCGTCGAGAGTGGCACGCGGCAGGTAGAGCCGGTGCGCGGCGGACTCGAGCGCCGTCGCGCGCCGCGGGTCCCGCCGGAGCTCCAGCAGATCCTGCGCCGCTTTTCCCGCATACGGACCGCCGCGGCGGGCGAGCTGCGCCAGCCGGCCTTCGTCGAGCAGCGCCGCGGCCCGCTGGTACATCAGCCGGTCCACCGCCGCGTCTTTGAGAATCCGAAGCCGCGCCTCGTCCTCGAGAACCAGCGCCTCGTCGACGTCGGCACGGGCGAGGCGCGCGTCGGCCTCGCGGCGGTGCGCGCCGTCCGGATGCTCGGCGAGGTAAGCGCGCAGCGCTTCTGGATCGCCCGCCGCGCGGTACTCCGCCTCATCGAGCGCCTGCAGGCAGCGCTCGCGGCTGGCGGCCGAAGCATGCTGTGCGAGCCATTCCTGAAGGACCAGAACGCTGCCGTCGCGCAGCGCCGCCTCGAGCCGGACCGACGAGAGCTCTGCCCAGGCCGCCTGCGCGTGCGGGCCCGACGGCTCGTCGGCGAGGAAGCCCGCCAGGGCGGTCTCCGATCCATCGCGCTCCGCCCCGCTCCAGCGCAGGCCCTCGAGCAGCGTACGCACCTCGGGCGCCTGGTGGCTGTCGGGGAACTCCTCGAGGAAACGGCGGTAGGCGAAGATGCTGTGCGCCGCGCGCGCGGCGCCGTATTGCGCCTGCTCCAGCTTTTCGCGCGCCTCGCGCGCGCGCGGTCCCTTGGGGTGCAGCGCCAGCTCGCGGCGGTAGAAGTCGCTCGCGCCTGGAGCGTCGGCCCGCGGCAGCGGCGCGGCGCAGGCACAGAGAAGAAGGATGAGGAGCGCGGCTTTCCCGGCTTTCATGGTCCGAAAATCTACCATGCGCTTGCGCAGCGACCGCCTCGCGCGTTACCACCCGCGCCGTGGATTTTCCTCTCGCGGTGGTGTGCGACTTCGATGGCACCGCCACGCTGCTCGACATCGGCGACGAGATCAGCCGGCGCTTCGGCGGCGCGGCGCATTGGGCGGACGTGAGCGCGCGCTTCCACGGCGGCGAGCTCGACACGCGCGGCGTCATCGAGGCCATCTACACCCACGTCGTCGCGCCGGAGGAAGAGGTGCGCGCCTTCGCCGTCTCGGAGGCGCGGCTGCGGCCCGGCTTCGCCGCGCTGGTGGCGGCTTGCCGGGATCGAGGCGCGCCGTTCGTGCTCGCGTCGGGCGGGCTGCGGCAGTACATCGACGCCGTGCTCGAGGCGAACTTGCCGCCAGACCTGCGCGCGCACGTGCGGGTGATGGCGAACGAGGGCAGCTTCTCCGCGGAGGGCCTGCGCGTTGACTTCCCCGGCGACGAGGAGTCGCGTGCCGCCGGCTGCGCCGTGTGCGGATCGTGCAAGCGGGTCGCGGTGGCGCTGGTGCGGCGCGAGGGCGCACGCTACGTCATCGGCGTCGGGGACGGCTTCGCCGATCGCTGCCTGGCGCAGTTCTCCGACCGCATGTTCGCGCGCGAGGGCAGCTTCCTTGCGCGCTACTGCGCCGAGCACGGCCTCCCGCACACGCCCTTCACCACGCTCGACTGCGCGGCCGAAGCGGTGCGCTCCTTCGTCCCGTAGGCTCGCTCGGAGCGGAGCGATGATTCGGCTCGCAGGGGTCCCGAAATGGTCGGCACAGATCGTGCTCAGCCCATTTCCGCCGCATCTCGCGGTCCGGAAATGGGACCATGCTGCTCCTGCTCACGCTGCTGCTCGCCCAGGCTGCGCCTGCCACCAAAGCTCCGCCCGACGTCTCCGTCGACGCCGCCGCGCCCACGCGCGATCCGATCGCCCTGCACGAGCCTGATCTGGCTGCTCCCGATCACGCTCCGGGTGAGGTGAAAACGAACGATGCCGTCGCCAGGTCCGAGAGCGATGCAGTCGACGAGTCCGATCACGACCCGGTAAGTCTCGAGCACGATCCGGGCGCCGGACTCGAGCACGATCCGGGCGCCGGACCGGAGCGCGATCCGTCCGAGCCGGAAGAGCACGAGGACGACGAGCCGCGCTCGCTGGACACCTCGCTCGAGAGCGCCGCGGGTCGCATGGGAGAGCGGCATGTCGAGCTGGTGGCGCGGGCGCGCAGCGGCGAGGTCACCCTCGTGGTGGGCGCCGAGACGCTCGCGAGCGACCGCGCGCCCGAGCGCCGCGCGGTCATCCTCGGCTTTGAGCTCGCTCGCGGCGACCTCTCGTGGGAGGGCGAGCTGCGCACTGCCCCGCAGGCCGCGGGGCTCGCGCGGCTGGTCGCGCGGCTCGGCATGCATGGAGACTTCGCGGGCCTCTCGCTGCTCGGGCGCGACGAGACGCTGCACGGAACGCGGCTGCGCGCGGCAGGGCTCGCGCTCGATCTCGACCGGCCGCTCGACTCCGGGTGGCGCCTCGCGCTCTCGGCCTCGGCGTGGGCCACGGACCTCAGCGCTCCGCCGCAGGTGGGCGGCGGGCGACGCTCGCGCGATCCTTGGAGCGCCTTCGGCGCCGCCACGCTCGACTGGGCACAGCGGTGGGAGCTGTCCCTGTCGGCAAAGCACACGCTCGGCCCGCTGTCGATCGCGGCCAGTCTCGGCGTCGCGCAGCCCGCCCAGGACGGCGCGTATGCGGCGCGCGCATCACTCGGGCTCGAGACGCAGTTGGGGCCGGCGCGGCTCGCGCTTTCGGTCGCGCTCGCGCACCTGTGGCCGGCGGACCTCTGGCTCGCCGACGCGATGCTCGGCATCAGCTGGCACGTCGGCGACGACTGACGATTGCAGAAAGCCAGAGCAGACCACCCAGCTCTGCGGGCGCACCCGACGTCCAGCGATCGGACGCCTGGCGATCGCGGCGTCGTCACACAAAGTTACCGAACCCGTTACGCAGCCTGGCCAAACGCCTCGAGCGCGAGCATCGCCAGCGCGCGGTTGAGGAGTTGCAGGCGGCGTCGGGCCGAGGCGATGGCGGCGCGGGCGCGCGGCGAGTCGTCATGGTACCGCTGCATGGTGTCCCTGAGGATTTCGTAAGCGACCTGCACCCGGCCGATCAGCTGGATCCGGTTGAGACGCGCCTGCCCACCATTCCGCTGTGAACGCTCCATGAAGGCCTCCGTGCGCCAATTCCGGTTGGCGCCGATGCCTCTCTTTGATGCATGGGGCCGGCCAAACCTTCATCCACAGCGCAAGGGGCTGGAATGATTGAATTCGAGATCGCCTGGCGCAACCGCACTAGCGCGCGATTCTATCGAACGTAGCCAATTCGACAGGAGCCGCTGTCAAAACTGCCGAAATGGTTTTCTCTAAACAGGAAGTTATTCGTCTCTGCCGAGCAGCCGCGAGAGCGTCTTGCGATCGATCCCCAGCACCTCGGCGGCGCGCGTTTTGTTGCCGGCATGCTCTCGCAGGATGCGCTCCGCATAGCGGCGGTTGAGCTCGTCGAGCGTGGGATGATCCGCGGCCAGAGGATCCACCGCGGGCGGCTGCGCCGGCGCTGCCACGAGCAACGACGAAGCAGGAGTGCGACTCGCGCCGCGGCCAGAAAATTTCGAGCGGACCGCGTCGGGCAAATCTTCGGGAAGGATGGTCCCGCCCGGGTTGAGCGCCAGCGCGCGCGCGATGGCGTTGTCGAGCTCGCGCACGTTGCCGGGCCAGTCATAGGCGAGCAAGGCGTCGCGCGCGTCGGTGGTGAGCGTGGCCCCCCGCGCTCCCGCGTGCCGCGCCGCGAAGTACTCGGCGAGCAGCGGGATGTCCTCGCGCCGGTCGCGCAACGGCGGCAACCGGATGGTGACGACGTTGAGCCGGTAGTAGAGGTCCTCGCGGAACTTCTGCGCCCTCACCAGCTCGGTCAGGTCCTTGTTGGTCGCGCCCACCACGCGGGTGTCGACCCGCACCGCCTGCGACTCGCCCACGCGGCGGATCTCGTGCTCCTGCAGCACGCGCAGGAGCTGGGCCTGGATGCGCGCGCCGATGTCGCCGATCTCGTCGAGGAAGAGCGTGCCGCCCGAGGCCTCCTCGAAGAGTCCGCGCCGCGCGCCGGTTGCGCCGGTGAACGAGCCGCGCGCGTGGCCGAACAGCTCGCTCTCGAGCACGCCCTCGGCGATGGCGCTGCAGTCGACCGCGACGAACGGCCCCGCGCTGCGCGCCGACGCGGTGTGGATGGCGCGCGCCACCAGCTCCTTGCCGGTGCCGCTCTCGCCGGCCACCAGCACGGTGGCGTCGGTGAGCGCGACGCGCGCGGCGGTCTTGTACACCTGCAACATTCCTTCGCTGCGGCCGATCACGTTCTGCAGCGAGTACTTCTCGCGGATCTCGCGCTTGAGCCTCCGGTTCTCGGCGGCGAGGCGCCGGTGCCGCAAGGCGCGATCAACGACGAGCTTGATCGCGGCGATCTCGTACGGCTTGGAAATGTAGTCGTAGGCGCCGCGGCGAATGGCATCCACGGCGCCGTCCACGTTGCCGAAGGCGGTGACCAGCAGCACCGGCGTCTCGACCGCGTTCTTGCGGACCCAGTCGAGCACCTCGAGCCCGTCGGCCTCGACCATGCGGATGTCGCTCACCACCGCGTCCCAGGCGTCGGGCTCCTGCGCGAGGATGCGGATGGCCTCGGCGCCGTCGCCGCAGGTGACGACCTGGTGGCCGTCCTCGGCCAGCACCTGCTCCATCAACCCCCGCGAGGCGAGGTCGTCGTCCACCACCAATATGCGCGGGGCCGTCATTCAAGACTCCCTTTCAGGCAACCGCGAGGGCGCGAAAACGCGAAGTTGGGCTGATTTGCCGAAAATAGACCATGCCGGCTTCGCGCCTTCGCGGTTGGTATTCTTTTTCACGCGAGAGGGACGGATTCGGCGGGGAAGCGGACGGTGAAGGCGGAGCCGCGGCCCAGCTCGCTCTCGACGTCGATGCGCCCCTTGAGCGCGCGCGCGATCTCCTTGCAGATGGCGAGGCCCAGCCCGGTGCCCTTTCCGTTCGGCTTGGTGGTGTAGAAGGGCTCGAAGATGTGTCGCTTCACCTCGGGAGCCATCCCCGACCCGGTGTCGGCCACGCGCAGCACCAGATCGGGCCCGTCGCGGTGCGCCTGCACCTCGAGCCGCCCGCCCTGCGGCATGGCGTCGATGGCGTTTGCGACCAGGTTGGTGAGCAGGTGCCGCACCAGGCCGGGGTCGGTCCGCACCGCGCCCGCGTCCACCTCGCGCGCCACCTGAATCTTCGCGCGCGCCTCGGTCCCCAGCGTCAGATCGAGCGCCTCGTCCACCAACGGCCCGAGCGGGACCTCCTCGGCCGTCGGGGTGAAGCCGCGCGTCTGATCGAGGAAGCGGCGGATGATCTGCGCCATCCGCTGCGCCTCGCGATTGACGATAGCCACCTGCTCCTTTGCCGGCTCGGGCACATCCGCCCGCCGCGCGAGCAGCTGCAAATGGCCCGAGAGCGCGTTCAGCGGGTTGCCCAACTCGTGCGCGATGGTGCCGGCGAGCTGCCCCAGCGCGGCCAGCCGCTCTTTCGCGGTGAGATCGCGCCGCGCCGCCACCAGCAGCTCGTTGAGCTCCTCGAGCGTGCGGTTCTTGCGCGTCAGCTCAGCGGTGGCGTCCTCGATCTTGCGCGTCAGCTCGGCGTTGAAGCCGCGGATCTGCGCGAGCATGCGGTTGAACCCGCGCGCGAGATAGGCAAGCTCGTCGCCCCCCTCGGCCGGCCCCGGCGCGGCGACCGCCAGCTGCCCGCCCTCCACCGCGCGCATGGTGTCCTCCAGCGCCGAGACCCGGCGGATGAGAATGCGGCCGAGCAGGATCCAGAAGGCGATGACGAGGAAGACGCTGGCGCCGAGCGCGACCTCGAGCAGCGCGCGCCGCTCGGCAGCCACCAGTCGCTGCGCCTCGCCGAGCGACGCGAGCAGCACCAGCCGCGCCCGACCGCCGCGCGCGTCGCTGAAAGGGGCGACCACGCGAACCACGCGGCCGGCGTCCGGATCGTCCAGCACCTCGGCCGGCGTACGCGTCGCCGGTCCGCGCGTGCGGGTGAAATCGATTCCACTGGGAGTGAGACGCGCGACGGTGAACTCGGCGTCGACTCCGAGCGACGCCGGCCGCGTCAGTTCGGCGCGCAAGAGTCCGCGGTGCATGCGCACCGTGGCAGCCAGCTCCTCGGAGAGCTGCTCGTCGTCGGAGCCGGCTTTCTTGAGCGCGACCGTGGTCGCGAAGGCGAGTTCGTCGGTGCGCTTGCGGATCTCGGTCTCGACCGACCCCTGCGCGATACGCAGGCCCAGCGCGGTGGCGACGAGCAGCGTGCCCGCGAGCACCGCGGTGAAAAGCGCGACGAGCTGCAGCCGCAGCGACACTTTTACGAGGGCGGCAGCTGCTTTTTCACGGCGGTCGCCGGCTCCTCATCGACCGCGGTGAGCCCCTTCTTGAAGCCGCGGATCGCCTCGCCCAGGCTCGAGCCGAGCTGGGGCAGCTTCGACGGACCGAAGAAGAGCAGCGCCAGCACCAGGATGACCAGGATCTCGCCGAAACCAAGCCTCATGATGACGCCTCCGAGAGTGGGTGCATACAGGGAACCGAGGGGGATCGCAAAGGTGAATCTTGCCGCAGTCGCGACGCGGGCTCGCTTGCAACGGCTTTGGGCGCGACGCTGAAAAGAAAGCGGCGGGGATCCGGATGAATCCCCGCCGCCCGACGTGCGTGCGTCGATCGCCTACGCCCGGAGAGCGGCGAGGGCGATGGCACACGCGAGACGTCTGGTTGCGTCCGACATGCCATCACCTCCTTTCGCCAACTCCCGAAGCCTAACCGCTGCGTCGGGCCCGCGCCAGATCGGCGAGGAGGTGTCGCCGGTTTCGGCGACGCTCCTCAGGCGGTCGCCAACTGGAGAACGCGCGGAGGGCGTCTACGGCGAGACGGAAACCTGCAGCGCCGTGAAGGCGGCGAGGTTGGTCCCGATCTGGTCGAGCCCCACGGGCCCGCCGAAGGTCTCGAGCTGCTCGGCGGTCACCGCGGTGGTCAGCTTCAGGCTGAGCAGCCGGGCGGTCGGGCCGGCGGTCTTGCCGTCGGCGCCGGGCGCGTCGGCGAAGGGATCGGTCAGGCCGATCGAACTCACTGAGGGATCGGGCAAGGTAATCGGACCGCCCGCTGCCGCCGTGGGGCTGATCCATATGTTCCAGGCGAGCCGCGCGTTGTTCTCCAACTCGAAGCGGTAGATCTGCGCGCGCGTGTCGGCCGGCGTGCCCACGTCCAGCTGCCGCCCCGTCTTTTTGATGGTGACGGAGACGGTAGACGGCAAACTGAGGTAGGGCTCGGGAAAGGGCACGTCCACGGCGGCAGCGGGCGGCGCGACGTAGTCGATCTTGTCCATCGTCTTGATCAGGCCGCTCACTGCCACGCGCGTAGTCGAGCCCGGCGAAAGACCGCCGAAGTTGAGCGCGAGCAGCGCCACGCCATACTTGCTGCCCTCGGCGCCATTGTTCGGCGGCGCCATCTTGAAAGGCAGGACGCTGGTCGCGCACGCGGTCGGGCCGCCGCTCGGGTCGCAGGTGGGATCGAGCACCTTGGCCGTGTTGGCCTTGTTCGAGTCCTTCGCCGAGAGGCCCGCGGTCAGGCCGAGCGGCAGGAAGCCCACCGGATAGTCCATCGCGCCAGCGACCACCAGCGCGCCGTCCAGGTACTTGCCGTCGAGCTTGGGAAGGTCGGGCGACTTGGCCTGCACCCGCAGGCGCAGCGGCGTGTTCAGCGGGATGGCAACCGGCGCGAACGTGCCGGGACCTCCCGCGGCCGGCGGCGTCGCCTGCACATCCACGAGCGCGCCCGCCTGCAGCTTGCTGAAGAGGGGCAGCAGCTGCGGCAGGAGGCCGCCGATGTCGGGCGCGCCACCGCTGCCGCCGGACAGCACCGGCCCGAGCGCGGTGACCACCGAGGTGAGGTTCACGTTGCCGCCCAGGCCCCAGATGGCGCGCTTGCCCGGGTCGGTGAAGACCCGGTAGTCCTGCGTGTTGAAGAGGTTCGAGCCGACGCCCAGCACCAGGCCGTAGGGCAGGTTCTTGTTGAAGGTGCTGCCGCCGAGCGAGATGCTCACCGGGTGCGAGGTGCCGAGCAGAGTGTCGACCGAAAGATCGAGCAGGCTGTTGGGGATGCTGCTGCCGAAGAAAGCAAGGTGCACGGCCTCGCCCTGGGCCGCGAGCGGTGAGAAGTCGCCTTCCGGCGGGCAGACGGCGTCGTTGGCGCCGGCGCGCTGATCACACATGTGACCGGTGAAGCCGCTGCGCTTGCTGGCGGCGAGGTACGGCGTCAACGGAGCGAGGATGTCCGTCGCGGTCGTCTGGATAAACGACGTGTAGCCGTAGCCCGCCGCGAATACGTGCACGTCTTGTGAGCCCGTCTGGCCCGCGAAGCTCACCACGCCGTCGGCGCCGGTCACGCACGACGCAGGAGTCGCATTCGGGCAGGCCGCCGAAAAGGTGAGCAGCACCTTCGCGCCCATCACCGGCACCTTGCTGTCGATGTTGATGACGGTGATGCGGAGCGCGCCCGGCGCCTGCGCTCCGTAGGAGTGGACCGTGGCGGCCGGGCAGGTCGCGGTGCCGCCAGTGACGCTGGCGCCGACGACGATATCGCCAGCCCCGGTGCCGGTGAGGAGGCCCGTCTGATCGATGGTTCCGGGGCCCGAGGTGACCGACCAGGTGAACTTGTCCCAGTGCACTGCGCGACCCCCCGAGTCCTGCGCCAGCCCCTTGAGTTGTACGGTCGGGTTGGTCGCGCCGGCGCGGACCTCGGCGGGGTTCGGCGCGACGTCGCAGTGGGCGATCTGGGTCGCGTCGGGCGAGGTGGAGCACTTGCCGTTCAGGCACGACTGGCCGCTCGCGCACTGCGAATCGCTGCCGCAAGCGGGCAAGAGACAAATGCCTTCCTCACAGACCTGGGGGGTGCTGCAGTCCGAGGTCTGGTGGCAGTTGGGAACGCACTGCGAGCTCAGGCAGACCTGCCCGCTCGCGCAGTCCGCGCGCGTGGCGCAGGCGGGGCCCGCGTCGGGCGGTGTGACGGTGGTGCTGCCCTTGCCGCAGGCACCAAGCATCAAGACCGCGCAGGCCGTCACGAAACGATGGAGCATCCGGGGTTCCCCTTCCAGCTGAAAAGTCCAGAAGCGATACGTGGAGCCCGCCCGAAAAAGTCGGCGCAGGGTGATGAACGTAGCGCCGTGTGTCAAGTCGCGGCGCGCCAGGCAGGCGGGGGCTTCTCCCGCGGAAGAAGACTCTCGCGCAGGAGCGCCGACCACGCATCGGACATTCAGCGGGCGGTGCATTTTCGCGCGCCGATCCGTCGATTCCGCTACCATCGATTCGTGCATGGCTTCGCGCTCGCGCTGCTCCTGGCTACCGCCGAGCTCCCTTCGCAGGCCCAGCTAGAAGCGGCGGTGCAGGAAGCCATCGCCGGCTCGTGCCCGCGGCGGTCGGTCGCTTTCGATCGAGACTTGACCGCGGCGGCGCGCGCGTTCTCCACCGCGGCCAAGGTCGGGCTCACCGACGTGACCGGGAGCGCCCTCTCCTTTTACGCGTCGCTGGAGTCGAGCGAGCCGGCGCCCATCGCCGGCGTCGCCACCGTGTCGCCGCCCTCGCAGGCTGACCGCGCGGTGGGCGAGCTCTTTCCCAAGGCGTGCCGCTTCAACCGCATCGGCGTGGCGGCGGCGGTGCTGGCGAGCGGCGAGGCGGTGGTGGCGGCCCTCACGGCGCAGCATGCGTCGGACCTTGCGCCCATCCCGGGGCACGTCGCGTCGGGCGACTCCGTCGAGGTGAGCGGCCGTCTCGCGACCGGGCTCACGAAGCCGCGGCTCTTCGTCACCCGGCCCGGCGGCGAGGTCGAGGAGCTGAAGCTCGCGACGGCCGGCGACCGCTTCTCCGGCCGTGTCACCCTGCGCCCCGACGGCGAGCACTCCGTCGAGGTGCTCGGCAACGGTCCGGGCGGACCCCAGGTGCTGGCCGTGCGACGGGTATTCGCCGGTGTCGAACGGCCCGCGCGCCCGCCCGCGCTGCGAGCCCCAGGCACCGGCCTTGCCGCGGTGGAGACCGAAATCGACCGACTCCGCTCCGCGCGGGGTCTGCCGCACCTCCAGCGCGACGCCGAGCTCGACGCGGTGGCGGAAGGCCATAGCCGCGAAATGGCGCGCACGCGAACCTTTGCGCATGTGCTTGCAAGCGATGGCAGCCTGTCAGACCGGCTGCGTAAGTCCGGCTACGCCTATCAATCGGCCGGAGAGAACATCGGCCTTTCCGACGACGCCGTCACCGCGCACCAGGCGGTGGCCGGATCGCCCGCGCACCTCGCGAATCTCCTCGATCCGCGGCATCGCCGGCTGGGACTGGGCACGGCGCGCGGCGTCTCGCCCGACGGCGCGCAGGCCGTCTACCTCACCGAGGTGCTCGCGGCGCCCGTGGTCGGGTCGGCGGACCCCGCGAGCGAGGCGCTCGGCCTGATCGCGCAGGAGCGCGCCCGCCGGAGGTTGCCGCCGCTCGCGCGCAGTGCAGACCTGGACGCGGTGGCGCGCCGCGCGATCGCGCAGGTCGCGCTGTCAGACTCGCTCAAGCTGCCCGCGGAGGTCACCGCCGCCGCGCTCGACATCGATCCGACTCTCAAGAGCGTGGTGGGCGAACTCTTCGTGGGCAGCGCGCCCGACGAGACGAAGACCTCGAGCAACCTGGGGGACCCGCGATGGACGCGCGTCGGCCTGGGAGCCATTTATGCCAGTTCGAAGGCCTACGGACCCGGCCGGCTCTGGGTGCTGGTCCTCTACGCCAACTAAGCCGCTCCTAGGCGGACCTCCGCTGCGTCGCGAAGGCCTCGATCGAATGCTCAGGAGAGCCATCGGTGACCGTGTAATTCGGGCAGCGCACGCAGGTAAAGCTATTCCAGCCCCGCTTGACCGCGTCGTTCAGGCACTCGTCGTACGAAGTGCAGAAAAGGTTGCGGTGCGCCTCGACGGACATCTTCCGATTGCCCTCGAGGCTGATCGGCGTCGTCATCTCAGTCGGGAACGGCTTCGCCATGACAGCCATGCGGATGAAACCTCCTGAAGGCGGGGGCATATAACAGAACGCGTCAACCGGCGCCACTCGACCGGCCGCGGCGCGGCAATGTCAGCATGGGCCGGCAGAACGGCAAGGTTCCCAGGAGCAAGGTGAAATTGACGATCCGATCGACCTTGGTCGCGATGGCGCTGCTCTTCGACCAGCGGACAGCGGGCGCCGCGCAGTTTTCCTGGGAAGACGCTGGCGCCCTGCTCGCCGACGCGAACCCGGATGCTGCGGCCGCGGCGGCGCGGCCCTGCGCGACTGAGGACGCACGCTGCACGCTGATCCTGGCTCGCTCCCTCTGCGCTGGCGGTCGCTTCGACGAAGCGGCGGAGGTGTTGGAGCCTTGGCTGGGCAAGCTTGGCCCGCTCGAGCCGTACGCGCTCGGGCTGCTGGGTGAGGCGAGGCTAATGGCTGCACACCCGCACCAGGCGCTCGAACCGTTGCGGGCGGCAGTGCGGCTGGATGCGCAGGGGTCCGCCGGCACGCATGCCGCCGCATTGCTCGCCCAGGCATTGCTGGCCGACCACGACCTTCCGGCGGCGGCGCAGCAGGCGCTCCACGCGGCCGGGCTTGCGGGCCAGCCTCCGGAGGAGAAGGCGCGGCTGGCGCGGCTCCACGCCACGGCGGTCCTCGAGCAGGCGCGGGCCGATCCTACGCTGCGGCGCGAAGCGGCGCTGGCGCTGCGGTCGCTCTGGCTGCTGCACCCCGAGCTCCCCGAGGCGCAGGCGGCGCGCGACGAGGAGCTGGCGCTGGGCGTCGAGCTTCCTCCGCCCACCGGCCACGATTTGCTCCTGCGTGCTTCGCGCCTGCTTTCGGCGGGGCGGCCCAGTGCCGCCACCGCGCAATCCGAAGCGGCGACCGCCGCGCTGACCGGAGAGGACGCGGCCGAGGCGCAGCTTCTCCACGCCCGGGCGCTCGCGGCGGACGGGCGCCGCAACGACGCGGGGCCCTCACTGCTCGGCGCGGTCAAAGGTGCGCCCCATGTGGCCGCGCAGGCGTCGATGCTGCTGGCCCGCGACCGCGCCCGGCACGGCCGCGATCCCGAAGCGATCCGCATCGCCGACGAGCTCGCCCGCCGGTTCCCCGCGGCACCGGAGGCCGAGGAGGCCGCGCTCTTCGCGGCGCGGCTGGAGCTCGACGCCGGCCACAAGCCTTCGGCCCGCGCGCGGCTGGCGAGGCTGGCTGCGAAGCGCATCGGCCAGAACGCCGCGGCCGCGCGCTGGAGCCTCGCCTGGCTCTCGTATCAGGACCGGCTGCCCGACGCCGTCGAGCGGTTCGCCGAGTTCGCGGCCAGCGCCCAGAGCGACGAGGAGCGCGCCCAAGGCGCCTACTGGCAAGCGCGCGCGGGCAAGCCGCAGCTCGCCGCGCAGCTGTTTCGGCGCGCGGCGGCGCTGGACCCGCTGGGCTGGTACGGCTTGCTCGCGCGCGATCGGCTCGGCCAGTCGGGCGCGAGTCCGGCACCCTTTCCGCCCCCGCCGCTCCCAGCGCGCACGACCCCGCTCCCGCCCCGCCTCGCCCTCGCCGACGAGCTGGCGCGCATGGGCTTTCTGCTGGACGCCGCCGCGGAGGCGGACCGCTTCCTCCAGGAGCGCGGCGACGCGACGGAGGCGCTGCCCGTCTACGAGCGGGCGCGCCGCTTCGATCGATCGATGGCGCTGGGCGATGCTCTCCTCGGCGCCCGCAGCAAGCTGCCGCGGCTCGACGCGCTCACTCCGCGGCTGCGCGTGGCGCTCGCCGCCGCCTACCCGGCCGCCTTCCCGCGCGAAGTGGCCGCCAGCACGCGGCGGACCGGCATCGATCCGTATCTTCTGCTTGCCGTGATGCGCCGCGAAAGTTTGTTCAAGGCCGACGCGCGGAGCGCAGCGGGCGCCGTCGGACTGATGCAGCTGCTGCCGGCGACCGCGCGGCGTGCGGCCCTCGTGCTCGGGCGCCCGCCGCTGCGCGACGAGGACCTCACCGTTCCCGCGACCGCCATCGACCTCGGCGCCTGGTACCTCGCCGAATTGCTGGGCCGCTTCGGCGACGCGCCGCTCGCCGCCGCCGCCTACAACGCCGGCCCGCGCGTCGCGGCGCCTTGGGCCGACAAGGGCGCGGGCGAGCCGATCGATCAATGGGTCGAGGAGCTCCCGTACCGCGAGACGCGCAAGTACATCAAGGTCATCGTCGGTGCCTGGAGCGCCTACCGCATCCTCGCGGGAGGCTCGCCGCCGCGGCTCTTGGCCACGGTGCCGCCGCTGAAAGCGGGCGCGGCCTTCTAGCTTCCGATGGCTAGAGCAGCTCGCCTTGCTGCGGCGAGGGCGGCTTCGAGGGCGGCGCCCTGAGCACCTCGAGGATCTCGGCGCCGTATTGCTCGATGCGGAACGGGTCCATTCCCTCGACCGCGCCGAGCGCCGGAAGGCTGTCCGGCGCGATGCGCGCAACCGCCATCAGCACCGCGTTGGGCGCGATCACCTGCACCTCGACCTTGCGCGCCTCCGCGCGCGCCTTGCGCCACGCGCGCAGCCGCTCGAAGCGCTCCTCCACCTCGGGCGGAGGCGCGCCGGGCCCGCCCTTCCTCCAGCGCCCGTTCGGCGCGCCCGCGGTCTTGGGCTTCGCCAGCGGCTCGGCCGCGAGCCCGTTCTTCACCGCCTCGAGCACGCCCTCGACCACGCGCTTCAAGCTACCGGCGGAAACCCCAGGCACGCGCGCCAGCTCCTCCTCCGTCTTCGGCAGCCGCCGCGCCACCTCCGAGAGGAACAGGTCGGAGAGCACCTTGAACGGGGGCCGGTTCACCTCGCGCGCGCGGCGATCGCGCAGCAGGAACAGCTCCCGCAGCACCGCCCGGCCGCGGCCGTCGAGCGTGCGCGCCGCCTTCATCCGCTGCCACGCTTCTGGATCGAACTCGCGAACCCGCGGCTCCTTCGCAACCAGGCGCGCGAACTCCGCCTGCGCCTCGCGCTCGAGTCCGCGCTCGGCGAGCTTGCCGGCGATCCGGTCGCGCAGCGGCAGGAGGAACTGCACGTCAGCGAAGGCGTACTCGATCTGCTGAGGCGAGAGCGGCCGCTTGCCCCAGTCGCTCTTCTGCTCGTCGATGGTGGCCTTGATGCCCAGCTCGTCCTCGAGCAGGTTGTGCAGCCCCACCCGCTCGATGCCGAGCACCTTGGCCGCGGCGTGGGTGTCGAAGATGCGGCCGAAGAGGAGGCCGTAGTCGCGCTTCATGCAGAGCACGTCGTACTCGGCGGCGTGGAGGATGATCTCGCGCGAGGGATCAGCGAGCAGCGGCACCAGCGGCTTGAGATCGACGGCGATCAGGTCGACGACCCAGTCAACCCCGGCCGTCGCCACCTGCACCAGGCACACCTTTTCGAAATAGGCGTGGAAGCCGTTCGACTCGGTGTCGAGGCCGATTCGCTCTTCCTTCTGCACCGTTTCGACGAGCTGGGCGAGCTGCGCTCCGTCCGTGATGAGCTGGCGTCCGCGTTCCATGAGCGGAGCGCTTTATCACGCGCGCTCTTCGATCTCCTGCAACAAAGGGCGGAACTTGCCGCGCGCTTTGAGCAAGCGGAGATCCTGCGCCAGCCCGGCGGCCGCCCGGTAGAAGAGCAGCGCCTCGGCCGGCGGCTTGATCGACAGCGCGAGGCGCGGCTCGCTCTGGAAGAGCCTTCGCGCCGCCACCACCATGGCGTCCGACCCGAAGTCGTAGTCGTCGGTGAGCGACGGCTTCTCGACCAGGTCGGCCAGGCGGTCGCAGAAGGCGTACGCCTCCTCTTCGTCGTCGCCGAGGAAGCGGAAGCCCGCAGCCGCGAGCGACGGCCCTACCTCGGGGCGCGGCGAGCCGTTCGCGAGCGCATGGAGGAAACCGCGATAGACCGAGGCGAAATTCTCCGAGAGTCGCTTGGTGGCGCCGAAGTCGAGCACGCCCAGCCGGCCGTCGGGCAGCACCAGGAAGTTGCCGGGGTGCGGATCGGCGTGGATCAGCCGCTCGGTAAAGAACGGCCCCCAGATGGCGAACACCAGCAGGCGCGCGATGCGGAACCGCTCGGGAGCGCCGGCATCCGACTCGATGGCGTCGAGCAGCGACGGGCCGCGCAACCGCTCGAGGCAAAGCACGCGCCTCCCGCTGAGCTCCTCGATCACCTGCGGGACCACCAGCTCCGGATAGTGGCGCGCCGCGTGCGCGTAGTCGCGTGCCTGCCGAGCCTCCTCGCGGTAGTCGAGCTCGCGCAGGAGCGAGGCACGCAGCTCGTCGTAATAGGGGCGGCCGTCGAGGGTCTCGCCGGTGAGCGCGAAGCCCTTCACCAGGATGGACGCGTTGGCGAGGTCGCTCTCGAGCGCCTTGTCCACGCCGGGGTACTGCACCTTCACCACTACGTCGCGCCCGGTGCCCCTAAGGCCCGCCTTCAGCCGCGCGCCGTGCACCTGCCCGAGCGACGCGGCGGCGAGCGGCTCGCGATCGAAGCTCTCGAACAGCTCGTCAGGATGCTTGCCCAGCTCCTCGCGAACCACCTGCGCAACGGCCTCGAAGGGCATTCGCTGCGGCGCCTGCGAGAGGAGCTTGGCGACGATCGATCGCGCCTCGGGTGGGAGCGCGTCGGGGTCCATCGCCAGCGCCTGGCCGAGTTTGAGCGCGGCGCCCTTGAGCTCGCCGAGCGTCCCGAGGATGCGCTCCGCCGCCTTGCGCAGGTCCGGCTCGGAGTCGCCGGCTGCAAGCTTGCGCCGAGCCTGCGCCGCCAGAAGATCTCCGGTGGTGCGCGCGGTCAGGTAGGCGAGGCGGCCCATCCTGCGCAGCCGCCCCGATTTCACGTGCTCGTCGTCGCTCACGCGCTCACCATAACCAGCGAGCGTTTTGGCGGCGACCACGCCGGCACGTGGCTGGGGGCGCGAGGGATACCGCGCGGAGGGAGCCCTCCGCTCAATAGAGATACCGGAGCATGGCGGAGAAGTTATAGAGCATCCCGCCCCAGCTGGCGCTGCCGGTCGGGTCGGCCGCCTGCTTCCGGTCGCTGCGCTCGTTGGCGAAGATGAGCTGGCCGCCGAGATCGAAGGTGACCGGATCGGTGAAGACCCGCAGCGGATCGACGAGGCGGAACGACAGCCCCGCCGAGACCGCCTCGGTGAAGTTGTCGAGGTAGTTGGTGGTGCCATTCTGATCCGGCGTGACCGGCGGCCGCACCCACGCACCCGCGCGCAGCGTGATCACCTCGTTCGCCGTGTACTCGATGCCGAGGTGCGGCTCGAGGATATCCGAGAAGCCCGGGTGCGCGTCCTGCGAGCCGAAGCCGAGCAGCGAATCGAGCCCCAGCCCCGCCAGCACCGTCCCGCTCGGCGTCACCTTGACCGAGACCTGGTCGTTGGGCGACTTGCTCCAGCGCAGGTAGTCCACCTGCACGGCGATCAGCAGCCGGTTGGTCGGCTTGATGCTGAGGCCGGCGCTGAAGACGTCGGGCCAGTACTGCGCGAGGCCCTGCACCTCGAGCTTGAGCGCGCCGATGTCGCCGAGATCGATGTTGGTCGGCTGCGTGTAGTAGAGCCGCGATTCGCGCGCCACGAGAGCCCCAGTTTGATGCTGTCGTTGGGCTCGATCAGGATGCCTGCGGTTGGCGTGGGCACGGTGTTGAGAGCGACGGTGATGTCGCGCGCCTTGAAAGTGCGCGAGGCGACGTCGAGCTTGAAGTCGACGTTGCCGATTTGCTCGGCAGTGACCTGCACCCCGGCGCCGATGGAGAGGCCGTTGATGATGCGGATGCCGATGGCGCCGTTGAGCGCGAAGCGCTGCGCCTTGCTCTGGTACATGTAGAACTGCGGGTGCGACTGGTCGACGGTCTGCACGCGGATGAGCGAGCCCAGCGGGTGGCCTCCGCCGATGCCGAGAACCACGCGATCCTTGAGCAGCGATCCGCCGAGCGGGAAGATGATGCCGAGCTCGAAGCGCGGCGAGCTCGGCACCAGCTGGCTCGAGGGCGCGGAAGCCGAGGTCTTCGCCCGGTCGATGTGCAGCTGCGAGACGGTGTCGGCGAAGCCGATGCCGAACTCCGCCTTGGTGTGCCCGATCAGGCCCGCAGGGTTGTAGAAGCTGCCCGCCAGATCGTCGGCGACGCCGGTCATGGCCTCGCCCATGCCGATGGCGCGCGGCGTGTAACCGAACAGCTCGAAGGGGTTGGCGCGGGCAGCGGTGGCGGTGAGCAGAACAGCGAGCGTGGCGCAGAGCCGCTTCATTTGGACGTTCCGGGAGGCTGGGGCGGCGTGCACTGGTAGAGGAGATCCTGGAGGAGGCTGAAGATTTCGGTGACGAGGTGCCGGTCGATCAGCACCTCGACCGCGGGGACGAGCTTCTGCGCCTCGCTGGCGGTGAGCGCCTGCCGGGCCAGCGCGGCGACGGCGTCGCGCACCTCGTGCGGCTCGGTGGGGTCGTCGCTGCCCTTGATGCCCTCGACCACCAGCCGGATGGTGCGCGCGGTCTGGCCCGTCGAGTCGAGCGTGACGAGCTTGTTGAGCGCGCCCACCAGAGTGGAGAGGTCGATGCCGCCGCTCGTCTCCGGCAGCGAGATCAGGTCGTAGGCTGCGCCGAGCAGCTCGTCGTCATCCTTGTTGCAGTTGACCGGGTCGGCGCAGCGCACCGCGGCGCTGCCGGCGCAAGCGATGACTTTCTGCAGCGGCGGCAAGATGGCGGGAGCGGGGGTCGACGCCGAGAGGTAATTCCACCGGCACGTTCCATCGACGATGCCCGCGCCTGTGCTGGCGGGGCCGCCGCTCGCAGCCGACGTGCACGTCACCGAGCCTTGGTAAAGGTTGCCGCCGTTCACGACCCGCGCGTTCATCGCGTATCTGGCGAACCCTGCCCAAGCCGGCGATCCGAGCAGCCAGGCGGTGTTGCCGACCACCGCGTGGACCTCGGCCTTGAAGGTCTGCGGGAAGCTGCCGTTGTCGATCTGATCGAGCACCGGCTGGAGGGTGGTGAGCGCGTCGTTGCCGCTCATCGCGGCCAGCAGCGACGGCGTCAGCGCATGAACCAGCACGATCACGCTCTGACGGCCGTTGGCCGAGCCGCCACCCTGCGAGAAGGTGCGGAGGAACTCTTTGGTGGTCGGGTCGGCGAGCAGCGTCTGGATCGCCGCGAGCTGCTGCTGCGCGAGCGCGGGCGAGAGAGAGCCGAGCAGGTTGTCGAGCAGCGACCAGCCCGCGGCTGGATCGCAGACGCCGGGGTCCGCGCCCGCGATGCGGCCGATGCCGGTGATGAGATCGTAGTGCGGCGCGGTGAACGGAGGCTTGCCCTGGAGGTAGTCGAGCAGCGCGACCGTTACCCGGTGTACGTTCGGATCGTCGAGCAGCTTCTGCCCGCCGTTTTGCTGCAGCAGCACGTCGAGCGCGCGACGCAGCTCGCAGATGCGGTTGCGCTTCTCGGGCGGCAGGTTGGCCGCGCCTGTGGCCGAGAGGCAGCCGGGCGTCCCCACCGAGCCGGGCTCGGGCGGGTTGGTGGCTGGGTTTGCGATGGTGGCGAGGCCTCCGAAGGTAAAGCCCAGGATGTTGGCGAGCGGGCTGTACTCGGCGGTGCACGGGCACGCCCCGTTGATGCAGCTGCCGATCTGGCACTGATCGTCGCTCGCGCACGCGGCTGGCGTGACCTGGCACACCGGGGTGCCCAGGTCCTTGACCACCGACCGCACTCCCGCCAGCGCGGCGTCGCTGTTGTCCAGCAGCTTGAAGAAGTTCGGCATCACCGCGCGCGGCTGGCACGCGCTCGGAACCACCGGCGGCGGCTCGGGAGCGTCGGTGCCTTCGCCGCCGCAGATGGGGCCAGAGACGGCGCTGCCGTTGGCCTTCATCGACTTGCAGTCGGAGCAGCTCGCGAGCGAGGTGCAGACGGCCGCCGCGGCGAGCGCCGCCAGCAATTTCTGGAATGACCCGATGGCGGGCATCCTACCGGCCGTCGCCGCCTGCTGAAATCGGACAATTGGCGCCGCGGGCCCGTGCTATGGAAACCCCCGCCCATGACCGAACGACGTCTCGGCGCCGGCAGCGCCATCCTCGCCTACGGCGCGCTGCTCTTCGGTTTCATCGTCATCGGCGTCCCGGTTCAGCAACAGAACATCGTCGTCGGGCTCTGGGTGACCGAGGTGCTCGCCATCGCGCTGCCGGCGGTCGCGGTGATCTGGTGGGCGGGGTTGAGGCTCGGGCCTTATCTGGGCCTGCGCGCGCCGACCGCGGGGCAGCTCCTGATCGCGACCGTGGTTGCGGCGCTCAACCAGCCCATCGTGTCGCTGCTCACCTTCCTCGCGCACGAAGGGCTGCCGGCGAAGCTGGTTGCCGACTTCGACGCCAAGCAGCGGATGCTCGACGGCGTCTTCGCCGGGCAAGCCACGCCGATGCTGATCACCGTCGCCATCGCCGCACCGCTCGGCGAGGAGCTCTTCTTCCGCGGCTTCGCGCTGCCCGCGCTCCAGCGCAGCTTTGGAGCAGTGTTGGCCGTGCTGGTGTCGGGCGCTTTGTTCTCCGCGCTGCACCTCGATCCGGTCGGCTTCGTGGGCCTGCTGGAGATCGGCATGATGCTCGCGCTCCTGCGCCTCTGGTCCGGCTCGCTCTGGCCCGCGGTGATGGCCCACGCGGTCAACAACGGGATCGCCGGTGGTGCGTTCATGCTCGGCTACGAGGATCCTGATACCCCGCCGCCTCGCTGGGCGCTCCTGCTCGGCGCCGCGCTGCTGGTCGCGGGGATCGTGCTGGCGGTGCGCCTGCTGCGGCGGCGAAACGAACCGCCTTCGGTCGAGGAAGCGGCGACGGGCCGCAAGCCGTGGGCCTGGGCGCTCTTTGCGGTGTGGGCCGTCGCGGTGGTGCTGGGAGCGATCCGGCTCCTGCAGCGCCATTAGAGCTTCTTGACCTTCGTGACCTGGAGCTGCGGCCCCGCCATGGCAATGCCGAAGCCTTCGTCAAGGCTGCCCTCCACCTCGACGCGCGCGCCCTGCGCCGCCTTGAGCTCCGCCGCGGCGCCGAGCAGCGTGTAGCGGCGGCCGTCGTCGGCCACCAACTGGTAGGTCCCGCCCTCGAGGTCGCGCCGCTCGACTTTGCCGGTGAGCTTCATCGCAAGGACTCCCGTGACATAAGTCCGCGCCCCGCCGACCAGGCGACGACCGCCGAGATCCCGAGGAAGGCCGGGGTCAGCAGCGACGGCAGCCACGGCAGCGTCACCGATCGCCAGAGCGCGGCTTGCAGCAAGAGGCCGGCCCAGCCAAACGCGAGCCCCGCCGCGAAGGCCCCGAAGACGTTGCCGATGGGCTTTCTCCCCAGCCGCGCCGGCAGCGCGAAGAAGAGCGGCAAGAGCGGGCTCCAGCCGGCGTACGCCGCCGCGGTGGCGAGCGCTGAGGTCCCGGGCAAGCCGAGCCAGTGCGCCGCCGCGCCGGCCGGCGGCAGCGCCAGGAACGAGAGCGCGTGGATGCGCGCGAGCCCGAGCGGCGCCAGCATGGTGAGCGCCCCGGCGCCGAGCGCGAGGCCGCCCCAGAAAGGAACGCCCGGCGCTTCGGACCGCGCCAGCTGCGACATCCGGCGCGCGTGCTTGAGCGCAATGATCGCCCCGAGCAGCGCGAAGGCGAAGCGGAAGGCGCCCCACCACACCGTCGCGTCGCGCACGGCGGCGGCCGCGTCGAGCAGCCCCGCGCCGTACTTCTCCGGGTCGCGCTCCTGCGGCGCGCGCGCGTTGCCCGTGATCAAGCGCTCCACCGCGTCCGGGTTGGTCACGCCCAGGGACTCGAGCAGCGCGGCCGCCCCCGCCACATGCGGCGTCGCCATGCTGGTGCCCTGGAACCAGCGGTAGGCGCTCTCGCTGGTCGAGCCTTCGGCGAGCGTCTCCTGCAGCACGCCGCCCTCCTCGCCCTGCGACTTGTCGCCGCCCGGCGCCGCGATGGCGACCTCTGGACCGAACGAGGTGTACGGCGCCGGCTTCGCCGTGGGCCCCACCGCGCTGACCGCGAAGGCGCCCGGATACGCGGCCGGGAACGACACGCCGCGCCCGCCGGAGTTGCCCGCGGCGCAGACCACCACCGCGCCCTTGCGCCGCGCGTAGGCGACCGCGCGCTCCATGTCGATGGAGCGGCCGCCGCCGCCGAGCGAAAGGTTGAGCACGCGCGCGCCGTGATCGACCGCGAAGCGAATGCCATCGGCGATGCCCGCGGAGGTGCCGCCGCCGAAGGCGCTCAGGACCTTGACCGGCATCAGCCGCGAGAGCGGCGCCATGCCGGCGACGCCCTTCCCGTTGCCGGTGCTCTGCGCGATGGTCCCGGCGACGTGCGTGCCGTGGCCGTGATCGTCGCGCGCGTCAGCCGAGTGGGTGACGAAGTTGTAGCCGGCCACGATGCGGCTCGCGTCGAGATCGTCCACCGGGTAGATGCCGGTGTCGATGACCGCGACGGTCACGCCCTCCCCGCGCGTCGCGTCCCACGCCGCGGGCGCTCCCGCCGCCTGCAGATGCCACTGCTTCGCGAAGTCGGGATCGTCCGGGAGCCAGAGCGCCTCGACCCGCGTGACGGGCTCGGCGAAGATCAGGTCCGCGCTCTTGCGCAGCTCAGCGAGGTCGCCCTCTTCGGCCTGCGGATCGACGCGCAGCTCGATGCGCTCGTCGGTCTCCCAAATGCTCTCGTCGATGGACTCATCATCGACGATAGCGCCGAGCCGCGACGCGATCGCACGGTGCGCCGGCGCGCTCCCGCGCCACTCGACGTCGATCAGGCCCGGCACGGCGTCGGCGGTGACCTGCGCCACCGGCAGCGGACCGCGGGCACAGCCGGCGAGGCCCGAGAGCAGCACCGCGAGCGGCGCCCAGGCTACGACGGCGGCGACCGCCATCCGCTCGCCGAGCGCCCGCCGCGCCGAAAGAGTGCCTGCCGTCATGCGGTCCCCTTGGCTGTCACGAAGCATAGCGCCATCCCCTGACATACGCGACGCGAGGGCGCGTATTGCAGAGGGAACGCGCGCCACGGCGGTCCGATCTGAATGTGGCCGCGCACCCGGCATCGCGCGCTGATTGCGGTGCGCGCCGCAAGGGAATGGCGGTGCGGCGGGGCGGACCAATCCGGTGCGGCGCAGGCTGACTAATCCCGGTGCGGCGGCGCGATCGAGTCGAGGTCCAGCTCGAGCGGCGCGCCGTCCCCCAGGTCGAGGTCCAGCTCGCGCACGGGAGCCGCCGCCACCTCCTCCTCCTCGCTGGGGGCCGGCGCCGCCGCCTCGGGCGGGGCGCCGCGCAGCCACGCCGCGCACAGCTTGCCGAGCTCGGTGAGGCCGCGGCGGAACGAAGCGTCGGAGTGCGGGATCACCTCCAGCGTTCCCTCCGGACTGAGCTGCAGGAGCGCGCGATCGCCAAGCGGGTCGTGGTGCGCGCACACCACCAGCGCTGGCTTGTCGAGCGTGCGCAGCGCCGAGAAATCGGCGAGCGTGGTCGGCGGCGCGACCAGGATGATCCGCGAGATGCGCGCGTCGTTCGCAGCCGCGAGCACCACCGCCGCGCCAAAGGAAACTCCGACGGCGCAGACCGAAGCGGTCCCCCGGGTGGCGCGCAGCTGGTCGGCCGCCGCGAAGAGATCGGCCAGCTCGTCGTCGAGCGCCAGGATCCGCATCGAGCCGGGCCCGTGCCTCGTCCGCCCCTGCGAAGCGCCCACGCCGCGATAGTCGAAGCGCAGCGTCGCGTGCCCCGCGCGCGTCAGCGCCCACGCCAGCTCTGCGATCACCGGCGCGGTCATGCTGCCCCCCAGCGCTGGATGCGGAGAGGCGAGCAGGCAGGGCGGGTCAGCGTCGCCGCGGTGGTAGAGCGCATCGAGCGAGAGCTCACCGCTGTTCACCGTCACCGCGCGCTCGAGGTACTGCCCCGCCAGCACCATCAGTCGCCCCGGCGGAAGACGAAGAACTTGAGGTAGCGCCCCTCCGGAAAGGCCATCTGCATCGGGTGGTCCGCCGGCTGGCGGCGCTCCTCCAGCAGCTGCAAATCGGCGTGCGTCTTGCCCGCCGCCTCGCGGACCGCGCCGAGGAACTCCTCCGGCGAGACGCGCGCCGAGCACGACGCGGTGGCGAGGATGCCGCCCGGCGCGAGCACGTTGAGCGCCGCGCGGTGCAGCGACGCGTAGCCGTCGATGGCCGCCGGCACCGCCTTCTGCGTCTTGGCATAAGCGGGCGGGTCGAGGACGATGAGGTCGAAGCGCGTCTTCTCCTCCTTGCGCGCCGAGAGCCACTCGAGCACATCGGACACGACGAAGCCGTGCTTTGCCGGGTCGAGGCCATTGAGCTCGAAGTTGCGACGCGCGAGCGCGAGCGCCGAGGCGTCACGGTCGATCGAGATCACCTCGCGCGCGCCGCCGAGCGCCGCCTGCACCGAGAAGCCGCCGGTGTACGAGAAGCAGTTGACCGCCCGGCCGCGCCCGCGCGCGTACTTCCGCAGGGCCAGCCGGTTGTCGCGCTGATCGAGGAAGAAGCCCGTCTTCTGTCCGCGCCGCACATCGACGGCGATCGGCACGCCGTTCTCCTTCACCACGATCGGATCGGGCGGCTCCTTGCCCCAGAGCAGCTGTCCCTTCGACGGCCGATCGTCGTCGTCTCCATCCTCGGAAGCGGACTCCTGGTCCCGTCCGTAGATGCCGTCGAGCGCGATCTCGCCGCGCAGCGCATCGAGGATGAACGAGCGGTGCGGCGCGAGGCCCGCGCTGTAGAGCTTGAGCACCGCGAAGCGGCCGTAGAGATCGATCACCACGCCCGGCAGCCAGTCGCCTTCGCCGTGCACCAGGCGGACGCAGTCGGTGTCGCCGTCGAAGGGCACGTAGGCGCGGCGCAGCGCGATGGCCTTGGCGATGCGCCGCCGCCAGAAGTTCGCCCCGATGGCGTCCGCCGGGTCGCGCGTGAGCACGCGGACGGCGATGGCGCTGTGCGGATCGTAGTAGCCGCGCGCGACGAACTTGCCGCGCTCGACCACGTCCACGATCTCGCCCGCCCCGAGCTTCTCCGGCGGCTTCTCGATGGCGCGCGAGTACACCCACGGGTGTCCGCCGCGCAGGTGCCGCGCCAGATCTTTCTGCAGCTCCAGCTTGACCACGCTTGCTCCCGCCCCCCGGCCTGCCTGGCAGGCCGACAGCCTGTAGCCGACCTACCGTGTCTATCACCGGACGCAACCACACACTGGAGGAAGTCGTGACCAAAATCTTCGCAGGAATTGCAGCAGCGCTGCTCCTCGCGCCCCTCGCGGCCAAGGCCGACAGCGAGTTCTCCGTGGTGCTCGAAGGCGGCGCCACCCACTACAACCAGGGCCTCTCGAGCGGCACCGACACCGGCGGCGCCTACGGCGCGCGCCTCGGCATCATGCCGACGCCCATCGTGGGCGTGGAGATCGGCTACCTCGGCTCCCAGAACAACGTCAGCCAGTCGTTCAACTCCGGCCACAACGTCGGCACGCTGCGCACCAACGGCGGCTACGCCGACCTGCGCGTCAACGTGCTCCCGGGCGTGGTCACGCCGTACGTCTTCGGCGGGTACGGTCTGACCCACTTCGACGCCCCCGGCGACTCGACCAGCTTCAACGCGCTGACCAGCACCACCACTTCGACCATCCCCTTCGGCGGTGGCGTCGAGGCGAACGTGGGCGCGTTCAAGATCGGCGGCCGCTTCCAGTACAACTACCTCTTCAACCACATCTACACGGGCACCAGCGGCAATGGTGGCAGCGTGAGCGTGGACAAGGGCGGCAACGCGGACTTCTACGCGGTCACCCTCGACCTCGGCGCCAGCTTCCGCTAGAGGCTGACTGCGCCGTTCGACCCGCGGGAGCCTGGAGCGCGCTGCTCCGGGCTCCCCTTTTTTTGGTCGCAGAAGGTCAGCAGGCGAAGGACCAGGGGCGTCACGGAGATCGCGGCGCGCGCCAGTCGCCGCGCTCGCCCAAGCCCCGCGCGAAGTTCCCGATCACGAGTCCCTTGTGCGCCGCCTTCAGGCGCCGGAACAACTCGCGCATCCCGAGCGGCCGCCCGCCGGCGCCGTGCCGCTGCGCGAGGGGCAGGTACTGCTCGGGATCGATGGCGAGGCTGCGCACCTGCACCTGATCGACGCCGGCTGCGCCCACCAGCTCGCAGAGCTTGTCGGCCTCGCCCTCGCTGTCCACCACGCCCGGAAAGGTGAGCAGGTTGAGCGCGGTGTAGAGGCCGCGCCGCTTCGCCAGATGGATCGACTCCTCGACGTCCTTCCAGCCGTACTTCACCGGCTGGTAGTACGCCTCGTAGAGCGGCGCGTGCGCGCTGTTCAAGCTGATGCGGCAGGCATCGAGGCCCGCGTCGATGAGCAGCCCGAGGTTCTCGGGGAGCGAGCCGTTGGTGTTGATGTTGATCGAGCCGCGCCGGGTCGCCGCGCGCATCTTGCGGATGGCGTCGGCGATCACCTGCGCGCGCGTGAGCGGCTCGCCTTCGCAGCCCTGGCCGAACGACATCATGGTGCGGCCCGACGCGCTCGAAAGATGCGGGATGCCGAGCGCGGCCATCAGCTCGGCCTCGGGCGCGTCGCTCATGCGCTCGTGCGACGATGGCGGGCCGCCCTCGGGCTGCTCCGAGATGCAGCCGATGCACCGCGCGTTGCAGCCCACGCTGGCGGGGATGGCCCCCTCGTCGCGACGGTAGAAAGTGTTCTGCGCGGTGAAGCAGCGCCATTCGAGTGCGCAGCGCGCGATCTGCTTCAACAGGTGGTTGTGTGGCTCGCGCGCGAGGCGCTCTTCGACGAGCTTCGCCAGCTCCGTCGTCGAGTGCGTCGCCGGATCCCAGTGCGTCCTCGCGTCGGTGTGGAGCGCCCAGGCGACGTGCCCCTGCAGGCGGTCGTCCCAGGCCGCCGCTGTGTAGGCCCACTGCGGCAGCACGGGCGCAATCGCGCTGCGGCGATACGCAGGCAGGGCCGTCCGCGTCCAGCCCGGAGGCAGCACCGCCGCGACCGCTGTGGGCTTGAAGCTCTTAGGCCCGAGCTTCATCTCCTTGAGCTCAACGATGGCGCCGGTGCGCGGATCGAGCCCCAGCGGCCGACGCCCGGGCAGCGAGACGAGCTGAGCGAACGACGGCAGCGGCTCGGGCAGCTCGGAGGGCAGCGCGGCGCCGTCGCCCTCGCGCACCAGCGCGAGCAGCTCCGGGTGCTCGAACACCCGTCCGCCTTCATCGGCAAAGAGAAGCTGGTGGCTCATCGGGGCTTGACCATCGGGCGTTGCCTGTTATCTTGCGCGCCCTTTTTCCACAACAGCGCAGGAGCGCGAAATGATCATCGGCTGCCCCAAAGAGATCAAGACCCGTGAGTACCGCGTCGGCCTGGTTCCGGGCGGCGTTGCCACCCTGGTCGGCCACGGACACACCGTCCTCCTGGAGAAGGGCGCGGGCATCGGCAGCGGCATCCCCGACGACCTCTACCTGGCGGCCGGCGCCCAGATCGTCGAGAAGGCGGCGGAGGTCTGGTCGAAGGCGCAGATGATCGTGAAGGTGAAGGAGCCCATCAAGCCCGAGTACGCGCTACTGCAGGAAGGGCAAACGATCTACACGTACTTCCACCTCGCGGCCGACAAGCCGCTCACCCAGGCGCTGCTCGACCGCAAGATCTCGGCGGTCGCTTACGAGACCATCCAAACCGACGACGGCCAACTCCCGCTGCTGAAGCCGATGAGCGAGGTGGCAGGCCGCATGGCGGTACAGGTCGGCGCGGTCTCGCTGCAGAAGGAACACGGGGGCAAGGGCATTCTGCTGCCCGGTGTGCCCGGCGTGCGCCGCGGCAAGGTGGTCATCCTCGGCGGCGGCGTGGTCGGCACCAATGCGGCCAAGGTCGCCTCCGGCATGGGCGCCGAGGTGGTCATCCTCGACATCTCGGTGAGCCGGCTCGCCGTGCTCGACGACATCTTCGGCTCGCGGCTGACCCCGCTCTACTCCGACAAGGCGAACATCGAGAAGCACGTCCGGGAGGCCGATCTGGTCATCGGCGGCGTGCTGATCCCCGGCGCCAAGGCCCCGCGGCTGGTCAGCGAGAAACTGATCAGCCAGATGAGCGAAGGTTCAGTCGTGGTCGACGTCGCGGTCGATCAGGGCGGCTGTATCGAGACCTGCAAGCCGACCACCCACGACAACCCGACGTATATCGTCCACGGCGTGGTCCACTACTGCGTCGCCAATATGCCCGGCGCGGTGGCGCAGACCTCGACCTTCGCGCTGAACAACGCCACCATCCAGTACGGCGTGAAACTCGCGGACCTGGGCGTGGTCGAGGCTGTCAAGCGCGACAAGGCACTGGCGCTGGGCGTGAATACCTACGCGGGCCACTGCACCTATAAGGCCGTGGCCGAGGCGCTGGAGCTGGAGTACACCCCGCTCGAGAAGGCCCTCACCGCGAGGCGCTAGCAGCCTGTCGCCGATTTCTCCAAGGGAGCAGACCACCGGGCAGGCGCCCGAGCCCCCGGAATACATCTCAGGGTGCCCCGGTTTCCAAGCCGACCCGGGCAAGCTAGATTTGGACAGGGCTCGGGTGTGGCTGCAGTTTCACCTCCGACGCGGGATGGGCATGCTCGACTTCAAGCACACCGACAGGACCCGGCGCGAGTTCGAGACGCTCTCGCTGGATCATCTGGATGCCCTGTACTCCGCCGGCCTGCGGCTGACGAAGAACGATCGCGACGCCGAGGATCTCGTCCAGGACACGTTCCTGCGCGCGTTCCGTTTCTTCGACAAGTTCGAGCGCGGCACCAACATGAAGGCGTGGCTTTTCAAGATCCTGACCAACACCTTCATCAACAAGTACCGGCGCAAGGTGAAGGAGCGCTCGGTGGTGGAGGGCGCCGCCCGCGAGGCGACCAGCGAGAACTTCGTCACCCGCGAGCCCACCGAGAGCGCCGCCAACCCGGAGCAGTACTTCTTCGACAAGCTGCTCTCGGACGATGTCATCCGCAGCATCGACGCGCTGCCCATCGACTTCCGGCTGGTGGTGATCCTCGCCGACCTCCAGGAGTTTTCCTACAAGGAGATCGCCGAGATCCTCGACTGCCCGGTCGGCACCGTGATGAGCCGGCTCTTCCGCGGCCGCAAGCTGCTGCAGAAAAACCTGCTCGGCTATGCCGTGGAGTCGGGCGTGGTCCACGGCAAGCAGGCGATGGAGCTCGGCTCGGAGGAGGAGCTCGCCGAGAACGTGCTGCAGTTCAAGCAGCGCCGCGCGTCGTCGGAGGAGTGAGCCCATGAGCCCGCTCGCCTGCCGGGATCTCGAAGAGTCCTTCCTCCACGCGTACGTCGATGGGGAGTTCTCCGCCGAGGAGTGCGCCGAGGTGAGGGCGCACCTCGAGGGCTGCCCAGCGTGCACGCACGTCGTGCGCAGCCAGCAGAGCTACAAGAGCTTGATGCGGCGCTCGGCCGTGCCCGCGACGCACGCCTTCCGCGACGAGGTGCGGGCGGCGCTGCTGGACGAGGAGCTGCCCGGCGCGGGGCGCTGGTCGCGCGCCTTCCGCGAGCCGCGGACCATCGGCGTGGCCGCCGCCGTCGCGGGCGCGGCGGTGTGGTTCCTCGCCGGCGGGCTGGCGCATCCCGTGTTCTCGAGCCTGTCGGGCGCCCGGCACTCGCCGCTGCTCGACGACAGCGTCGCGCTGCACGCGCGCCAGCTCCCGCTCGACTACGCCGCGTCCGACGTGGGGTCCGCGCAGCGCTGGCTCGAAGGCAAGCTCGACTTCGGCGTTCACCTGCCCCGCTTCCAGAGCGGACCGCAGCTGCAGGGTGTGCGCCTCTCCAGTCTGCACTCGCGCCAGGCCGCGGTGGTGACCTACCTGCTCCCCGACGGCGACGGCCGCCGCGTCTCGCTGCTGATCACCGACGACCCGGAGCCGACCTTGCCGGGCGTCGCCCGACACATCGCCAACCGCGAGGTGTGGCTGTCGAAGTCACGCGGCTTCAACGTCGCCTCGTGGCGCAACGACGAGATCGTCTATTCGTTGGTCTCGGACCTCGACGAACACGACGTGCTGGCGCTCGTCCAGGCCGCAGAGCTGCGCTGACCGCGCAGCCGCTGAAGTCTCAAGAAACCCGGCTTCGTTTCGTTGACACTTCCTCCGGGTGGCCCCTAATCTTTTGACCTCCTCAAGCCCCGGGCGCTCCAGGTGACGAAGAGAATCCTCCTCATCGATTCCGACGAAGCATTCGCGCAGGGGCTCTCCTCGGCCATGAACGCGCGCGGCTTCGCCGCGACGATGGCGACCAACAGCGAGCAGGGCATGACGCTCGCCAGACAGCAGAGCCCGGACCTGATCGTCGTCTGTGTCGAGGCGCAGCCGACCAACGGCTACATGCTCTGCACCCGGCTCAAGAAGGACGAGCAGCTCAAGGGCATCCCGGTCATCCTCACCAGCGCCAACGCCACGCCCGACTCGTTCGAGAAACACAAGAAGCTCAAGACGCGCGCCGAGGAGTACCTGATCAAGCCGTTCGAGCCACAGGTGATGCTGGAGAAGGCCTCCGCCCTGCTCGGCGTGCAGCTGCCGCCCGAGGCCCCGGCGAGCCAGGACGAAGAGATCGTCTCCATCGAGGACGAGCAGCTGGGACTCGGCGATCTGGTCTCCGGTGAGGACGAGCCCATCCACCTCAGCGAGCACGAGGTCGCAGAGGCGCACAGCGGCCTCGAGGACTCGGTGGTGGTCGAGGAGGTCGAGGACCTCACCGCCCAGCCGCCGGAGGACTCCGGCGAGGACGACCTGAAGATGTTCGATCAGGCGTTCGATTCGCTCGGCGGTCCCCCCACCGCGGCGTCGGGCCACACTGGCGAGACCGAGCGGTTCTCCGGCCTGCACGCCGTGCCCGAGCCGGAGCATTCCGCGGCGCACCCGCAGCAGGCATCCCGGGCTCCTTACCAGGAGGAGCAGGTCGAACAAGGGCCCACCGAGCTCACCGCGCCCGACGACGAGGCGGTGCTGCACGGGCTGCTGCACGACGAGGCCGCGCCCGAGATCCACGACGAGAGCTCCGCGGCCACCTACGACGGCGATACGCAGGCGGCGCTCGAGGCCCGCGTCACCGAGCTGGAGACCCTGCTCGCCTCGGGGCTCGCCGAACTGGAGAACGCGAAGCGCAGCTCGGCCTCGGCGGGCGAGACGCTCAAGCTCAAGGAAGCGAAGAACCGGTCCGACAAGGAGGTGCTGCGTCTCAAGGAGGAGCTGTACGCCAAGGAGAAAGAACTGATCGACCTGCAGGAGCTGCAGACCTCGCTCGAAGGCCAGGCGCAGCAGCTCAAGGACGACTCGGTCAAGCGCGAGGCCGCAGCCAAGGCGCTGCAGCAGCGCGCCGACGCGCTCTCCGCCGCGGCGAAGAAGTTCGAGCGCGAGCTGGTCTCGGCGCGCGAGGAGCTCAAGCACGTCGCGGCGCTGAAGGGCAAGGCGGCCGACCTGGAGAAGGTGCAGACGGCGCACGATCAGCTGCAGAAGAAGCACGCCGAGGTCGAGGCCAACGCGGACAAGCACCAGGCGCGGGCGGGCGATCTCGAGACCGAGCTCGCGGGCGCGCGCGAGATGCACGGCGAGCAGCTCGAGGCGGCGCGGGCCGACGCAGACGAGGCGAAGAAGAGCCACGCCGCGGCGCAGGCTGAGGCGGAGGACGCAAAGAAGAGCCACGCCGCGACGCAGGCCGATCTGGCGAAGCACGTCGACGAGCTGCAGCAGGCCCGCGGTGAGCTGGAGACGTCGCAGCACGAGCTCGAGGGGCTGCGCGCCGAGATGGAGACCCTGCGCACCGACAACACCGCCCTGACCGGAGAGAAGGACCTGCTCAGCCAGGAGCGCGAAGAGCTGCGCAAGCAGGTCGAGGAGGCGCAGGGACAGGCGGCGCAGAACGAGGACCGCGCGGTCAAGGCGTACCAGAAGATCAAGAGCGACGAGAAGCTGCGCGAGAAGACGCGCAAAGCGCTGCAGATCGCCCTTCAGCTCCTCGAAGAGAACGTCACCGATCCCAACGCTTCCGCCGACCACGCGGAGAAGCAATCCGCCTAGGAGCGTGTCGCCGAAGTTTCAGCCTGGGCGACGCGACGGCGCCGCCGCCAGCGCCCGGGGACGCGCGGCGGCGGCCCGGAAACGGCAACCGTTCTTTGTCTTCAGCCGTTGGCCTTCTTTTCGACCAGCTTCTTGGCGGCGGTGGCGAGGCCCTGCGGGATGTTCTTGTTCTTCGTCAGCGCCTTGACCTCGGCCGCGCGCAGCGAGGAGAGGAAGCGCATCGACACCGCGACCGGCACCTTGGGATTGTTGACCAGCCCGACGCGGATTTGATAATTTTTGGTTAACTGCCGATTGTTGTAGATGTGCGAAAGCACCTCGTTCGGCGCCGTGCGCGAGAGCGCCACCTTGGCGATCTCCCCCGCGGTGATGCGCGGGCTCTGGATGACCGCGAGCTGCACCAGCTTGTTGGGATCGCGCAGCAGAAGCGTGCGTATCTCGCGGTTGCCCTTCTTGTTCGCCCACTCCACCTTCTTGGCCACCGTCAGCCGCATGATCTGCTGGGTGATCGAGAGGCGCTTCCCCTCCTGGCCCAGCTCCTCCAAATCGGGCTCGTCGCCGTGATCGGGCGCGGTCAGGCCCTGGGCCTCCAGCGCCGCCTCGGCCTCCGCCTGCATAAGCTCCTGCTGCGCCGCCGCCTCGATGGCCTTGGCCTCGTCCTCCGCCGCGCCGCCCAGGATGCGCCGCCGCGCCGCCTTGAACGCCGGCAGGTCCTCGAGCACCAGGCCCGAGCGCACGCAGAAGTCGGTCACGCTGTCGATGGTGGATGCCTTCACGGCGGGGTTCATCACCAGCGAGCGCACGATGTCGGCGTGCCGCAGGATGCGCAGCTGGTTGCCGGCGACGATCTCGGCGATGCGCTCGTTGGCCCGCTGCGCGATGTGCGCGATGATCTCGTCGGGCGCGGCGCCGTTGAGCACGATCATCTCGATGTACTCGTCCTTCGGCGCGAGAAGCTGCGCGTAGAACTCGAGGACTGGACCGTCCATGGTCTCGTCGCGCAGCGCGACCGCGAGGATGCGATCGGGCAGCCCCGCCGCGCTCTTCGCCGCCGTCTCGCGCACGCTGGCGTCGGCGTCGAAGGTCAGCATGAAGAGGGAGGTGGTCATCTCCCTCGGTCCCATCGGGACCAGCGCCTTGGCGCCCATCATCCGCAGCGGGACGGGCGCCTTGGGGTCGACGTGCTTCTGGAAGTTGACCGGGAGGACCGTGAGCGGCAGCGGGCAGACCACGGGCGCGGGTGATGCTTCGCTCATTGCGCGAGTGTACCTGAGAAGCGCCGCCTAGGAGGGAAACCCCGAGGGCCCCCATCGCTTGCGCGTGAGCCGCCAGGTCAGCTTCCCGATCCATCTGTTGAGGATGAACTCGCGCGGCAGCCATGGAATGGGCGGCTCGCGGCGCAGTCCCAGCGCGACGAACTCGATGCCAACGCGCGGGTCGTCGGGCGCCAGCTCCTGCGCCTTGCGCAGCGCCCGGACCGCCTGCTCCTTGTTGCGCGTCTGCACCAGAGCCCTGGCCAGATTGACCAGCACCTCGGTGGTGGGCGGGCCGCGCCGCGCGGCCTCCTCGCAGAAGCGGATGCCGCGCTGCCGATCGCGCTCGACCAGCACCAGCGTGAGCCCGAAGTTCGCCAGCACCCGCGTGTCGTTGGGGTTGCGCCGGTAGGCCTTCTCGAAGAAGACATGCGCGCCCTTGGGGTCCGCCTCGAGCAGCGCGCGTCCCTCGTCGAGCAGGCGATCGATCTCGGGCTTGAGGATCACCGCGCTCGCCTGCGGCAGGTTCGGCGCGGTGGCCACTGGCAGCCGCTTGGCCTTCTCGGGCGGCGGCTGCCGCTCGGCCACGCGCAGCGACGCGCGCAGCTGATCGAGCTCGGCCCCGGAGGCGCCGCGCGGGAGCTCGGGGTCCTTGGAACCCTGCGGGCCCTTGGGGGCATTTGGATCCGGGTCGCTCATTGGTTTCGCTGCCAGATGATGCGCAAGCCGTCGAGAGTGAGCTGATCGTCCACCAACTCGATCTGCTTCGAAATATTGCCGATCAAGGGTGCCAGCCCGCCGGTCGCGACCACCTTCACCGGGAAACCCAGCTCCTCCTTCATGCGCGCGCAGAGGCCATCCACCAGGCCGACGTAGCCGTAGACGAGGCCGCTCTGCATCGAGGCGACCGTGTTGCGACCCACCACGCGCTCGGGCCGATCGAAGGCGACGCGCGGCAGCTTCGAGGCGCGGTGGAAGAGCGCCTCCATCGAGATGGCGATGCCGGGGCAGATGGCGCCGCCCAGGTACTCGCCCTTCGGCGTCACCGCGTCGAACGTGGTGGCGGTGCCGAAGTCCACGATGATGAGCCCCTGCGGCCACTTCTCGTACGCGGCCACCGCGTTGACGATGCGGTCGGCACCGACCTCGCGCGGGTTGTCGTAGAGCACCGGCATGCCGGTCTTCACGCCGGGGCCGACGAAGAGCGGCTTCTTCCCGAAGAACCGCTTGCTCATCTGCTCCAGCGGAAACACCATCGGCGGCACCACGCTGGAGACGATCACGTGGTGCACGTCTTTGATCGAGAGGCCGGCGAAGTCGAAGAGCGCCTTGATCTGCAGCCCGTACTCGTCGCCGGTGCGGTCCTTCTCCGTCTGCACGCGGAACGAATCGCGCAGCGCGCCGCCGTCGTCGAAGAGCCCGAGCACCGTATTGCTGTTGCCGACGTCGATGGCGAGGAGCATCACGCGCGAGTATCGAGACGCTGGCGACCGCGCGTCAATCTTTCAGGCGCGCAGCTTATCCCACAGCGCGCTCAAAGGACCTGGCAGTGCTCGACGTCGCCGGCCACCACGCGCACCAGCGCGCCGCCGTCCGTGCGCACCAGGAGCGCGCCGTCCTCGGCCAGATCGACGGCTTCTCCCTCGAGCACAGCGCCCGCCTGCGCGGTGTCCACGCGCACGCGACGGCCGAGCGTGCTCGACAGGGCGCGCCAGCGCTCGCGCACCGGCGCGAAGCCTTCGGTCTCGTGCAGCACCAGCCACTCCTCGAGGTGCTCGAGCACGCGCGCGCACGCGAGCGGCCGCGCCACGCTCGAGCCGCCGCGCTCCATCCGCAGGCTGGTGGCGGCCAGCCCCTCGGGAAAGTCGCCCGCCTGGCTCGAGACGTTGAGCCCGACTCCAAGGATGGCGTAGCGCACGCGATCGGGATCTGCGCGGAGCTCGGTGAGCAGGCCTGCGATCTTGCGGCCGCCGCATTCGATATCGTTGGGCCACTTGATGCGCGCGTCCTCTGCGCCCAGCTCGCGCGCGGCCTCGCACACCGCCACGGCGGCGACGAGCGTGATCTCGGGCGCGTGCGCGGGGGCCATGGAGGGCCGCAGGATGACCGAGAAAGTGAGCGCGCTGCCTTTGGGCGCGACCCAGCTGCGGCCGCGCCGTCCGCGCCCGTGCGTCTGCAGGTCGGCGATGACCACCTCGCCGTGCTCGGCGTCGGCGTGGTCGGCGAGCCGGTGCGCCTCGTCGTTGGTGGACGCGACCTCGGCGAAGGAGTGGATGCGGCGGCCCAGATCGTTGGTGGAGAGGAGCGGGGCGATCTCCGCCTCGGAGATGCCGTCGGGCAGCGCGCCCAGCCGGTAGCCGCGGCCGCCGCTCGAATCGATCACGTAGCCGCGCGTGCGCAGCGAGTCGATGCGCTTGAGCAGTTCCGCGCGCGGCACGTCGAGCTTGTCGCAGAGCACCTGGCCGGCGACGAAGTCGTCGTCGGACTCCATCAGGAGCCCGAGCACGATGGCGTCCTGGTTGACGTCGGTCCAGTGGCTGCCCGGCGCGGGGCGAGGCACCAGGCGCGGGCTCAAACGTTCGTCTCGATGAGCAGGCTGAGATCGACCGCGACGGCCGAATGCGTGAGGGCACCCACAGAGACGTAGTCTACTCCGCAGGCAGCGACGCGGGGGAGCCGGTCCAGCGTCATGCCGCCGCTCGCCTCGGTGGGGACGCGGCCGGCGACCTTTCGCACCGCCGCCGCGAGCTCCGCGTCGCCGAGGTTGTCGAGCAACAGCATCTGCGCGCCGGCCTCGAGCGCCTCCTCGATCTGCGCCGGCGTCGACACCTCGGCTTCGACCAGGAGCAGCGGCGAGGCGTGGGCCCGCGCGCCCCGCACCGCCTCGCCGATGCCGCCCGCTGCGGCCGCGTGGTTGTCCTTGACCAGGATGCCGTCGAACAGCGCGCCGCGATGGTTCGTGCCACCGCCCGCGCGCACCGCGGCCTTCTCCAGCTGGCGCAGACCCGGCGTGGTCTTGCGCGTATCGAGCAGGCGGGTCTTCGTTCCGCGGAGCGCGTCGGCGTACTGGCGGGTCTTGGTCGCGATGCCCGAGAGCCGCTGCAGGAAATTGAGCGCGGTGCGCTCGGCGGTCAGCAGCGCGCGCAAGGACCCGCGCACCCGCAGGACGCCGGCCCCCGGCTCGAGCGTCTCCCCCTCGACAGCGAGCGGCCACAACTCGCAGCCGGGGTCGAGCGCGCGGAAGACTCGCGCCGCCGCCGAGATGCCGGAGAGGACCAGCTTCTCCTTGACCACGATGCGCGCCGTGCCGCGCGCGCCCTCGGCGACGCAGGCCTCGGCGGTGCGGTCGCCCGGGCCGACATCCTCCTCGAGGGCCAGGGCGATGAGGCGGCCGACAGCGTCGTCGGGCCGCCCCAGGTCGAGCGCCACGGCTACTTCTTGCCCTTGCGCGCGGCCGGCTTTTTGGCTTTTTTCGAGGCGCCCCGGGTTGCCTTGCCCGTCTTCTTCGCCGGCGCCTTCGCCTTCTTGCCGGCCTTCGCGCTGCCCTTGGTGGCGGGCTTCTTTGCGGCCGCCTTCGCCTTCGACGCCGCGTTCTTCGCCGCGTTCTTCGCCGCGGGCTTCGCCTTGCCGGCGGAGCGCTTTGCCGCCGCGGCCTTCGGCTTCGCGCTCGCCTTGGCGGCCGGCTTCTTCGCCACAGGTTTCGCCGCCGGCCTTGCTTGGGCCGCCTTCTTCGCCGGCGCAGGCTTCGCCGCGGCGCTCTGCGCCTTCGCTGCAGGCTTCGCCTTCGCCGCTGCGCTGCTCGCGGCCCTGGGTGCGGGCTTGCCCTGCGCGGCGGGCTTCGCTGCCGGCTCCTTGTCGACCTGGCCTCCGCCGGCGCCCGGCGCGCTCTCGCCTTCCTTCGCCATCACCGCGCGCGCGATCGACTTGACCTTGCTGATCGCCTTGGCCGCGAAGCCCGGCTCGCCGTCGCCTTCCGCCGCCTCGTGCGCGTTTTCGTTGCCCTCCTGCGTCTGCGCGGGCTCGGCCGGCTTGTGCTCCTGCCCGCTGGGCGCGTCGTGACCGCCCGGCTGGGCCCCGCCGCCCTGCCGCGGCGCGCCCTCATGGCCGGCAGGACCGCCGTGAGTGCCCATCTGATCGAGGCTGCGGTGGCCTTGATCGGTCCCGGCGATGCCTTGTCCGGGCTGCTTGTTCTCCGGGTTCTTGTCTTCCTGCATTCCACCCTCCGGGTTGCTGGTGACGCGCGCCAGATGGCGCGCAAGCTTTTCCCGCTTCGCTGTGAGCTCCTCCGCGCGGGCGCGGTCCTTCTCGACGACATCCTTCGGTGCGCGCTCGACGAACCCCTCGTTGCCGAGCCGTTTCTTGATTCCGGCCAACTCCGCTTCGAGCCGCGCCAGCTCCTTCTCGATCCGCGACCGCTCGGCGGCGAAGTCGATCAGGCCCGCGAGCGGCAGGTGGACCTCCACCTCGGGCTCGACGTGCACTGCGGCCTGCAGCGGCCGTGGCGCGCCGGGCTGGGTAAGCCGCACCGGCTGCGCGTTGGCGAGATGTCCGAACGCCTGCGCGTGCCTGTCCAGCAGCGCGCGCGCCCGCGCATCGCGCGGGATCAAAACGAGGGGCACCCGCATGTTGGGCGGCAGGTTCACCTCGCCGCGCACCGAGCGGGCGCCGTCGATGGCGCGCTCGACCAGATCCATCTCCGCCTCGGCCGCGGCGTCGATCAGCCTGGGGTTCGCTTCGGGGAATGGCGCGATCATGATCGACCGCGGGCTCCCGCGCTTTTTCGGCAGCCGCTGCCAGATCTCCTCGGTGACGAAGGGCATGAACGGGTGCAGCAGCCGCAGCGCGCCCTCGAGCGCCCGCAGCAGCGACGCCACCGCGCCGGCCCGCGCTGCCGCGGCGTCCGGCCGGGCGGCGTCGCCGTAGAGCGCCGGCTTCGATAATTCGATCGCCCAGTCGCAGAGCTCGTTCCAGATGAATCGATAGATGTGATTCGCCGCGTCGCTCAACCGCAGCTCCTCGAGCGCTTCTCGAGTCGCGTCGGCGCAGCGCTGGTAGCGGCTCAGGATCCACCGGTCGTAAACGGAGACGGGTGGCGCCGGGCGGTCGGGGTCGTGGTCCGCGGCGTTCATCAGCACGAAGCGCGCCGCGTTCCAGATCTTGTTCGCAAACGATCGATAACCGCCGATGCGATCTTTCGATAATTTGATGTCGCGCCCCTGCCCCGCCATGGCGGCGAGCGTGAAGCGCAGCGCATCGGCGCCGTAGGTTTTGGTGAGGTCGAGCGGGTCGATGACGTTGCCCCGCGTCTTCGACATCTTCTCGCCCTTCTCGTCGCGCACCATGGCGTGCAGGAAGACGGTCCGGAAGGGCACCTCGCCCATGAAGTGGAGGCCGAGCATGGCCATCCGGGCGACCCAGAAGAAGAGGATGTCGAAGCCCGTCTCCATCACCGAGTTCGGGTAGAAGGTCTTCAAAGCCGCCGTCTGCTCAGGCCAGCCGAAGGTCGAGAACGGCCACAGTCCCGACGAGAACCAGGTGTCGAGCACATCGGGATCCTGCGTGAGCTTCTCGCTGCCGCACTCGGCGCACGCCGTCGGCGTCGCGCGAGCCACGGTGACGTGACCTTGCTCGCAGTACCAGGCCGGGATCTGGTGGCCCCACCACAGCTGGCGCGAGACGCACCAGTCGTGGATGTTGCGCATCCAGCGGAAGAACTCGTCGCGCCAGTTGGCGGGCACGAACTGGATACGTCCCGCCTCGGTCGCCTCGATCACCTTGGCAGCCAACGGCGCCGTCTTGACGAACCATTGCTTGCTCAAGAGCGGCTCGACCACGCTTCCGCAGCGCTGGCACTTGCCCAGCGCCAGTACATGCGGCTCGGTGCCGCGCTCGAGCCCCAGCCCGGCGAGCTTCGCCTTCAGCGCCGCTCGCACTTTGATGCGGTCCTGACCGGCGAACTCACCCGCGTTGGCGTTGAGCGTGCCGTCGGGGTTGAGGATGTTGACGAGCGGCAGCCCGTGGCGTTTGCCGACCTCGAAGTCCTCGAAGCTGTGCGCGGGCGTGACCTTGACGGCGCCGGTGCCGAACTTCGGGTCGACCAGCTCTGCGTCGGCGATGATCGGGAAGGTGCGATGCAAAAGCGGGTGCGTGACGAGCTTGCCGATCAGGTGCTGGTAGCGGGGATCGTCGGGGTGGACGGCGATGGCCGTGTCGCCCAGCATCGTCTCCGGCCGCGTGGTGGCAACGACGATTTCGCCGTGCGCGTTGGCGAGCGGATAGGCGAACTTGTAGAGCTCG
Organism: Deltaproteobacteria bacterium; assembly: GCA_043781235.1. GTDB lineage: Bacteria > Myxococcota > Myxococcia > Myxococcales > 40CM-4-68-19 > JANYKT01. The sequence continues at coordinate 45,826 of JAYWBT010000114.1, forward strand.
CCCTGCGAGCCCTCCTCGTGATCGACCTCGAGGTCGGAGAGCGCGGTGCCGTCCTTCACGCACCAGTTGATCAACCGCTCCGCGCGGTAGAGCAGGCCATCCTCATACAGCCGGACGAAGGCCTCGCGCACCGCGCGCGACGACTGCTCGTCCATGGTGAAGCGCTCCCGCTGCCAGTCGAGCGAGGCGCCCAGCACGCGGTGTTGCAGCGCGATCCGGGAGCCCTGCTGTTCCTTCCACGCCCAGACGCGCTTGAGAAACTCCACGCGCCCGAGGTCGTAGCGCGACTTGCCCTCCTTCTTCTGCAGCTCGCGCTCGACCACCATCTGCGTAGCGATGCCGGCATGATCGATGCCCGGCAGCCAGCAGGCGTTGAAGCCGCTCATGCGCTTGAAACGGATGAGCACGTCTTGCAAAGTTGCGGTGAGCGCGTGTCCGAGGTGCAGCGAGCCGGTCACGTTGGGCGGCGGCAGGACCATTGCGAACGGCGGCTTGTCGCTTTGATCCTCGGCGTGGAAGAGGCCCTGCTCTTCCCAGAAGCGCGCCCAGCGAGCTTCGACCTGGGCAGGCTCGTAGCCCTTGTCGAGCTCGGGCGCGGCTGCGGCCGGCCCTCCCCTCGTCACCACCGCCGCCGGAAAACCAAATTCGGTCATTTCCCCTACCAGCGAGCGCAAAAGCGCGCGGCGCGCCCCTCTTGGAAGCGCGCCGCGCTAGATACCATAATCGAAAAGCAAGTGCGCGCAGGTTACGCGCCGCGCTCCTTGATCAGCCGCTCCAGCTCTTCGCGAATGATGGTCTCCGCGAGTTCGGGGACCACCTCCCAGGCGATGCGCTCGATCACCTCGCGGCTCGCCTTGGAGAGCGCCTCGCGGAGCATCGCCTCGCCACCGTCGGGGCTTGGGGCGCGGGTCTTCGCGGCCGGCGGGACGACCGAGAGACTCGGCGCCAGCTTGGGCAAAGGCGGCGGCACCGCGCGCAGCGTATGCGGCGGAGCGGGCGTCTCTTCGACGAAGTCGTCCTCGTCCATCGAGATCTCGTCATCGAGATCTTCCACCGGCGGCGGCGCGGGCCTGGCAGCGGGAGGCGGGGCCGCGGGCCTGGCAGCGACGGGCGGAGGCGCGGACGGCCTCGGCGCGGGTGAGGGAGGTCTGACGGCAGCTGCGGGCACAGGAGCGCCGGCGGGCCGCGGAGGAGCGGCGGCGGGAGGCCGGGTCCCTGCAGGAGGAGGTGTCGACGGACGCGGCGTCCCCGGCGCAGGTGGAGGCGCCGACGGACGCGGCGCCCCCTGCGCAAAGGGCCGCGCACCGACAGGAGCGGGAGGCACTGAAGGACGCGGCGCGCCCGCAGGGCCTGGCGGCCTGGCTCCGGACGCCGCAGGAGCGCCGGGCCCAGCGACGGCGGGCCGCGCGGCCGGCGGCATCGAGGTTCTGGCGGGCGCGGGTGCCGGTGCGGGCTGGCGCGCGGCCGGAGGCGTGGAGACCGCGGGCCGGGGCGGGCCGCCGGCCAGCGCCCCGGGCGGGCGCGGCATCATCATGGTCCCACCGCTCGCGCCGGGCGCGGCGGCCGGGCGCGGCGCGGCCGGTGGCGGAGGCCTCGAGGCTGCGGGCGCCGGCGGCCTTGAGATCTGAGCCGGCAGCGGAGCCTGCGAGGACGCCGCCGGCACGGCCGGCCTGGGCGCTGCGGCCACTGGAGCGGGAGCCGGCGCCGGGACGGCCTTCGGATTCGCCAGGATCTGCTTCACCTGATCGACCAGCTTGGTGGAGTCGAACGGCTTGGGCATGTGCCCGTTCGCGCCCACCGCGATAGCCCTGGCGGGATCGATCGGGGTACCTCCGCCGAGCAGCAGCACCGGGATGTGCCTGAGCCCCGCGTCGGCGCGGATCCTCTCGCACAGCTCGTAGCCGCCGAGCCTCGGCATGCTGACGTCGGCGAGGATGAGATCGGGCTTCAGCTCCCGAGCCCGCGCCAGCGCATCCTCGCCGTTGTCGACCATCGTCAGCGAGACATCCTCGCGCGCGAAGGTCATGCTGACCGCCTGCTGAATAGTGACGGAGTCGTCGGCGAGGAGCAAGGACTTGGGCATGCGAGAGCCGCCTCCTATGAGCGGCCCAAGCTGTACAGGGTCAGTCAGGCAGAGGCAAGTTCCGGCGGCTCGCGATCCATCTCAAAGCCGCACCTAGGCCGCCGCCGCGCGTCCCCGAGCGCTGACGGCGGCACAGGCGCGTCGGCGAATACGCCGACAGGCTCCTAGTAATCGAGGTCGTCGCCGCCGCCGTAGTCCATGCCGCCCATCCCTCCCATGCCGCCCATTCCGCCCATTCCACCCATGCCGCCCATTCCACCCATACCGCCGCCGCCGCCGGCCGCCGCCTTCTTCGGCTTCTTCGGCTTCTCGGCGATCATGGCCTCGGTGGTGAGCAGCAGCGCCGCGACGCTGGCCGCGTTCTGCAGCGCGGTGCGGGTGACCTTCGCGGGATCAATCACGCCCGCCTTGACCAGGTCCTCATACTTGTCGGTGCGCGCGTTGTAGCCAAACGCGCCCTTACCCTCCTGGACCTTCTGCAGCACGATCGACCCCTCGAGGCCGGCGTTGCCGACGATGCGGCGCAGCGGCTCCTCGAGCGCCTTGCGCACGATCCGCACGCCGACCTGCTCGTCCTCGGACAGCGCCAGCGCGTCGAGCGCCTTGCAGCAGCGGATCAGCGCGACGCCGCCGCCCGGCACCACGCCCTCCTCGACCGCGGCGCGAGTCGCGTGCAGCGCGTCCTCGACGCGCGCCTTCTTCTCCTTCATCTCCAGCTCGGTGGAGGCGCCGATCTGCACCACCGCGACGCCGCCTGCGAGCTTGGCCAGCCGCTGCTGCAGCTGCTCCTTGTCGTAGTCGCTGGTGGTCTCTTCGACCTGGGCGCGGAGCTGCTTGATGCGCCCCTCGATCTCGGTCTTCTTGCCCGCGCCATCGACCACGATGGTGTTGTCCTTCTCGATGGTGATGCGGCGGGCGCGGCCCAGGTCGGTGATCGCGGTCTGCTCCAGCTTCTTGCCCAGCTCCTCCGAGATCACCTGGCCGCCGGTGAGAATGGCGAGATCCTTGAGCAGCTCCTTGCGGCGATCGCCGAAGCCCGGCGCCTTCACCGCGGCAACCTTGAGCGTGCCGCGCAGCTTGTTGACCACCAGCGTGGCGAGCGCCTCGCCCTCGACGTCCTCGGAGACGATGACGATGGGCTTGCCGGTGCGGACCACCTGCTCGAGCAGCGGGACCAGGTCCGCCATGGCCGAGATCTTCTTCTCGGTGATGAGGATGAAGGGCTCGTCGAGCTCGACCACCATGCGCGCCGGATCGGTAACGAAGTACGGCGAGCTGTAGCCGCGGTCGAGCTGCATGCCCTCGACCACCTTGAGCGTGGTCTCGAGACCCTTCGCCTCCTCGATGGTGATGACGCCTTCCTTGCCCACCTTCTCCATCGCCTCGGCGATGATGGTGCCGATGGTCTCGTCTCCGTTGGCGGAGATGGTGCCGACCTGCGCGATCTCGGTCTTGCCCTGCGTCTTGACGGCGAGCTTCTTCAGCTCGGCGACCACGGCAGTGACCGCCTTCTCGATGCCGCGCTTGATGGCCATGGGGTTGTGGCCGGCGGCGACGAGGCGCAGGCCTTCGCTGTAGATGGAGGCGGCGAGGACGGTGGCGGTGGTGGTGCCGTCGCCCGCATGGTCGGAGGTCTTGGTGGCCACCTCGCGGACCATCTGCGCGCCCATGTTCTGGAAGCGATCGGCCAGGTTGATCTCCTTGGCGACGGTGACGCCGTCCTTGGTGACGGTGGGCGCGCCGAACGACTTCTCCAGCACGACGTTGCGGCCCTTGGGCCCGAGCGTGACGGCCACCGCGTCCGTGAGCGTCTTCACGCCCTGGAGGATTTGATCGCGCGCTACCTGGTGGAATGAGATCTCTTTGGCCGCCATGGACTGCCTCCGGAACCGGTTGGGGGCGCGAATGTAGACAGGAAGCCTTGCCTGTCAAGGGCGCTTGTTCTACCAAAGCGCCATGATCGCCTTCGTTTCAGCCTGCGCTGCCTCGCTAGCCCTCCTCGCCGCTGCCGGCGCTGCGCCCAACACCGGAAAGATCGCGGGGCGCATCACGCTCGCCGGTTTGGCTCCCAAGCTCGCCAACCTGCCGGTGACGAAGGACCTCAAGATCTGCGGCACCAGCAAGCCGGAGGAGGCGCTTGAGGTCGGCAGCGGTGGCGGCCTGAAGAACATCGTCCTCTGGCTGCCTGAAGGACCGAAACCGGTGGTGCACGAGGTGGCGCGCAAGAAGTTGAAGCTCGACCAGCAGGCGTGCCAATTCGTGCCGCACGTGATCGCGGCGGAGGTGGGGTCCACGCTCGATATCGTCAACAGCGACGCGGTGCTGCACAACGTCCACGCCACCGAGAAGGAGGCCAAGGCGTTCAACTACGCGATGCCGATCAAGGGACAGGTGGTCCCGACCAAGCTCAAGACCGTGGGCACGCTCAAGCTCAAGTGCGACGTGCACCCGTGGATGCGCGCCACCGTGCACGTGCTGCCGACCAGCGCCTTCTCGGTCACCGGCGATGACGGCAGCTACCTGATCGACGGCGTTCCTCCGGGGCACTACAAGCTGCACCTCTGGAGCGAGCGGCTGGGCGAGCGCGACGTCGAGGTGGACGTCTCAGCCGGGCGGACTACGCAACACGACGTCGCGCTCACGCCGCGCTGATGGCCGCCCAACTCGAGCCAAATTTTCTGGTCGCCTGGGTGCGCGCCGAGCTCGCGCAGAGCGGCGAGGAGCCGCTGATGGACGCGCTCGCGGCGCGCGCGCGGCAGGACGGACTCGACGAGGAAGAGGCGCAGCTCGATGTGGCCGGCCAGCTGGCGGAGCGGCGCGGGCTGCTCAACGCGCTGGAGACGGCCGCCGGCGATCTCTGGCTCGCCGAGGTGCGCGAGGCGCGCGGCTTGAGTGAACGGCTGGAGAAGGCGGGGCCCTCCTGCGTCGCCTTCCTGCGTGCCACGCCTGGCGCGGCGGCGCGGCTCGCTTCCCTGGCCGAAGCGCTACAGCGCGAGCCCGGCAAGACGGTCGCGGAGCTCACGGTTCTGGGCGGCACTCCCGGCTGCTCGACGCGGTAGAGTGGGGCCCATGCGCGAGCCGCAGCCGACCGCCCCGCCGACCGCCCTGCCGACCGCGACCTCCGACAGCGGCGAGCCCTCGGCGCCGGCCCCGACACCCACCGGCGCGCTGCCCTCCTCGCCGGCTCAAACCACCACCGCGCCCGCCGAAGGCGCGCATTCGTTCGTCGCCGTGCGCAGCTCGTACGGCCCGTTCGCGCGCTTCGTCCTGAACGCCCTCTTCCACCCGGTCGCCTTCCCGCCGGAGGCGGTCGAGCCGCTCCGCAAGCTCTCCGAGCGCGCCACGCTAGTCTACGTCCTGCGCTCGTCGGCGCTGTTGCACCTGCTCTTCTTCAACTGGACCTTCGCGCGGCTGGGCCTACCGCTCGCGCGCGCCGCAACCGGGCTCGGCTACCGCATCTTCTCTCCCTTCGCGCGCTGGTATTTGGGCGGATCGCAGGTGAAGGCGCCGGCGGGCGCGACTGAGCAGGTCATCAAAGCGGTGCGGCAGGGAGAGGCGGCGCTGGTCTTTTTGCGCATGCCGCGCACGCTGCCGTCGGCGATCGCGCAGATCGCCGATCCTTTCCCCGCGCTGGTGGCGCTGCAGCGCGAGCAACCAGACAAGCCCATCGCGCTGGTGCCGCTGACCTTCCTCTGGCGCAAGCGGCCCCGCCAATTGCGCGGCGGCGTGCGCGACCTGCTCTTCGGCGATCCCGAGGAGCCCGGCGCCATCCGCTCGGCGATCGGCTTTTTGCTCAACCGCAAGAGCGCGTTCGTCAAGGTGGGCGAGCCGGTCGAGCTGCACGGCGTCAACGCCATGCAGCCCGGCGCCGAGCCCGCGAGAGTGGCGCGCCGCGTGCGCGGCTTCCTCCACCAGCACCTCGCGCGCGAGACCCGCGTCGTCACCGGCCCGCCGCTCAAGCCGCCCGATCGCGTGATCGAGGAGACCCTGCGCGACCTGACGCTGCGGCGTACGCTTTTGGAGATCGCGCGCGAGCGTGGGCGCGCCGACGGCTCGGTCGAGCGCGAGGCGCGGCGCGACCTGCGCGAGATCGCCGCGCGCTACAGCCCGGTCGCCATCGACTTCCTCAAGCGGCTGCTGCACGTCATCTTCAACCGCATCTACGACGGCATCGACGTGGACGAGGCCGGCATGCGGCGGCTGGTGGATGCGAGCGCGAAGGCGCCGCTCATCCTTTGTCCGTGCCACAAGAGCCACATCGACTACATGATCCTGTCGATGATCTGCGACGACTACGGCCTGCAGCCGCCGCACGTCGCCGCCGGCGACAACCTCAACTTCTTCCCGGTCGGGCGCCTGCTGCGCGCGGGCGGCGCGTTCTTCATCCGGCGCAGCTTCAAAGGCGACCGCGTCTACCAGGCCACCATGGCCGCCTACGTGAAGAAGCTCTTGCGCGATGGCTTCACCCAGGAGTTCTTCGTCGAGGGCGGACGCTCGCGCACCGGAAAGATGCTGCCGCCCAAGTTCGGCATGCTCGCGCTCGAGGTGGACGCGTGGCTGACCGGCGTGCGGCCCGACGTCTTCTTCGCGCCCATCTCCATCTCCTACGAGAAGATCGCCGAGGCGCGCAGCTACCAGCGCGAGCTGCTCGGCGGCGAGAAGCAGAAGGAGGACGCCAAGGCGCTCCTCTCCGCGACCAGCGTGCTGCGCAGCCGCTACGGGCGAATCACCATCCGCGTGGATGAGCCGATTTCACTGGCGCAGCTCTTCCGCGAGCGCGGCGTGGACCCCAGGGCGGCCAGCGCAGAGGAGAAGCGCAAGCTGGTGCAGGCGCTCGGCCTGCGCATCGCCGCCGGCATCAACCGCGCCACGCCGCTGGCGCCGATGGGCCTCGTCTGCGCGGTGCTGCTCTCGCACGACCGGCGGGCGCTGTCGGAGGACGATCTCCTCGACCGCGTCGAGTTCCTCCACACCGCCGCGCTCGACCTGGGCGCACACCCGACGCCGTGGAAGCGCGAGCTGGTCCTGCACGCCGTCGAGTCGCTCGCCGCGGACGGCTCGCTCAAGCGCCACGAGGCGGGAGGGGAGCGCTTCTACTCGGTCCCCGAGGAGCGGCGGTTCGCGCTCGACTACCACAAGAACTCGATCCTTCATTTCCTGGTGGCGGCGGCCATCCTCGCCGATGCGCTGCGATCGTTTCACGGCCAGCCCGCGCCGCTCAGCGAATTTTTGCGCCGCGCCAAGGATCTCTCGCGCCTCCTCAAGTACGAGTTCATCTACGAGCCGGGCCGCAGCTTCGAGGCCACCGTCGACGAGACCTTCGCGCGGATGCTGCAGTGGGGCGTGGCCGAGAAGAAGGAGGACTTCATCCTGCCCACGCCCGCGGGCGTGCGAATGGTCCAGCTCCTGAGCGAGTTGCTGCGGCCCTTCGGCGAGGGCGTCTGGGCCGCGGTCGACTCGCTGTCGCTGCTGGAAACGCCGCTCGAGCCGAAGGAGTGGCTGCGGCAAGCGCTCGACCGCGGCCGCGCGGCGTACCTCGCGGGCCGCATCCTGCGCAACGAGTCGCTCTCGAAGGCGACGCTCGAGAACGCGCTCGCCATGCTTCGCGACCGCGGGGTGCTTCTGCCGCAGACCGAGTCGAAGACGATCGAGCTTTCGCCCGACTTCCGCGAGCCGGAGCGACTGTCGGCGCTGGCCGACGAGGTCGATCTCTTCCTGCGCTAGTCGCGATCAGGGATTGAGCGGAGCCTGCGCCCGATACGGCGGGTGCAGCCAGATCACCGAGACGGGCCCGAAGGCCGCGCGCGGATCGATCACGCCATCGCCGACGCTCTCCCAGTATGATCTCTGCTGGTGCTGCTGCGGCGCGTTGGCCGTGACGGAAGCGCAGCCGCTGAGCGCGGCGAGAAGGATGGGCAGGGGGAGGAAGCGTCGCATGGTCTTCTCCTTTGCGAGCATTCGGAGCTTAACACCGATGTCAACGCCTGGCCAGAGGCCGACGATCTGACTTGAACCACCTTTCTGCCGGCACTAGGCTCCGCGCCCGTTCCTCACAAGGAGAGCACCATGGAAGTTTCGGCGCGCGTCCGCGAGATCCTCAGCTGGTACCCCTCCGATTCCCCGGGCGTGAAAACCAACCTCGCCCGGATGCTCAACCACGGGCGGCTCGCGGGCACCGGCAAGATGGTGATCCTGCCGGTCGATCAGGGCTTCGAGCACGGCCCGGTGCGGTCGTTCCAGCCCAATCCATCGGGATATGATCCGGCCTATCACATCCAGCTCGCCATCGACGCGGGTTGCAATGCCTACGCGGCTCCGCTCGGCGCGCTCGAGGCGGTGGCGGGCAACTTCGCCGGCCAGATGCCGACGATCCTCAAGCTCAACAACAGCGACACGCTCTCGAAGGGCCACTCGCCCGAGTCGGCGATCACCGGATCGGTCAAGGACGCCGTGCGGCTCGGCTGCTCTGCCATCGGCTACACCATCTATCCCGGGTCAGCAGCGCGCAATCATATGTACGAAGAGCTTCGCGAATTGATCGCCGAGGCGAAAGAGGCCGGCCTCGCGAGCGTGGTGTGGAGCTATCCGCGCGGCGAAGGCATTACCGACAAGGCCGGTGAAACTGCGGTAGACGTCGCGGGATATGCGGCCCATATCGCCTGCCAGTTGGGCGCGCACGTGGTTAAGGTAAAGCCGCCGGCCGAGGCGCTCTTCCAGCCCGAGAACAAGAAGGTCTTCGAGAAGTTCAACATCCCAATCAAGACCATGTCCGACCGCGTGCGACACGTGGTGCAGGCTTGCTTCGCCGGCAAGCGCATCGTCATCTTCTCGGGCGGCGAGGCCAAGGGCTCCGACGAGATCCTGCAGGAGGTGCGCGGTTTGCGCGACGGCGGCGCCTTCGGCTCGATCATGGGCCGCAACTCTTTCCAGCGCCCGCACGACGAGGCGGTCAAGCTGCTGCGCGACGTAATGGATATCTTCGCCGGGAAGAATTAGGGCCCCCCGGCTAAGGCCCGGTCTCCGGCGAAGGCTCGCAGGTCTCGATGAGCACGTCCGCGTCGAGCGCGTGCATCGCGGCTAGCCAGAAATGCGGGAGATACATCGGCACTGTGCGAGCCAAGCGCGCGATACGGCGCCGCAACCCGGCGTCCTCCCCGGCGAGCGCATAGAGCGCCCGCCAGTCCTGCAGGGCTCCGCGGTCCAGGATCTGCGCCAGCATCTCGTCGCTGCGCAGGTCGAATCGATCGCGATTCCAAAGGGCGCCCGAGCGCGCGAGCACGTCGAGGGGGTTCACTTGGCCTCTCCAAGCAGAGCCGCGGCGAGGCGCGCAGCGTGGGCGCGGCCGACGCCAGTCACATGCGACCAGTCGTTCCACGGCGCGGCGAGGGCCTTGTACGACGCCAGATCGACGGAGGCGCGATCGCCGGGACGCGCCGAAGCGAGCCGCTCAACAAGCTCTGCGCGGACGGATGCGCCGCTGGGCTGCACATAAAGGACGTCGAGCTCCCGCAGGGCTTGGGCTGCGCCGCCCTCGCCCAAGCGCTCGAGCAGGACGGCCGTGTCGAGGTAGTCGCGGACGGTATTGCGCGTGACCAGGAGCCACGCCTTGATGCGGGCCATCTCTTCAAGCGTAGGAACGCGCAGGCCGTCGATCACCTCAGTCTCCAACGGCCGATTCCGGCGCAGTTGCCGGACGCCGGTCTGGATACCGTCGAGCGTGCCGAGAATGAGGACCGGTCGCTGAAGGCGAGCGGTGCTCCAACCTGCTTCCGCTTCGAGCTTCGCCAGCACCGCGTCGAATTGTCCTCGGAGGTCCGCCACCACATGGTCACCGTCGAGGCTCTGCCGGTGGTGTGCGTGGAGGGCTGCTGCGGTGCCTCCGACCAGGACGGCACTGGGGAGGAGCGCCTGCAAGTGCCGCTCGGCGGCCAACAGGCGCTCCCAGTCCGGCAACTCGTCGAAAGTCTGCACGCCTCGATTCTAGCGCGGGCGCGCGAAGCGGGCTCGCGCTCAGATTCAACTGGCCGCGCGTCAGGGCGCGGTGCCGCCGTCGGGGAGGAGGTCTGGCTCCGGCGGCGGGCGGACCGCTTCCCACTGCGCGGCCGTGGCCGAGAGCGCAACCTCGACCTGCTCGCCCACGCCTGCCGTCAGCTCCTGCGTGCACGGCTCGGCGACGCAGTCGAGCACGGGCTTTGCGACCGAGCCTTCATATTGCACTTCCGGGCGCACCAGCCCCGCGCGGCAGGTGCGGCCGTGCGGAAGCCAGAGGACCGCGCGACCGTCGAGCAGCCCAGCGCGCGACTCCCACGATTCGATTGGAGCTGCGGGCGACGGAGCCGGACAGACCGCGCGCACCGCCACCGCCGCGCGTGGCGAGCCGGCCGGCCGCACCACGCGGACGCTCAGCCGGCCCGGCCGCTCGATGGTCGCAAGCCAGGTCGCGGGGTGGCGCGAGACGACCGTGGCGATCCCGTGCGCCTGCCCGGCGTGGAACCGCTCGGGCGGCGTCACCTCGCAGCGCCACGCGCCCTTGGCGAGCCCGGGCCACTTCGCCTCGCCGAAGACGTCGCTCTGCCCGGCATAGGTGGTCGCGCCGTCGGGAGAGGTGCAGCGCACGCGCGCCCCCTTGATCGGCTCGTGGGTATCGTCCCGCACGTGCACCACCAGCGGGCCCGGCATCTGAAAAAGGATCACCATGATGGCGAGCACGCCCGAGAAGGTGATGATCACCACCGCCGCCTCGATCTTCGCGATCCAGCGCCCGCTCCAGAACCACGGCGTGAACTCCTGCGGGCGCTGCGGGACGCGCGAATTCCTCAAGGCACGAACTCGGCTCGATTGTTATCGGTCTCGAAGACTTCGACCTTGCAGATACGCACGCGCGTGTCGTCGAATCGCGCCGCCAGCTTCTCGCAGAGGACGCGCGCCAGCTCTTCCGCGGTGGGGTTCAGCCCCCCTTCCGTGAACGGCGCCACCTCGTTGATGTTCTGGTGATCGAAGCACTCGCACGCCTCGACCGCAGCCTTCTTGAGCGCAGCGAAATCGATGACGTAGCTGGTTCGATCAAGCTCGCGCGCCTCGGCGTGCACCAGCACGCGGTAGTTATGGCCGTGCATCTTCTCGCACTCGGTCTCGGAGAGCCGGACCTGGTGCGCCGCACAGAACCAGAGCTGCTTGGACACTCGATACATCGCAGCGGTTGGTAGCGCTCCGCGGCTGCGGCTGCAAGCTTTACGCGGCCTCGTCCATCTTGCGGAGAAAGCCCCAGCGCACCAGGATCTGTTTGCCGTTCATCTCCAGCAGGCCGCGCCGGGTGAAGTCGTTCAGCGCGCGCGACACCGTCTCGCGAGAGGTGCCAATCAAGCCGGCCATCTCCTGCTGCGTCGGCCGCTCCTTGATGAGCAGCCCGCCGTCCACCGCTTCGCCCTGCGTCTGCGCGAGATCGCGGATGGTGCGCGCCACGCGGGCGTAGACGTCGAGCAGCGCGAGGTTGCCGATCACCTCGTCGGCGTGGCGCAGCCGGCCCGACATCTCGGCGAGGATGGCGAGCGCCGTCGAAGGGTGCGCCGTGAGGTGCGTCTGGAAGGCGTCGCGGTCAAGCCCGAGCAGCTGCGACTCCTCCACCGCGACCACGTTGGCCGAGCGCGGCTGGCGGTCGAGCAGCGACATCTCGCCGAAGAAGTCGCCACCGCGCAGGATGCTGAGGATGATCTCGCGGCCGGTCTCGCCGTAGAGCACCACCTTCACCTTGCCGGAGGCGATGATGAAGAGCGCGTCGCCGGGCTCCTCGTGGCTGACGATGACCGAACCCGCCTCGGCGGTGCGCTGCCAGACGCGCTTGCTCAGGTCGGCGAGCGTCTCGGCGGGCAGCTCCCGAAAGATCGAGACCTGCCGCAGCAGCGCGATTGTGTCCACGAGCACCCCCGCGCGCAGTCTCGCGCACGGCTCGCTTGACCGCAAGGGCGCGCGCGCCTATCAGGTCACCCGATGCGCGTGACGGTCAACGGTGCCGAGCAGGAGCTGCCCGATGGGCTGACCATCGGCGCGCTGCTCGACCACCTGGGAGTGCGGCGCGAGCGCGTGGCCGTCGAGCGCAACGGCGCGGTGGTGAAGCGGGCGCTCCACGGCAAAGAGCTTCTTTCGGCCGGCGATGTGCTCGAGATCGTTTCGTTTGTGGGAGGCGGATAAAACATGGACGACCTGGTTCTCGGCGGACGGACCCTCAAGTCACGGCTCATCGTGGGCACCGGCAAATATCGCGATTTCCCCGGCATGAAGGCGGCGCTGCTCGCCTCGGGTGCGGACATGGTGACGGTCGCGGTGCGGCGGCTGGATCTCGCGGCGCGCGGCGAGGCGTCGCTCCTGCACTGGATCCCGGAGGGCATGACGCTCCTGCCCAACACCGCCGGCTGCTACACCGCGGAGGACGCGGTGCGCACCTGCCGGCTCGCGCGCGAGCTGCAGCTCGGCGGGGAGAACCCCTTGGTGAAGCTCGAGGTGCTCTCCGATCCGAAGACGCTGCTGCCCGACACCGAGGAGACCCTCAAGGCCGCGCGGCAGCTCATCAGCGAAGGCTTTCAAGTGCTGCCCTACACCAGCGATGATCCGGTGGCGGCGCGCAAGCTGGAGGAAGCGGGCTGCGCGGCGGTGATGCCGCTCGGCGCCCCCATAGGCAGCGGGCTCGGGCTGCGCAATCCGTACAATCTGATGATCATCCTCGAGCAGGCGAAGGTGCCGGTGATCGTCGACGCGGGCGTGGGGACCGCCAGCGACTGCGCCCTCTGCATGGAGCTGGGCGTCGCGGGCCTGCTGGTGAACACCGCCATCAGCGGCGCGCGCGACCCGGTGGCGATGGCCACCGCGATGAAGCTCGCCACTGAGGCGGGACGGCTCGCGTTCCTCGCCGGCCGGATCCCGCGCAAGCTCTACGGGAGCGCCTCGAGCCCGATCGGCGGCGTCATCGGCAGCGCCTAGCACTGCAGGTCAGCTACGGCCAGGGCCGCAGGTCGGGAATCGCGTCCTCGCGGCAAGATGGGCGCATCGACCTCGTCGCCTGACAGGCTCGTGGTAGACGAAACTTCGTGGTGCGGATCTATCTGATTGTTGAAGTGGCGCAGCTTGCGGCGGCGCACGCGGCGCTCGCGGCGCTGCCGCGCGGGTCCGCGGCGATCCAGCTGCGCGACAAGCACGCTTCGGCGCGCGCGCTGCTCGAGGCGGCACACCGGCTGATCTCGTTCGCGCGGCCGCTCGGCGCGCCGGTGCTGATCAACGACCGCGCCGACGTGGCGCTTGCAGCCGGCGCTGACGGCGTGCACCTGCCCGCGAACAGCCTCTCGCCGCGCGACGCGCGCGCGCTGCTCGGGCCGCAGGCGCTGATCGGCTTCTCTTGCCACTCGGCCGACGACGCCGCGCGCGCCGAGGGCGCCAATTTCTGTGTCTTCGGTCCAGTCTTCCAGACGCCAGGAAAGGAGGCGCAGGGCCTCGCGGCGCTGTCGCGGGCCGCGCGCGCGACCGCGCTTCCTGTCCTCGCGCTTGGCGGCGTGGACGCGACCAACGCCACCGCCTGCATCGACGCGGGCGCGCGCGGTGCCGCCTGCATCCGCGCCGTGCTCGCAGCGCCCGATCCAGCGGCCGCCGCCATCGCGCTCTGGCAGGCGGTGAACGCGTGAGGGCCCCGGCGCTGCTGGCGGTCGTGCTTTGCGCCGCTGCCGCGCGCGCGGACGACTCGCGCTACCAGGACTTCCCGGTCGGCTCGCGCGCCACCGCGCTGGGCGGCTCCTTCGTCGCCTTGAGCGACGACCCCAGCGGCCTCTACTACAACCCTGCCGGCATCTGCGACGCGCGCCGCATCAACGTGAACGTCTCCGCCAGCCTCTACGGCATCGAGCGGCAGAGCCAGGGCAAAATCGAGCTCGGCCGTGGGTCCTTCTCGCTCGCCACGCTCGACACGCTCAACGTCATCCCCGGCGAGGCGGGCCTGCTCAAGGGCGTGGGCAAGCTCGACGACCGCGGAACGCCCTTCGCGTACGGCTTCGACGTCACCGTGCCGGCGTTCCGATCGTACGGCTCGGACGCGACCACGCCCTTCGCGGTCCACACGCGGGTCAGCGACCGCACCTTCGATCTGGGCGCGGGCGTCGGCGGGCGCGTCACCAACCAGCTCAACCTGGGGATCGCGTTCCATTACGTGCTGCGGCTCTTCGAGACCTCGGAGGACGCGCTCTCGGTGCAGGGCAGCCCGGCGAATCCCGCGCTCGGCGTCTACCACGCGAACGCGTCGTTTCAGAACGCGAACCTGGTCGCGCTGCTCGGAGCGAAGTATCACCTGGGTGAGCAATGGGTCTTCGGGCTCTCGCTCGGCTGGCCCGGCATCCCGCTCTACTCGGCCGGCTCGGTGCACGTGCAGGACATCACCGCCGATCCATCCGGCCACACCTCGGCAACCCTCAGCGACACCACCAACGTGGACAGCCACACCACCGTGCCGGCGATGGCGCGCGCCGGCGCCGCCTGGATCGTGGCCCACCGCTGGACGCTGACCGGCCAGCTCACCGGCCACCTCGGGACCAGCTACGATCGCTTCAGCGTGGATCCCTCGATCGCGTCGCGGCTGCGCGTGCAGAACCACATCGAGCGGTCGCCGGTGGTCGATCTCAACCTCGGCGGCGAGTACCTGGTCAACTCCGATCTCTCGCTGGCGCTGGGCCTCTTCACCGACCGCAGCGGCGCGCCCGACTTCCAGGTGAACGGCAACGGCGAGCTGGTGGCCCGCTCCAGCCGGCAGTCGCGCGTATCGCTCTACGGCGGCACGGCCACGGTGGGCCTGATCGGCATCCATGCCATCTCGCGGCTCGGCGTTTCGGTGGCTTACGGCGCGGGCGACGACGCGGTGCCGAACGATCCCACCGGTATCATCGATGCGGAGACCTTCCGGCGCGTGAGGGTGCGGCAGCTGTTCCTCTACTTCTTCCTGGCCTCGACTTTTCGTTACTGAAAGTCGTTAGCGAAAATTATCGATTCGCGCCGACCTGCTCGAGGAAGGCGGCGGAGCGCAAGCGGTGGCCCAGGTGGTGCGCGACGAACTCTCCGAGCGGCCGCGCCGCCTGCGCCGCCGCGTCCTCGAACGCGCGCGCGTCGGCGGGCCGG
Source organism: Deltaproteobacteria bacterium (assembly GCA_043781235.1). Taxonomy (GTDB): domain Bacteria; phylum Myxococcota; class Myxococcia; order Myxococcales; family 40CM-4-68-19; genus JANYKT01. The sequence continues at coordinate 61,055 of JAYWBT010000114.1, forward strand.
CCCGAGCCGTCGGCGGACACCGGCGCGTCGGCGGCCGCAAGCCCGCCCCGCTGGAGCTGCTGGAGCGCGGCCCGCGCGGCGTGCGTGAGCAACAGCGCGGAGGGCTGCGCGCAGCGCGGGCAGACGATGCCGCCGGCGTCGGGGTCAAAGGCGGTGCGCCCGCTCGCGAGCGGATCGCCGCAGCGCGCGCAGGCCGAGAGCTCCGGCGCCAGCCCCGCGCACCGGAGCGCCCCGAGCTCGAAGGCGCGCAGTCGCGCCGAAGTGGCGCTCCCGCGCGAGAGCCGCGCGAGGAAGTCCAGCAGCAGCTCCAGGGTCGCATCGGCGGACTCGCCGGCGCGGGTCAGGTCGTGGGCGAGCTCGCAGGCGTAGCCGGCGTGAGCGATGCGCGACAGGTCTTCGCGCAATGCCGCGTGCGGCTCGACCACGCGCGCCTCGCGCAGCTGCGAGAGATCCTGGCCCGCGCGCTCGGCGAGCAGCACCTCGACCAGGTGGAACGGCTCGAGCGCGCCGCCGAACCGGCGCTGGCTGTTCCGCGCCCCGCGCGCGAACGCCGACACCCTCCCCTTGCCTCGCGCGAGCAGGTGCACCACCAGGTCCGAATCGCCATAGGCGATGGTCCGCAGCACCACCGCCTGCACCGCCTCCGCCCGCGTATCCACGCTGGCCATTCTAGCGGCTTTATCTTTTGAGCAGGAGGATGGTGCAGACGATCAGCGTCAGGGCGAGGATGGCCCAGACCAACGGCTCGCGAGGGAGGAAGAAGCGCTTTGGCCGCGCGGGATGGGCGGCGGGGCCGAGCTCTTCTTCGAGGCGCAGCGCCGTGTCCTCCGGGTCGAGCCCGATGGCCGCGGCGCACGCCCGCGCCACCAGCAGCGCGTGCGCGCGGTCCTGCAGCGCCGCGAAGTCGTCCGCCTCGAGCGCGGCAACGATGCGCTCCGGCAGCCGCGTCACCGTCGCGACCTCGGAGAGCTTCAGCCCGCGCAGCTCCCGGTTCCTTTTCAGCCACGCGCCGAAGGTGTTCAGGGCGTCCCCAGCTCCTTGAGGAGCCTCGCGCACTCCGCCGCCACCGGCTTGTCTCGATCGGTCCGGGCGACCGCGCACTGCCGGAGCTCCGCCTGCGCGTCCTGCGCGCGCGAGAGCCGCACCAGCAGCTTCCCGCTCTGCAGATGAGCGTCGGCCACCTCGGGGCAGGACTCGGCGTAGCGCCCGAAGGCGGCGCGCGCTTCCTCGAGCTGGTTCTGCTCGGCGTGGATGGTGCCGAGCTGCCGCCAGCCGATGCAGAACTTGGGCGCGATGGCGAGCGCGCCCTTGAGCTCGCGGATGCCCCGCTCGGCCGCCCCGTTCTTGTAGAGCGCCCAGCCCAGGTCGGTCTGCGCGATGACGCGGTCCTTGTAGAGGGGATCCGCCGCCGACTTCTCCAGCAGCGGGATCGCCTCGGCGAAGCGCCCGCGCGAAATGTAGAGCGCGCCCAGGTTGGTGCGCGCTTCGCTGAAGTCGGGCTTGAGCTGGAGCGCCTGCAGGAACTCCTTCTGCGCCTCGTCGGGCCGGCCGAAGGAGTACGCGTAGATGAGGCCGAGGCCGTTGTGCGTGTCGGGCAGCTCGGGATCGTTGTCGACGGCTTCGCGGTATTCCTTCAGCGCGCCCTGCGCGTCCCCGGCGTTGAGCAGGTTGGTGCCGAGGTCGTAGTGGATCTCGGCCGCCTTGGCGCGCTGCTCGGACGACATGCCGGTGCAGGCCGTGATCGAAATCGATAACGCAAATGCAAACGCGGCGAAGAGCCGCGCCACCGCGCTCATCGGGTCGCCAGGCTTCTGGCGCTCGACCGGCGGCGCCACCGCGCGCGCCTCCGCCGGGCGGAACGCAGGCAGCCGGTTCACCAGCTCCTTGCGGTGGCCGTCGTCCAGATTGGACCAGCCGGTCGAGTCCAGCATGAAGCCCATGCTCTCGGCGAAATCGAGCGCGCTCTCGATCCCGTGCGGCAGCTCGCTCTCGCTCTGCGGCGCCTCGAGCGCGTAGACCACGTTCTCGCCCGTCTGCGTGAGCGTCAGCGCCACCAGGACCTCGTAGCCAGCCGCGCCGGTCAGTCCGACGACGACCGCCTGCGCGGCCTGCGCGGTGCGGCCGGCGGGCTGCACCGAAGGCAGGTTGACGGACTCGTAGAGCGCGACGATGCGATCGGGCTCGGGGGAAACATGGGTGCGCCGTGGATCTTCTCGCAGCATCACCGCCCCTGGAGGGTGAACTCCTCGTTCACGTTGTCGGTCTCCGCCGCCGTGCGCTTGCACTCAAGCAGCGGGTTGTCGATCAGCACGTTGCTGCCGCCCGCCTCGCCCTCGCCGATGATCACCTTGAGGTAGGCGCCGGCCGACGCGCTCTTGCGCCCCGTCTCGACGTGCTTGGTGGCGGCGAAGAGGACCTTGTTCGGGCCCGGCACCAGGTACTTGGTGACCTCGAGGATGATCTGCTCCTCGCCGGCCTTCACCTTGCGAATCCACTTGGAGTTGATGAAGACGTCGAGATCGTACTGCGCCGCACCCGCCTCGGTCTGCTCGGTCACCAGCCAGTAGTGCTTGCTGATGGCGGTGGGCACCAGCGACGACTGCGCCACCGGGATCGACGGGGCCGCGGCCGGCGCCTCGACCTGGTAGCCGGGGCACTCGAGGTAGACGTCGCCCTTGTCGTCGATGCGGACAGTTTTGCACTTCTCGAAGCTTTGCCCGCGCAGGCCGTCGACGTTGACGCCGTTCAGGAAGACGGATGCGATCAGCAGAGGCAGCATCATCGAAGCGTCGTCCGAAAGAGCAGTACGGTCAAGGTTTTCCGAAGCTGACCGCGGCGTAGGCGCTGTGCGCGTGGATGCTCTCGAAGCTCTCGGCCGCGACGGTCCAGCGGGTGAAGTTCTTGTCGGCCTTGAGCCGCGTGCCCGCTTCGCGCACCAGATCCTCGACGAAGCGGGGCCGCTCCCAGGCGCGCTCGGTGACGAACTTCTCGTCGGGGCGCTTGAGCAGCGAGTAGAGCTCGCACGAAGCGGAGTCCTCGACCAGCGCGATCAGGTCCTCGAGCCAGAAGAACTTCCGGAACCAGACCCGCACCGAGATGAGCGAACGCTGGTTGTGCGCGCCGTGCTTGCTGATGGCCTTCGAGCAGGGACAGAGGCTGGTCACCGGCACCTCCACCGCCACCCAGAGATCCGAGGCGCCCTTCTCGAACACGCTCGCGCCGTAGGTACAGGAGTAGTCCACCAGGCCGACCGCCCGCGAGACCGGCGCCGCCTTCTCGATGAAGTAGGGAAACTTCACCTCCACGTGCGCGGCGCGGGCGTCGAGCTCGACGCGCAGCTCGCCCGCGAGCGCGCGAAACTTGCGGATGTCGATCTCGCCCCGGTGCCGGTTGAGCAGCTCGACGAAGCGGCTCATGTGCGCGCCCTTCCGCTTGTGCGGCAGCGAGACGCTCATGTCGATCTCGGCGATGGTGTGCTGCTGGCCGCGCGCCCGATCGAGCACGCAGATGGGGTAGCGCAGGCCCTTCACGCCCGCGCGGTCGAGCGCCATCTTGCGCTCGTCGCGCTCGGCGTGGACGTCGCGGAGCGGCGGCTCGTCGGTCCCGTCAGGGGCTCGGGCGAGGCTGCGCCTCATCGCAGGTCCAGCTCGCCGCGCAGCACCGTGGTGGCGCGGCCACCGATCCAGGCGCGCACGTCGCCGGGCTGCGCCTCGGGACGCAGCTCGACCTCGACGCGGCCGGGCCGCGACATCTCGTCGCCTTGGGAAAACACCAACCTGCGCGGCAGCTGCTCGGGCAGCAGGTCTTGCAGCAGAAGTCCGAGCTGGCCCGCCGCCATGCCAGTGACCGGATCCTCGAGGATCCCCTGCGCAGGGAAGAAGCAGCGCAGCGCCGCATCGATCCCCTTTGCCGGGCTGGCCACGAAGACGCAGAAGCCGAAGACACCGAGCGCCTTGCCGGCCTCGATCAGCGCGGGGCCGTCGGGGCGGATGCGCGCGAGCGCCTCGCGATCGCGCACCGCCAGCCAGAGGTTGCTCTCGGCGCTCACGCTCCTCCGCGGCGCGAGCGCAGGGTCGAGCACCTCGGGCACCAGACCCAGAGCCGCGAGCACGGTGGCGTCCACCGGCTGCGGCTCGAAGGCGCAGCGCGGGGTCTCGATCAGAATCCGCAGCCCGCCTTGCTCCTCGCGCGACAGCTCCGCGCGCAGCTTGCCCGCCTTGCAGGTGAAGGTTAGGTGCGTGGTCTTGCCCTGGTGCACCCGCAGGCGCTGCGCCTCCTCGACCATCACGTGCAGCGCGGCGAGCGTGGCGTGGCCGCAGAAGGCCACCTCCACGGTGGGCGTGAACCAGCGCAGGTGCAGCTGCGCGGTCGGCTCGCGCGCGGGAAGCGGGAAGGCGGTCTCGCTGTGCTTGAGCTCGGCGGCGATCCGCCGCATCTGGTCGGAGCCCAGGTCGGCGCCGTCGAGCACCACGCCCGCGGCATTGCCAGCGAGCGGCTTCGAGCTAAACGAATCCACCACGTAGCAAGGCTTGCGCATCTACACTCCGCGCGCGGACGCGCCCCAGATGAGCTTGTGAAGCTGGAGCTGCAGCCGCGCCGGCTTGCCGCTGTCGAGCAGCCAGCGCGCGAGATCGCCGGGCTCGACCTGCCCCGACGACGGCGAGAAGAGCACCGGCACCTTGGTCCAGAGCCCGAGCTCATCGATGACCCGCACCGCCCAGCGGAAGTCGGCCTCATCGCAGACGACCACTTTCAGCTCGTCGCCCGGCTGCAATTTCGATAATTCAGTCAAGTCCGTGTGCGGCTCGCGCGAGCCCGGGGTTTTCAAATCGACGATCTTGTGAACCCCGCGCGGGACGTGGGTCAGCGGGCGCTGGCCGTGCGTTTCGATAGAAACTTCGTAGCCGCGATCCAGCAGCTCCTGCGCCAGCTCAGGTAACTCTTTTTGCAAAAGCGGTTCCCCGCCGGTGAGGCAGACGAATTTCGCCGGGTGCTTCTGAACCTCAGCCAGGATCGCCTCGCGGCTCATCTGCTTGCCGCCGTAAAAGGCGTACTCGGTGTCGCAGTACTGACAGCGCAGGTCGCAGCCGGTGAATCGCACGAACACGCAGGGCTTGCCCGCGTGGGTGGATTCGCCCTGGATGCTGAAGAAGATCTCGGTGACGCGCACGCGCGGGTTCTAGTCGCCCAGGCGCTCGACATCAAGGCCACTGTGCGGAGAGCCAGCGCTCGCGAAGCGACTTCTGCGCCGGCGTCGCCTGCGGATCCGGCGCGAGCGTGACCGTGTCGCGCGGCGCGGCCGCGAGCTGGACCTGCGTCTCGAAGAGCTCGTCCATGCGGAACAGCGACAGCCGCACCGCCTGCGCGGGCGCGGCGCGGGCGAGGCGCTGCCTGAGCTCGCCGCGGAAGCCGTCTGCCGCGACGATCTCGTCGCCGGCCGCGACGCCTCCGAGCTGCGCCGGCGACCCCTCGATCACCGAGGCGACCTCGAGCACGCCGCTCTTCTCGCGCAGCTGCGCGCCCAGCCACGATCGCGGCTGCGCGGCAGGCGGCGTCAGCTCCTTCTCCACGCTGCCCTTGTCATCGGCGCCCTCCGCCGGCAGCAGCACGGCCTGCATCCCCACGCCCGAAAGCGCCGCCTCGAGCTCCAGCTCTTCGGTCGATCGGATGGCGCGCTCGAACCAGGCATGCAGGCTCGCGTCGCCGCCGAGCAGCTCGATGGCCGCGCGCTCGACGCCGCCTTCGGGAAGCCCCGGCGCCGTGCCGTGCTGCTCGAACAGCGCCTTGACCAGGTCGTCGAGTGAGCGCGTCCCTTCGCTGCGCCGCCGCAGCTCCAGGTCGAGCAGAAAGCCGACCACGCTGCCCTTGAGGTAGTAGCTGACGGTGGTGTTCGCGGTGCTCTCGTCGGGCCGGTAGTGCTTGATCCAGGCGTCGTACGAGGCCTGCGCGAGCGAAGTGCGCAGCCGGCCCGGCGTGCGGAGCAGCTGCGTCACCCGCTCGGCCCAGATCTCGAGGAAGCGCTGCGGAGTGATCAGCCCCGCGCGCCGCAGCGCCATCACTTCGTAGGTGCTGGTCAAACCCTCCATCGCCCAGAGCAGCCGCGTATGGTTCTCGCGGCCCCAGTCGTAAGGCGTGAACGCAGCGGGGCGCAGGCGCTTGACGTTCCAGAGGTGGAAGAACTCGTGCGCGACCAGGAGCAGGAAGTCCTCGTACGCCAGCCGCTGCACGAAGGAGAAGCGCGGCACCAGGAGCGCGCAGGAGCGGCGGTGCTCGAGGCCGCCCCGGCCGCGATCGTTGAGGTGCAGGATGAAGAGGTACGGGTCACCGTAGGGCAGGCCTCCGAAGATGGCCGCCTCGGCGTCGATTATTTTGACGATGTCGGGGACGACGCGGCGGGCGTCGAAGTCGCCGCGGCCCCAGACGACCAGCTCGTGCTCGACGCCGTGGGCCTGGAACCTGTGCGCGCTGTGCGAGCCCTCGGTGCCGAGCTCGAACGGGCTGTCGGCGAGCTCATCGTAGTCGTGCGCGCGGAAAGTCCCGCTCTCCCGCGGCAGCGCCACCCACGCGCGCCAGCCGGGCCGCAGCTCGAGGCGGACGGTGCACGGCTCGCCCTCGCGGCCGACCACGAAAGCGCAGGCGGCGCTCGGGTTCAGGAAGGCGTGCGTCGCGTCGACGTGATTGGTGCGGACGGTCAGCTCGAAGCAGTGCAGGCGGTAGCCGATGGTCACGCGCTCGGCGCCGCCGGTGGCGATCCGCCAGGTGCTCTTGTCGATCTTCTCGACCAGGAGCGCGCGGCCCTGCGAATCCTGGGCGCCGAGGCCGTCGATGTGGCGCTGGTGCTCGCGCACCAGGTAGCTTCCGGGCGTCCACACCGGCATGCGCACGTCGAGCTCGCGCTGGCCGCGGGCATCCACGGCGATCTCGACCTCGATCCGGCGAGCCTCGGGCTGGGGGATGCGGAGGATGTAGGAGGTGGACATGCGGCGGCGGACTCTATGCCAGCGCGCGATGCCGCGCCTCTACTAGTTGACGCGCGCGAGCAGCACGTCACTCTGCGGGTCGCGGCCGCCATTCTCCATGCGGACGAAGCGGCGGTACTCCTTCATCACGCGGCGCGGATACTCCCGCAGGCGATCGGGAAACTCGCCACCCGCGCGCTTGTACTCCTGCACGCGCTTGGGCCCGGCGTTGTACGCCATCAAGGCCTCGTCGCGGCTGTGGAAGCGGCGCTCCAGCCAGCGGAAGTAGCGGACCGCGAGGCGAACGTCCACGACCGGATCCTCGCCCGTCGCCGAGTCCTCGCCGCCGGCGTCCGGCTCGCGGGCCGAGATCCAGGCGAAGGTGCTGGGCTTGAGCTGCATCAGGCCGCTGGCTCCGCGCTCGCTGCTGGCGCTCATGCGGAAGCGGCTCTCCACCGCCACCAGCGCCAGAACAAAGAGCGGGTCGTAGCCGGCGCGCGCCGATTCGGTCAGCACCGCGTCGGCCAGCTTCTTGCGAAGGTCCGGATCCAGCGCCTTGCCGACCCGGGCCAGCAGGGCCTCGAGCTCCGGCTGGACCATGGTCCTGCGGGGAGAATCCTTCAGTTGCTCCGCCGGCTTGGGAACTGCGCGCGGAAGCAGGACCATCTCGGCGGCGGCGCCGGCGACGACCAAGGCCAGACAACACCCAAGTATGGCGCGCCGCTGTATCCTCATCCGGTGGATTTCTCCTTTTGAAGAAGACGCAGCGTCACGAGCGCAAGGCTAACAGCCCCCCCGGCGAGGGAACAAGTCCCCAACCGCCGGAGAGTCCGCCACAAACACCTACACGGTACCTGAGTGAACAGATGAGCTAGTTCACGCTCGAAGGTGGCGGCTGCACGCCCGACCCGGCCGCCTCTTCCTTGGCAAGCTCTGGATCTTTGGCCAATTCCTGCAGCTTCTGGCCCAAGCGGACGAGCTCCTTGCCGACCTGCGCGAGTTGGTCCTTGGACGAGGCTTGCGCCTTCACCATCCGCAACTTCAGCTCCGCCTGCGCGCGGTCGCTCAGCGTCTCGAACAGCTTCTGGGTGGACTGGAATGCCTCATGTAACTTCCCTTGGACTTCCTTCATTTGCTCATTCGTGAACATTTTCTCTCCTTTTGTCTCGTTGCGTCGGGGCCGCTAGAATCAATAACGCATCGCGTTGCGGTGTCAAGTCACGACGCTGGCAGGTCCGCGGGGCTGCGTGTAAAGTCCGGCGCACCATGGACTCCGGCACGACCTCGGGCGGCTCCGCCCCAACGCCCTCTCCCGCATCGGGCACTCCGCTCGTCGCGACTGCGCCAGCGTCGCTCACGGTCGTCCCTCCTCCTGAGCCGCTCACCGCCGCCCTCCTGGGAGCGCCGTCCCTCGGCGACGCTAGCTGGTTCATCAACCGCGAGCTCTCCTGGCTGGCCTTCAACGAGCGCGTCCTGGAAGAGGCCAACGACCCGCAGGTCCCCGCGCTCGAGCGCCTCAAGTTCCTTGCCATCACCAGCTCGAACCTCGACGAGTTCTTCATGATCCGCGTCGCGGGCCTCAAGTCGCAGCTCTCCGGCCATGTGGAGGAGAGCGGGCCCGACGCCATGAGCCCCGGCGAGCAGCTCGCGGCCATCTCCGCGCGCTGCCACGAGATGGTGGCGCGCTGCTACCGCGCCCTGCTCGGCGACGTCCTCCCCAACCTCGATCGCGCCGGGGTCCGGCTCCTTCCCACCAGCCAGCTCTCGCCTGAAGGCGACCATTTCGTCGCCGACTACTTCGCGCGCGAGGTGTTCCCGGTGCTGACGCCGATCGCGCTTGATCCGGGCCATCCCTTCCCGCACCTCCGCAACAAGTCGCTGAACCTCGCGGTGCGGTTCGCGCCACCTGCACCCGGCGCGCGGCTGCGCTATGGCGTGGTGCCCGTGCCCTCGGTGCTCCCGCGGCTGGTCGAGGTGCCGCTGCAGGGAAAGAAGTGCTACGTCCTCCTCGAGGACGTCATCGGCCGCTACGTGGCGCAGCTCTTCCCGGGCATGCCCATCGAGGGCTGCTGGGCCTTCCGCGTCACCCGCAACTGGGACCTGAGCATCGACGAGGAGGAGGCCGAGGACCTGCTCGTCACCATCGAGCGCGAGGTCCGCAGGCGCGACCGAGGCAGCGCCGTCCGCCTGGAGATCTCTGCCTCCGCCGAGCAGCACCTCTCCGACTACCTGGTCCGCGCGCTCAAGCTGGGCGCGAGCGACGTTTATCGCATCGATGGTCCACTCAATATCCCCGACCTGCTGCCGCTCCTGGGCCGGATCGACTCCAAGGAGCTGCACGACGAGCCGTTCCTGCCGGTCATCCCGCCCGAGGTGGGAGACGGCGAGCGCGACCTCTTTCGCCTCATCCGCGAGAAGGACGTGCTGCTCCACCATCCGTACGAGTCGTTCGATCCGGTGGTGAGCTTCGTCGAAGCGGCGGCCGACGACCCTGCCGTGCTGGCCATCAAGCAGACGCTCTACCGCACCGGCAAGGACTCGCCCATCGTCCGGGCGCTGCAACGCGCCGCCGAGAACGGCAAGCAGGTCACCGCGCTGGTCGAGCTCAAGGCGCGCATGGACGAGGAGGCCAACATCCTCTGGGCCCGCGCGCTCGAGCAGTCCGGCGTGCACGTCGTCTATGGCCTGATCGGCTACAAGACCCACTGCAAGGTCTCGCTGGTGGTGCGGCGCGAGGCGGGCGGCCTCAAGCGGTACGTTCACCTCGGCACGGGGAACTACAACCCCACCACCGCCAAGTATTACAGCGACCTGTCGCTCTTCACCGCCAAGGAGGAGTTCGGCTTCGACGCCACCGCGCTGTTCAATCTTTTGACCGGGTATTCGAAGCCCGCGCAGTGGAAGAAGTTCCGGGTGGCGCCGCTCGGCCTCAAAGCGAGCGTGCTGGAGCTGATCGATCGCGAAACGGCCGTCGCCCTGGCCAGGGGCAAGGGCCGCATCATCGCCAAGATGAACTCGCTCGCCGACAGCGACGTGATCAAGGCGCTCTACCGCGCCTCGCAGGCGGGCGTGCAGATCGACCTGCTGATCCGCGGCATCTGCTGCCTGCGACCGGGCGTGCCGGGCGTCTCCGAGCGCATCCGGGTGGTCTCCGTCGTCGACCGCTTCCTCGAGCACACGCGCATCTGGTTCTTCGAGGCGGGCGGCAAACGCGAGGTGTACCTCGCCTCAGCCGACTGGATGCCGCGCAACTTCATCCGCCGGGTGGAGATCGCCTTTCCCGTCGAGGACCCGGCGCTGCGCGACCGGATCGTGGACGAGGTGCTCGGCACCGCGCTCGCCGACAACGTCAAGGCGCGCGTGCTGCGGCCCGACGGCACCTACGAACGGGTGCAGCCCGGCACCGGCGGGACCGGCACGTCGCCGCTGCGCAGCCAGGAGCGCTACATGGCCCTCGCGCGGCGCGCCAACGCCGTCGCCGAGCCTCCCTCCGTCTCGACGCACGAGATCTTCACGACGGGCCAGCGCTCCCCGTCGCGGCGGCGCAAGAAGCGCATGTGATGAAGCTCTGGCTGCTCGGCATCGCCCTCGTCGCGGCCACGCCGAAGCCGCTCGGTCCGCCCTGGAAGGAGCTGGCGCCGGGCGTGGTGACGGCGACGGTGGCGGACCTGGGCGGCGACGCCAACTGGGCGGCCAAGGTCGTGCTGGTCGACCCGCAGCGCGCGACCTTCGCGATCCGCTACGACCCGTCGCGCCCCACGCTCGCCGTCTGGCGCGCGCGCTATGCCAACGCCCTGGCCATCGCGAACGGCTCTTTCTACTCGACCGATGGCCCTCCTGGCGCCGAGGTGCGGCCCACTTGCGACGTGATCTCCGCCGGGAGACAGGTGCGGGGCGCCGGTTGCCACCGGCAGGACGCGCTGTTCTTCGGAGCCAACGCAGCCAATGCAGCCAGCGCAGCCAATGCGGCGAACGGAGGCAGCGCTGCCGTGGCCAGGCCGCCGGCGCTGGTCAGCACGGCGCCGGCGCGGCCACAGATCCTCGCGCCGGCAGACTTCCACGCCGGCGAGTGGAGCGAGGCACTGAAGAGCTTCCCTGCCCTGGTCCATGGCGGCGCGGCGGTCTGCAGCGGCGCGCACTACTGCGCCGAATCGTCGCGCACCGCAGCGGTCGCGCAGCTGCGTGATGGGCGAATCCTGCTCTTCGCCTCCCAGTGGCCAGCGGTGCGGCGCGAGGTCGGCAGGTGGCTCGCCGACGAGCTCGGCGCGGTCGAGGCCATCAATCTCGACGGCGGTCCGGAAGCGACCCTCGCACTGCACGGCGAGCCGCTCGAGGACAGCATCGGTACCCAGGGAGTCGGCCTGCCGATGGTCGTCCTGCTGCTGCCGCCATCGGGTGCCCAGTAAACCGTTTTGGGGCCGTCGTGCATCTAACGATTGGCAAGCGGATTGCAAACTCACGCATCTGAGGGTAGTTGAGCGCCGAACGGCGCGACTAGCCCTTACTTGCTGCGCAAGCTGTAATAAGGGCTCCTGTCGTTCGTCTGGGTGAGGGCATTTTTTCAACGAGGAGAGATCCTGCTTCTTCTAGCGCTCACCGCCTTGCTGGCCTGCCTGCTCCTGGCCTACGCCATTCGCGTCCGCCTCTACGGGCGGTATGAGTCTGCACGCGCCAAAAAAGAGCCAGGCAGCATCTTCATGAGTCGCGTCCTGATCGAGTTCGCCTACTGGTGCTTCGATCCGGTGGAGGCCGCGCTCCTCAAGTTGAATGTGACGCCCAACCAACTCACCGTCGGCTCGCTGCTGGCGGCGTTCGGGGGGGCGGTCGCCTTCGCGCTCGGCAAGCCGGCGCTGGGCGGAACCGGCGTCCTGATCTGCGCAATCCTCGACGCACTCGACGGAATGGTGGCGCGCGCCCGCGGCACCTCGTCCGACGCAGGCGAGCTCTTCGACGCGGCGGTCGACCGCTACGCCGAGGTCGCCACCTTCGCCGGCATCGCCGCTTACTACCGCGACTTCCCGCTGGGCTTCTGGTTGGCGCTGCTCTCGCTGGGCGGCGCCCTGCTCGTTTCCTACGCGCGCGCCAAGGGCGAGATCAGCGGCATCGACGCGCGCCTGGGCTCGATGAACCGCGGCGAGCGCGCCGTGTACATCGGCATCGCCGGCGTCTTCGCGCCCACGCTTGCGGCCTGGTACGAGCCCGGGGCGCTGCACCCCCTGTATCACCTGTTACTGGTTGCGCTCGGCCTGATCGCGGTAATGGCAAACGTGACCGCGCTGCGGCGCTTCGGCTTCATCCACGCGGAGCTCCGCAAGCGCGACCCCCAGCCGGCCCCGGCCGCCCCCGCCACCCGCGAGGAGGAGCTGTCTGGCTGGTTCCAGCGCGCTTGGGTTGCATCGGCCATCGCCACCGTCATCGACTACGGCAGCTTCGCGATCCTGCTGGAGGTGATCGGCATCTATACCGGCACCGCGCGCGCTCTCGGCGCCCTGCTCGGCGCGGCGGCCAACTTCACCGTCAACAAGCTCTGGACCTTCAAGACGCGCGAGAACTCGCTCTGGGTGGAGCTGCCTCGCTACGCCGCCATCTCGCTCACGTCGCTCCTGCTCAACACGGTCGGCGTGATTCTCTTGACCGAAGGTCTGCGCTGGAACCCGCTCGCCGCCGCCGCGCTGATCGGCGTGCTGGTCTCGCTGGGCTGGAACCTGCCGCTGCACCGCATCTTCGTCTTCCGCGAGCAGACCGGGCGACCGCGGCCGGGTCTCGCGATCTTCGGCGCGGTCGCCTCCGGGCTCGCGGCCATGGCGGTTCTCTTCGTCGCTTACGGCGACCCCTTCGCCGAGGAGCAGGTGCACGGCTTCAGCGTGGCCGCCTCCGACGAGGGCAACGTAACGCAGACGAGCTTCCTGCCCAAGCTGCGCCCCGAGGCGTACTACTCCGAGAGCTACTCGTTCCTCTTCTCCAGCGAGGACGGCTCGTTCGCGCGGGTGCAGTTTCTCGTCTCCAACGCGGGCCTCGAGGGCCACGGCAAGGCGGCGGTTCGCGCGGTGGTGGTGAGCGCCGACGGCAAGAGCACCGAGGACAGCGACACCTTCGAGTCCGGCCAGTGGAGCGTGATCCCCGAGGGCGCCATCGAGATGGGCGGCTCGCGGCTCACCATGGGCCCCGACGCGAGCCACCATGTCCACTTCGCCGGCAAGAAGCTGGTGGTGGACGCGACCGTGCTGCCGGAAACGGCGGCGGTGCGGCCGGGCGGCGGTCGCGTGGTCTTCGACGCCGGCGGGCACGCGGTGTTCGACCAGACCATCTTCGCGCTGCGCTCGCGCTTCGACGGCACCATGTGGAGCGCGAGCCAGGGATCGAAGCGCATGAAAGGTTTCTGTTACGCCGACACGTCCTACTCGACCATGCCGGCGTACAAGAGCGCGTCGCTGTGGTTCAAGATGGAGGCGTTCGACGACCACGCCGGTACCACCGCGGCGCTCGCGGTGCTCTTCCCGCCGCAGGGCTCGCGGCTGGCGCCGCAGGGCTGGCTCTACACCTCCAAGGGCGGCCACACCGAGGTCCGCTCGACCGACGTCAAGCTCGCCTTCGAGAGCCTGCGCCACGAGCCGGGTGGCCACTTCGAGTACGACGTGCCGCAGGCGATCCTGGTGGTCGCGAAGGGATCGCAGGGCGAGACGCTGACGGCGCGGATCGACGCGCGCAAGCTGCTCTACAAACAGGACGTGCTCAGCGAGATGGGCCCCTTGTCGCGGCTACTGATCAGCACCGTGGCCGCGCCGATGACGTACACCTACGAAAATCATTACTCGCTGCGCATCGAGCGGCCCGGCCAGAAGCCCGAGGAGCGCAGCGGGCAGGCGCTGAGCGAATTCGCGTACGCCAACAAGCCCTCCTCGCTGCCCGCCTTTTGAACGGCCTGCTCTCCTTCTCACGGTGCCCGCGCGACCAAATCCGCGCTCGGGAATCATAGCCACAAGAGAGGTCAGGCCTCAGTGAAAGCTCCCCACCTCCAGACCGCCATCCCCGGCCCGAAATCGCAGGAGCTCGTGCGCCGCGAGCAGCAGCACCTCGCGCCCGGCCTGCAAGGGTTCGCGCTCTCGAGCGGCATCGCTGTCGAGCGCGCCGAAGGCAGCGTGATCGAGGACGTGGACGGCAACCGCTACGTCGATCTCATCGGGGGCATCGGGGTGAACGCGCTTGGCCATTCACACCCCGAGTACCGCAAGGCGATGCACGCGCAGCTCGACAAGGTGACGGTCGGCTCGTTCACCAGCGCGCCGCGCGCCGAGCTGATCAACGAGGTCGCGAAGCTGACGCCCAAGGGCGTGGACCGCGTGCAGCTCTACTCCAGCGGCGCCGAGGCGGTGGAGAGCGCTTTCCGCCTCGCCAAGAACGCCACCGGCCACCACGAGGTCGCGGGCTTCTGGGGCGGCTTCCACGGCAAGACGCTCGGCACACTCGCGGTCAACGGGGCGGGCAATGGAAAAACCTATGGCCCCATGCCCGCCGGCGGGCATATTTTGCCATTCGCCAACTGCTACCGCTGCCCGGTGAAGCTCGAGCCGAAGAGCTGCGGGCTCGCCTGCGCGGACCTGGCGCGCCAGCAGCTCAAGCACGCCACCACGGGCTCGCTCGCCGCGGTGATCATGGAGCCGCTGCAGGGCACCGCCGGCAACGTCATCCCCCCGCCCGACTTCATGAAGGCCATGGCGGAGATGGCGCACGAGCACGGCGCGCTCTTCATCGCCGACGAGATGATCACCGGCTTCGGCCGCACCGGGCGCTGGTTCGCGAGCGAGCGCAGCGCTGTCACACCCGACATCATCACGCTCGGCAAGGCGTTCGGCGGGGGCTTTCCCATCAGCGGCGTGGTCGCGCGCCCGGAGATTGCGCAGGCGAAGCCGTGGTCCAACCCGAGCGGGTCGTCCTCGTCGTACGGCGGCAATCCGCTGGCGGCCACCGCGGCGCTCGCGTCGCTGCGGATCCTGCAATCCGAGAACGTCCTGCAAAACGTGCGCGAGATCGGCGCCGCCATGCTGGCCGAGCTGCGGACCTGGCCGGACCAGCTGCGCTGGGTCGGCGACGTGCGCGGCGAAGGGCTCTTCCTCGCTGTCGAGCTGGTCTCCGACCGCAAGACCAAGGAGCCGCTGGCGAAGCCGATCTGCGACGAGATCTTCCAGGACGGGCTTCGCCGCGGTCTTTTGGCGATGAGCTATACGCACGCCATCCGCCTGCAGCCGGCGCTCACCATCGATCGCGACACGGCGCTCACCGGTCTTTCGCTGCTGCGCGAATCCATTGACGCCGTCGCCCGCCGCCACGGCGCGGCCTGAGGGATCTCTTGCGCACGCAGCAGCCTTCTTTCTGGAGCCGTTGGGCGCAGCTCTCGCAGCGGCGGCCCTGGACCATCGCGCTCCTGGGCCTGCTGGCGTTCGGCTTGTGCGTGCCGGCGGCGGCGCGGCTCTACGGCGACCTGCA
This sequence comes from Deltaproteobacteria bacterium, assembly GCA_043781235.1. Taxonomy (GTDB): domain Bacteria; phylum Myxococcota; class Myxococcia; order Myxococcales; family 40CM-4-68-19; genus JANYKT01. The sequence continues at coordinate 76,498 of JAYWBT010000114.1, forward strand.
CACCGATCTGCGCGAGCTCCTGCCGCACGGCGCTCCGGCCGCGGTGGGCCTCGAGGAACTTGAAAAGCGCATCGGCGGGCTCTCCTCGCTCGCCATCGTGGTCCGCACCGACGACCTCAGGTCGGGAGAGCGCTTCGTCGACGCGCTGGTGGCTCGCCTGCAGCAGCTCCCGCCCTCGACCGTCGCGCGCATCTTCTGGCGCGTGGACGCCGAGCGCGCCTTCTTCGAATCGCATGGCGCGCTCTTCGCGGAGACCAGGGACCTGGTCCAGATCCGCGACTCGCTCCAGACGCAACTCGCGCGCGCAAACCCGCTCGCGGTGGATCTCGGGGGGGACGACCAGCCCGCCGCGCCCGTCTCCACCGACGCCGCCCTCGCTCGCGTGCGCGCGGCCTTCGCGCGGCTCGACCGCTACCCCGACGGCTATCTCGCCGGCGAGGGAGGTCACACGCTGGTGGTGCTGGTCTCGCCGCCTGGCGCCGCGGTCAGCCTCGAGGACACACAGCGCATCTTCCGCTCGGTCGAGCGGGTGGTCCACGAGGTCGATCCGGCCAGGTACGGCGGCAATCTCAAGATCGGGTACGGCGGCGAGATCCGCAGCGTCATCGAAGCGCAGGAGGCGCTGGTCCGCGATCTGCTCGTCTCCAGCCTGCTGGTGCTGCTCGCGGTCGGGCTCGCGCTGGTCCTCTACTACCGGACTTTCCGGGCGCTGCCTTTGTTGGTCTTCCCGCTCTTCACCGGCGTCTCGATGACCTTCGCCCTCTCGCGCGGGGTGATTCATTATCTCAATCCGAATACCGCCTTTCTCGGCAGCATCATCGTCGGCAACGGAATCAACGCCGGAATCATCCTGCTCGCGCGCTACCTCGAGGAGCGGCGCAGCGGCCACCCGATGTTCGAGGCGCTGCCGGTCGCGCTGCGTCGCACCTGGGTAGGCACCTTCGTGGCCAGCGCGGCGGCGGCCGCGAGCTACGGGTCTTTAGGATTCGTCAGCTTCCGCGGCTTCAATCAATTCGCCTTCATGGGCTTCTTCGGCATGCTGCTCTGCTGGTTGTCGACCTACGCGCTGATGCCCGCGCTGGTCGTGCTGGTCGAGCGGGTCTGGCCCTTCCACGAGCTGTCGTCGCCGAAGCTCGGCGTGGTCGGCTGGGTCGCCGCACCGTTCGCAGCGCTGGTCACGCGGCGTCCCGCATGGCCGGTGGTGCTGACGGCGGTGCTCGCGATCGGGTCCGTCTGCGCGACCTTGCGCTTCCTCGAAGATCCCATCCAGTACGACTTTCGCAAGCTCGGCAGCCGGTCCGGCATCGACAGCGGCGCCGGCTACTGGGACAAGCACGTCGATGCCGTCCTGCAGAGCTACCAGACGCCCACCGTGGTGCTGACCGATTCGGCCGAGAAGGCCGAGGCGGTCGCGGTGGCAGTGGACAAGGAGCGCGAGTTCGAGGGCCTTCACGGCACCATCGACTCGGTCACCACCCTGCAGAAGCTGCTCCCGACCGATCAGCCGCGTAAGCTCGAGCTGCTGCGTGAGATCTTCGCGCTGATGGACAAAAAGCCGTCCGCGGTGCCGCCCGACATCGCGCGCCTGCGCGAGCGCACCAGCCTCACCCCGGTGACCCTCGCCGACGTGCCCGCGCGCCTCACCCAGCCGTTCTTCGAGAAGGACGGACACAGCGGCCGCCTGGTGCTGGTGTTTCCCACGCTCTCGACCGATTCCTCCAACGGCCTGGCGCAGATCGCGCACTCCCGCGCCGTGCGCGACGCCGCCTGGAAGGTGGACAAGAGCGCGCGGGTCGCGGGGCAAATCGTGCTCACCACGGATATCGTCGCGGCCATTACCAGCGAAGGCGGGATGACGGCGCTGCTGAGCTTCCTCGCGGTCTCGCTGCTGACCCTGGTGGTGATGCGCTCGCTGCGCGACGCCGCGTGGGTGGTGGGCTCGCTCTCGCTCGGCGTGCTGTGGATGGCGGGCCTGATGAGCCTGCTCAATTTAAAGCTCAACTTCGTCAATTTTGCCGTGTTGCCGATTACTTTCGGGATCGGCGTCGATTACGCGGTCAATCTCTACCAGCGCTACCGGCAGGCGGGCAGCGTCGAGGAGGCGCTCGGTGCCTCCGGCGGCGCCGTGGCACTGTGCTCTTTGACGACCATCATCGGCTACGCGACGCTGGTCACCGCCGACAACCAGGCCATCCAGAGCTTTGGACTCACCGCCGTGCTGGGCGAGGTCACCTGCCTTTCGGCCGCTCTGTTCGCCCTGCCCGCCCTCTTGAGCCTGCGCGATCGCAAGGCGGGCGTGATAGAGGAGGCGGCTCATCAGGGAGCGTGATGCTGTCCTTTCGCGAGCGGGTGGAGAGATATCGCCGGGCGCCCGCCTTCTACCGGCGCGAGTTGCCACTCATCTGCGCGGCCTATCTCGGAATCGCCCGCTTCGCCGCGCACGACCTGCGGCCCGAGCACGTACTCGCGGTCGCGTTCGCGCTGGGCCTCTCCTTCTTCAGCGACGGCTCGCGCAAGCTCGCGCGCGTCGGCCTCCCGTTCCTGCTCTGGGTCGCCGTCTACGATTCGATGCGCTGGTACGCCGACGCCATCCGCTCGCCGACGATCCACGTCCACGAGCCGTACGACTTCGACCTCCACTGGTTCGGCATCGGCGGCCAGACCCCGAATGAATGGCTGCAGAAACACACCGCGGGCGTGCTCGATTTCTTCTGCGGGCTCTCGTACACGCCCGTCTTCTTCGTCGGCGAGTCGATCGCGCTCGCCATCTGGATGCAGTTCCACGACATGGAAAAACGCGCCGAGCGCTTCGCCTGGGTCTTCGTCCTCTCCAACTTCATCGGCTTCAGCTTCTATTACATCTATCCCGCGGCGCCGCCCTGGTATGTCGCCGAGCATGGCTTTCTCGTCGATCTCTCCGTGCGCGCATCCCCCGCCGGCACGGTCCGCTTCGATCAGCTGCTCGGCATGCCCATCATGCAGAGCTTCTACAGCAAGAGCGCGGACGTCTTCGGCGCGATCCCCTCGCTGCACATCGTCTATCCCTTCCTCGCGCTGGTTTATGGAATCAGGCTGCGCCGCTTTCGCTTCGTCGCGCTCGCCTATTGGTTATTGGTCTGCTTCAGCGCGGTCTATCTCAATCACCATTACGTGCTCGATATCTTCGCCGGCCTCGCCATCGCAGTACCGGTGTCGCTCGCCTTCCGCGCCGCCTTCGGCGCGCTCGATCCGGTCACTGCGTCACCCCCTGTCCCAGCTGGCGAGCCTGCCTGATCCATCTCCAGAGTGGTCACGCAGCCCGCACAACTTTCAATCTTGTCTGGCGCTCTTTACCCTTGTCCTGCCGCCGTCAGATCTGGTTTTCGGCATTGAGGACTCGTCCCGGGACGAGTGCGCGGGGCGGAATGCACCAATCTGCCTCCGGCTCAGCGACTGATTCTACCGAGGGCCCGAAAATGCAGAGCGATGCAGAAGAGCAGGCTGACCAGCGTGATCCACGCCCCAGCGCGAAGGCCCGGGGCGCGGTACGTCCAGACCACCGCGTGCCTTCCCGCCGCCACGCTGACGGCCCGCAACGCGCCGTCGGCGTGCAGGAGGGGAGCGCCCGCGCCGTCCACGGTCGCCGTCCAGCCGGTCGCCATCGTGTCTGCCAGCACGGCCAGCGCGGGGGTGGCGCTCTCGAGCTGCGCCTCGACGCGCTCGGGCTCGAACACCGCGATTCGCGCCGAGCCTGACGCCGGGGGCGCGCGCGAGCAGTCCGGAACCAACACCGCGCGGGCGAGCGCGAGCTCCGAAGCGGGCAGCCACACCGCGTCGCACGGAGGCGGCGGACTGCCCGCGTGGCCCGGCAGCGCGGCAGAGACCAGCCGGAGCCGCGGCAGCGCGTGCGGGTTGCGCCAGAGGCGGACCAGGCCCCCTGCGCGCGCGCCGATGAATTCGAAGCCGAGCGCCGCATAGGGCGACGGCCGCCCCGGCGTGCCGAAGTCCACGCCGTAGCGCACCGCGAGCCGATCGATCGCGTGCGCTCCCTGCCGGTAGAGATCGCGCATTTCACCGGGGGTGAAGCCAGAATATCCCCGGCCGAGATGCAGCCCCGCCGCCGCCGCGCCACTATCGAAGAGCGCCTGCCGCCGCACCCAGAAGACCTTGCGCTGCAGCGCCCAGCCGGGCTCGCCGACTGGCGCGACGTCCGCCTCGCTCAAGCCCAGGCCCTGCACGTCCACGCGGTAGCTCCAGGGCGGCGCCTGCGCGTCGCGCTCGATCTCGGCCACCAGCGGCGCGGGCTCGGTCAGCTCGGCCATAGGGACGGTCCGATCGAGCAGCGCCGCAGGCCAGGCGAGCTCGACGACAAGCAGCGCCGCGAGCGCGAGCTTGTAGCGCGGCAGCGCGTCCCAGCCCGCGCCGGCATGAATCGCGACCACCAGGGCGAGCGGCAGCAGCAGCTTCTCGGGATAGCGCACGATGCGCAGGGGCGGCAACGCCTTCCACGCCAGCGCGTAGAGCGGCGTCGCGCTCCCGAGCGCGAGCAGCAGGAGACCCGCCGCCGCTAGCCAGAGCAGCGGGCGCTGGCGGAAGCTCGCGGCCAGAGCGCCGCTCCCGTCCCGCGGTCCGCCGAGCGGCCGCCGCAGGGAAAAAGCAGCCAGCAACAGCGGGACCAGGCCGAGGTGGACCGCCTCGAGGTAGTTGAGCGATGGATTGCGCGCAGAGAAGAACGGCAACACCAACTCAGGAAGGCGGCTCAGCCGCAGGGCCCCGGCGGTGGCCTCGCGCAGGGGAAAGCCACCCGCCCGGGACGACTCGCCGACGAAGAGCGCGGTGGGCAGGAGCTGCACCGCCGCGAGGCCCGCGCCGAGCACCACGCCGGCGAGGAAGAGTCCGCGCCGGGGCGACAGCAGCAACCCGAAGAGGATGGCGCAGCCGCCGATCTCGGGCGTACCCGAGAGAAAGACCAGCGCGGCCGCGACGCCCACGAGCGGCAGCGAGACAGCGCTCACGACCGGCGGCGACCCGGCGCGCGCAGGCGGGAGCGACCCGGCGCGCGCAGACGGCGGCCCCAGCGCCGCCGCGCACAGCCAGGGCATGAACGCCGCCGCCACCACCTGCCCGCCCTCGAGCACCGAGAGGAACGGCCCGCTCCACGCGAACGCCAGCGCGGCCACCAGCGCGCCCGCCTCGGAGATCCCGAGCCGCCGCGCCAGCGCGTGCGTGCCGTACGCCGCCAGCAGCGCGCACGAGAGCAGCAGCAGCGTGAACCCGAGCGGCAACGGCAGCAGGTCCGTCAGCAGCGAGAGCGGATGGAAGACGTTGAAGTTCGCGTCCGCCAGAAAAGGCAGCCCGCCGTACTCCTGCGGATTCCACTGCGGCAGGTGCCCGGAGCGCAGCGCCTGCGCCGCCATCAGCTTGTGCGGATAGAAGTAGAGCCCGGTGTCGTGGAGGTAGACGGCGCGCCCGAAAAAAAGCGCCGGCGCGAAGAAGATCAGCGCCGGCGCCGCGAGAGCGAGTTGGGTCCTGCGGGTCAACGGGCCGCGACGGCCGGCTGCCCACCCTTGGGCTTGCGCGGCTTGGCCGCTTCGATCGCCTTCTGCTTCTCCATGTGCTCCTCGAGCCAGATGGTCATCGGGCTGGCGATGTACCAGGTCGAGTACGTGCCTGAAACAATGCCGACCAGCATGGCGAGCGAGAAGTCCTGGATGGTGCCGACGCCATAGAGGATGAGGCCGACCAGCGACAACGCGGTGGCGCCCGAGGTGAGGATGGTGCGGCCCAGCATCTCGTTGATCGAGAGGTTGATGATGTCGCGCAGCGCCTTGCCCTTGTAGCGCTTCGCGTTCTCGCGGATGCGGTCGTAGACCACGATGGTGTCGTTCACCGAGTAGCCGACCACGGTGAGCACGGCGGTCACCGAGGTGAGGTTGAACTCGTGCCGGCTGATCACGAAGAAGCCGAGCGTGACGATGGCGTCGTGGATCAGGGCGATGACGACGCCGGGCGCGAAGCGGAAGTCGAAGCGGAAGCCGACGTACACCAGGATCATGGCCATCGCGTAGAACACCGAGAGGATCCCGTCGATGCGCAGCTGCTTGCCCACCTGCGGGCCGACGTACTCGGTGCGGACCACGTCCACCGAGTCCTGGCCGAACTTGGCGCGCAGCGAGGTGCCGATCTTGTCGCCGGGGCCCTGGGTGATGACGGTGTACTCGCGGTCCTGGCTCTCGCGCGTGGTGAGCAGGCGCACCTCTTTGACGTGCACGCCGCCCTTCTCCACCGCGGCCCGCAGCGCGGCCTCGTCCACCGGACCCTTGAAGTTGAAGTCGAGCTTGTCGCCGACCTCCGGGTCGAAGTGCATGCTGGTCATGGCCGGCATCGCCTGCTTGACGCCGGTCTGCACGGCGTCCGCGGTCTGCCGGGTCAGGAGCGCGATGCGCTCGACGCGCACGAGGAACTGGTTCTCCTCCTTCGGCCCATACACCTGCACGGTCGGCTCGCCGAAGCCGAGCTTGCTGATCTCCTCGCGGAGGTCGCCGGCCTCGACAGTCTTGTTGAACTTGAGCTGCAGCTCGGTGCCACCCGCGAAGTCCACGCCGTAGTTCAGCCCCGGGTAGACGATGGCGCCGAACAGCACCAGGAGATTGAGCAGCAGCGATCCGAGGACCGCGATGCGCCGGTACTTGATGAAGTCGTAGTTGGTGCCGGACTTGATCAGCTCGAAATATTTCATCTGCATAAGTGCGCCTTAGTTAAGAGTTGACAGTTGACAGTTGAGAGTCAGGCGCGCGCCACAACCTTGGAGCGCAGGCCGCTGAGCATCGCGCCGATCTCGTTCAACTCATCTTCCAGCGTCTTCGTGTTCTTCGCGTAACCGAGCTCTCTACTCAGCATCAGAAGATATTCTGTTTCAGCGAGCGAGCCTTCCGCGATGTTCAGAAACCGAGCGTATTCGGCGCGGTGAACTCGCTTGGATCCCTCTGCGATATTCGTGGGCACCGACACGGCGGCCCGCCTGAGCTGAGAGGTAAGGTTGAAGCGTTCCGCCGAAGGGAAATCCGCCGAGGCGCGATAGATCGCGAGCACCATTTGGTGGCTCTTCTGCCAGACTTTCAACTCGGTGAACCTCTGCATTCGTCGCTCCGACTCTCAACTCTCAACTGTCAACTCTCAACTCTCAACTCAGAAAGTGACCGCCTTATGCAGCTTGCCGTGACCAACGAACCACTCGACGATCGCGCGGGTCACGACGATCGAGGTGAACATCGAAGCGAGCAGGCCGATGATCAGCGTGGTGGCGAAGCCGCGGACCGGGCCCGAGCCGTAGGCGCGGATGACGAAGCCCGCCACCAGCGCGGTGACGTGGCCGTCGAAGATGGTCCAGAAGACCTTGTCGTAGCCGGTCGAGACCGCGGCCTGGATCGACTTGCCGGTCTTCATCTCCTCGCGGATGCGCTCATTGATGAGCACGTTCGCGTCCACCGCCATGCCGAGCGTGAGCACGAAGCCCGCGATGCCCGGCAGCGTGAGCGTCGAGTCGAGCATCGCCATGATGGCGAGCACCACCAGCCCGTTCAGCACCAGCGCCACGTCTGCCACCACGCCGGAGAAGCGGTAATACAAAGCCATGAAGGCGAGCACCAGCAACAGGCCGACCAGCGCCGCCATCGAGCCGCGGCGGATGAGCTCCGGCCCCAGCGAGGCGCCGACGCTGCGCTCCTCGAGGATGCGCACCGGCGCCGGCAGCGCGCCCGACTTGAGCACCAGCGCCAGGTCCCTCGCCTCCGAGAGGATCTCATTGACCGGCTTGAGGCCGCCCATGTGGATGGAGCAGATGCCGCCGGGGATCTCGGTCTGGATGATCGGCGCCGAGTCGACCGTGTCGTCGAGCACGATGGCCATGCGCCGCTTGACGTTCTCCTTGGTCAATCTGCCGAACAGGTCCGCGCCGGTGCGGTTGAAGTTGAGCTGCACGTAGGGGCGGTTGCCCTCGCCGGGCGCGTTGTCGAAGGCGACGCGCGCGTCGGTGACGTACTCGCCGGTGAGGCCGGCTTTCTTGTCGAGCAGGAATGTACGATACTCAGTATCTGACTTGGTCCGTCCCTCGATCCGGTTGATGCCGAACTCCTTGCCCGCCGGCGCCTTGTCCTTGAGGTAGTTCGTCAGCGCCGCGCGATCTTTCGAGCGCAAGAACGGCGACGAGATGGTGGCGTCGCCCGCGCCGGTGTAGCGGTCCCAGTCGAGCGTCACGCCGGGTGGCAGGTCCTTGAAGGTCGTCAGGATGGTGTCGTTGTCGTCGACGATCTTGAATTCGAGCTGCGCGGTGCGGCCGAGCAGCTCCTTGGCTTTTTCGGGATTGGAGTAGCCGGGGAGCTGCACCAGGATGCTCGCGTCCCCGCGCTTCGCGATGGTGGGCTCGGAGACGCCCCACTTGTCCACGCGATTGCGGATGGCCTTGACCGCCTGATCCACCGCGCTCTCCTTGAGCAACTTGACCGCGTCGTCCTTCATCGATAGCTCGAACGAGTCGGCGTTCACCTTGCGGATGTACATGTCGGTGAACTCGTCGGAGACGAGGTTCTTGGTCCGCGCGAGGTCGGGCGCCTTGACGGTGACGATGCCGGTGTCCGGGTCGCCCTTCACCTCGGCGCCCTTGATGTCCTTGCGCTCGAGCTCGGCGGCGATCTCCTCGGCGCGGCGCACCGACTTCTCGCGCACGGCCCGATCGACCTCGACGCCCATCACCAGATGGATGCCGCCCTGGAGATCCAGGCCGAGGTTGAGGTGCTTCTTCGGCGCCCACGACGGGCTGTGTGCCTCGAACACGCCCGCCTCGTTGCGCTCGGTCGCCGGGAGGCGGAAGTACGTGACCGACGGAATGAGGGCGTAGACGGCGAGCAATGCGACGGCGGCGATGAAGCCGGCCTTCCAGTACCAGGCGCGATCCATGGATGTCCTTCTCCTGCGCGGGCGCTACTTACTTTTTCGCGGGCTCTTCTGCTGCGGCGGGCTTGTCTTCCTTTACAGCCGGGGCAGCCGGGGCAGCCGTGAACGGGCCGGTGATCTGTGCCTTGAGCACTCGCACCTTGACGTTGTTGGCGATCTCAACGGTGACCACGTCGCCTGCGACCAGCGCGACCTTGCCGACGATGCCGCCTCCGGTGACGACCTCGTCGCCCTTCTTCAGTTGGTCGCTCCAGGCTTTGTGGTCCTTCTGCGTCTTCTGCTGCGGCCGGATGATCATGAAATAGAAGATGGCGAAGAAGATCAGGACGAGAGGCAGCATGCCGAACTGGCCGCCGAACGGCGAGGAGGATTCCGTGGCCTGCGCGAGCAATGCGAGCACTCTTCAACTCCTGGACGCCTCCGCCCGGATTCCGGCGGGGCCGACCTTCTAGCATCGGCGTTGCGGAGGGGCAACCGGGAACCGCCAGGCTCGATCGACCGGTCGTCCGGCCGGCGCCGTCCGCGTCGGCGCAGTCGGCGTCGGCGCAGTCAGGCGTTGGCCGGCTTGGGCGGTCAGGCGGCCGGGCTCCCCCGGCGCGCCTCGTCCAGGCGGCGCAGGCTGTCGAGTAGCAGGTGATGGGTGGGCTGGCGCTCGCCCCGAGGCAGGGACCCTTCGGGCGCGCGCAGGAAGGTGAAGCTGCCCGAGGGCAGCGCGATCAGGCCGTAGACCACCTCGGCGATGCGGTCTCCCTCCTGAACGACGGTGGACGCCGCCCAGGTGACGTCGCCCGAGTCGAAGGCGAGCGCCCGCTCCGAGCCATCCTCGCCGCGGACCACCAGGAGGCCGCTGCGGCCCATCTGATTCAACATATTCAATAGATCCAGAGAGTGCTCGCCCCACATCACCGGGCGAAAGCCGGGGAAGTTGGCGAGCAGCACACGCACGCGCTCCTGCTGGATGGTGCGCAGATCCATGTTTCCCCCTGAACCCCTCTCGAGCCACGTGTCCTTCCCACATCCATGGCACAGGAGCGCCCGCAGTTCACGCTCAGGTAGCGCCATTGGTCAATCAGTCGGGGCCCGCGGCGAACGAGTCGAGCATGCCACGCGCATAGGTTTGCGCCTCGCCGCGCTCGATGGCGGCGCGCAAGCCGGCCATCAGGTCGAGATAGAAGGTGAGGTTGTGGAGGCTGTTGAGCCGGAACGCGAGCAACTCCTGCGCGGCGAAGAGGTGGCGCAGGTACGCGCGGGTGAAGGTCCGGCAGGTGTAACAGCGACAGGACTCGTCCGCGGGCCGCGCGTCGCGGGCATAGCGCGCGCTCTTGATCTGCAGCCGCCCGCGCCGGGTGAAGAGCAGGCCGTTGCGCGCGACCCGGGTCGGCATCACGCAGTCGAAGAGGTCGACGCCGGCGAGCGCGCAGCGGAGGAGATCTTCCGGCGTCCCTACGCCCATCAGGTAGCGCGGCTTGTCCGCGGGCAAGAGCGGCGCGGCGTGCTGCACGCCTTCCCACATCGCCTGCGGCGTCTCGCCCACCGAGAAGCCGCCGAGCGCGTTGCCGGGAAAGTCCATCGCGACGATCTCGGCGGCGTGCCGGGCGCGCAGGTCCGGCAGCAGCCCGCCCTGCACGATGCCGAAGAGGCTGCCTGCGCCGCCGCGCCGCCGCCACTCGTCCTTGCAGCGCTGCGCCCAGCGCGTGGTGCGCGCGAGCGATTCCTCGAAATAGTCCCGCTCGCTCTGCGCGGGTGGGCATTCATCGAAGGCCATCAATATGTCGCTGCCGAGCTGCAGCTGGATCTCCACCGCGCGCTCGGGCGAGAGCAGGTGCTTGCTTCCGTCGAGATGGCTGCGGAAGAGCGCACCCTCCTCGGTGATCTGGCGCTGTTTGGCGAGTGAATAGACCTGGAAGCCGCCCGAGTCGGTGAGGATGTTTCCGGCGCCAAAGGACATGAAGCGGTGCAGGCCGCCCATCTCCTGCACCAGCTCGGCGCCGGGCCGCAACATCAGATGATAGGTGTTGCCGAGGATGATCTGCGCGCCCATCGCCTGCAGGTCGTCGGGCGCGATCGCCTTCACCGACGCGACCGTTCCCACCGGCATGAACTGCGGCGTGTCAACGCGGCCGTGGGGAAGCAAAAGGATGCCGCGCCGGGCCGCACCGTCCTGGTGGGTGACCTGGAAGGTCAAGGGAGCCGCCATCAGAGGATCAGCATGGCGTCGCCGTAGGAGAAGAAGCGGTAGCGCTGCGCGACGGCCTCGCGGTACGCGGCGAGCGTGCGGTCGAGGCCGGCGAAGGCGGCGACCAGCATCAAGAGCGTGCTCTTGGGCAGGTGGAAGTTGGTGAAGAGCCCGTCGGCCACGGCGAACTGGAAGCCCGGGGTGATGAAGAGATCGGTCGCGCCGGCGCCCGCGCGGCCGCCGGAAGCCTCGAGCGTGCGCAGCGCGGTGGTGCCGACGGCGACGACGCGATCCGCGCGCGCGATCGCGGCGGCGGTCTCCCCGGAGACCGCGTAGCGCTCGCGGTGCATGCGGTGATCTTCGGTGCGCTGCGCCCGGACCGGCAGGAAGGTGCCGGGCCCGACGTGCAGGGTGATCGGCGCGATCGCAACGCCCGCCCCGCGCAGCTCGTCGAAGAGGCGCGCGGTGAAGTGGAGGCCAGCGGTCGGCGCCGCGACCGCGCCGCGCTCGCGCGCGTAGATGGTCTGGTACCGCTCGCGATCGCGCGGGTCAGGCGCGCGGTCGATGTAGGGCGGCAGCGGCAGCTCGCCGGCGCGCTCGAGGAATTCCCAGAGCTCCTCGCCCACCTGCGGCAGCCGCACCACCAGCTGGCCTTCGCCGCGCGCCTCGACGATCTCGATCAGCGCCCCTTGCACCTCGACGCGCGCGCCGGCCCGCAAGGGCTTCGACGCCTGCCCGATGGCGAGCCAGTCGGTGTCCGCGCCCGGCGCCGGGAGCCGCTCGATCAAGAGCAGCTCGACCTTGCCTCCCGTGTCCGCCTTACGACCCCGCAGGCGAGCCGGGATCACGCGCGCGTCGTTGACGACCAGCAGATCGCCGCGGCGCAACAGCTGCGGCAGCTCGCGCACCGAGCGGTGCTCCGCCGCGCCAGTGGCCCGCGGCAGGACCAGCAGCCGCGAGGCGTCGCGCTCGGCGAGCGGCTCCTGCGCGATCAGCTCGGGCGGCAGCGCGAAGTCGAAGGAGGAGACATCCACGCGCCGCGCTTTAGCATACGGGTTTCGCTGATTGACACCATTCGTCGCGGCCGACGCCCGCGTCAGCCGGCGCCTTCCTCGCCTGGGCCGGCGAGCGCGTCGGCGATCTCGTACAGCCCCAGCGACGGCAGCGCGTTGAAGCCATTCCAGGCCGCGTTGGCGAGCGTGCCGTCCTTGATCCACTCCCCCAGCCACTCGCCCGCCGTGGCCGGCTCGTACTGCTGCAGCGCCGCGCCGCGCTCGACCGCCCAGCACTGGTTCCAGCTCTCGTGCACCCCGACCGGCGGCGCGCAGACGAGGGGCAACCCCAGCGCGGCGAAGAAGGTGAGCTCCGAGGGCTTGCTCCAGAGCACGTCGGTGCGCGCCAGCAGCGCGTTGAACTTGCGGAAGTAGCCGAACACGTCCGCGTCCTCGAGGATCTCCACCTGCTCCTCGACACCCGCGTCGCGCACCGCCTCGTGCAGCGCCTCGGCCACCTCGCGCCGCCGGCCCGCCACCAGCGCGAGCCTCAAGGTCCCCTCGAGGAGCTGCGGGCGAACCCCGGAGACCAGCGCGCGCGCGAGCGGCGTCTGCGCGCCCGCGCCCCCGACCGCGAAGGTGAGGAGCGGCGGCCGCTGCTCCTCGTCGAGCGGGAGCGGGAACGGGCCGAGCTTGCGCTCGAGCTCGTCGTGGTGGCCGGACCGGAACACCCGCCGCGGGTCGAGCCGCACCATCCGGCCGGCGAGGTTCTTCTTGAGCACCGTCCGCTCGCGCCCGCCGACCAGCTCGTGCGGGAGCGGAAAGCCGGTGACGCGGATCTGCGAGGGCCGCACGCCGTAGCTCTCCATCCGCCGGCGCGCGCGATCGCCGGGCGCGAAGTAGACGATCTCGCTGCGGGCCGCGTCCGGCGGGGCCCAGACGCGGTTCACGTCGCTGTCGGTGATCACGCAGTGGAGGTTCTTCGCGCCCTGCAGCTCGGCGAGAATGGCCCCCGCATAGAAGGTGCTGACCAGCGGCGCGCCCGATGCCTTGAGACCCTCGGCGAGCTGCCGGCCGATGCCGTCGCGCGCGGCGCGCTCCAGCCAGCGCGTGCCCTGCGTCGGCGCCGACAGATCGCGCCGCGGCCACGGGTCGGGGATGGCGGTGATGGCCGAGAGCAGCGCCTGCAGCGGCGGCCCGATCAAGGGCAGCTGCGAGAAGCGCGTCAGCGGCTCGTACAGCATGCGGGCCCGCTCCCAGAAGCGCGAGTCGGCGTCGTCGCCCGCCGGCGCCCGGTCCATCTGCAGAACGTCCACTGCGAGATAGTCGGCGAGCGCCGCCGCGGGCCGCAGGTGGCCGTAGCCCATGTCGATGGCGAGTACCTGGGGTTTCATCGGAGCGCGCTGTCGTCTGCCAGACGACGTTCGCTGTCAAGGGCTCGCCAGAGGGAGCGGCCGTGCACACCCTGCGGGCATGCCGAGTGCCGACCTTTCCGTCCTCCACCTCGTGAACCGCTTCTGGATCGGCGGCGCGGAGCGCCAGTTCGTCGAGCGCCTCCGCCTGCATCCGGAAGGCTTCCGCGCCGTGGTCGGCTGCCTCGAGGCCTCGGGGCCCATGCTCGAGCAGGTGCGCGCGCTCGGCTACGAGCCGGTGGTGTTCCCGCTCAACGGCTCGATGATGAAGCCCAACACGGCGGTGCAGCTCGCCCGCCTCGCGAAGCTGGTGCGCGCCGAGAGCGTGAAGATCATCCACGCCACCGATTTCAACACCAACCTGCTCGCGCTCGCGGTCGCGCGGCTCACCGGCGCCAAGGCCATCATCAGCCGCGTCGATCTCGGGCACCTGAGATCCGGCTTCGGAAAATGGCATCGCGAGGCCGAGAAATTGAACGCGCGCTTCGCCGACCTGGTGGTCGTCAATGCCGACGCGGTCCGCGAGGTCTGCATCAAGGAAGAAGGCTGCAAGCCGGAGCGCGTGGTGGTGGTGCGCAACGGACTCGACCTCGCCCGCTTCGACGCGCTCGCCGCGCAGCCGCTGCAGGCGCCGCTGCCCGCGGGCGACACCCTGGTCGCGGTGATCGGAAACCTCTGGCCGGTCAAGGGCCACCGCAGCTTCATCGAAGCGGTCGCGCTGGTGAAGGACCGCCTGCCCGGGGTCAAGTTCGTCTGCGCGGGCGAGGGGCCCGAGCGCGCCTGGCTTGAAAAGCGCATCGTCCAGCTCGGGCTGCACAACCGCGTCTTCCTGCTCGGCCACCGGCTCGACGTGCCGGCGCTGCTCGCGCGGGTGCAAGCGGGCTGCCTCTGCTCGTCGGCCGAGGGACTCTCGAACGCGCTGATGGAGGCGATGGCGGCGCGGCTGCCCTTGATCGCGACGCGCGTGGGCGGCAACCCCGAGCTGGTGCGCGACGGCGACAACGGCTTCCTGGTGCCGTACGGCGACCCGCGCGCGCTGGCCGACAAGCTGGTGCTGCTGCTCTCGGACCGGCAGCGCATGGCGGCCATGGGCCGGCGCGGCCGCGAGCGCGTCGAGACCGAGCTGTCCCTGCAGCGCATGGCCGACGGCCACGGCGCGCTCTATCGGCGCGCGCTCGGCAAAGCGCCGCTGGTGGACGCGATCGCCCGCGCGGCGTAAGGCTTCGCTCGTGCTGGTCGGCCACGCTCTCGCAATCTATCGGAAGCACTTTCTCGCGCTGGTGCTGACGGCGGGGCTCGCGCTCTTACCGGCCAACGTGCTGGTGGGCGGCGGCTGGGTGCTGGGTCTCGCGGCGATGACGGCGCAGGCAGTCGGCCCGACGCCGGGCCACGGGGGCGAGCCGCCGCCGCACTTGCGCGACAAGCTCGACGCGCAGAAGGCCCCCGACGCGCATCACCCCGAGGCCAAACTCGCCGACAGCCTGCATCTGCGGCTCTCGGAGATCGGCCCGCTCGCGCTGGCCCTGCTGCTCGGCGCCGGAGCGCTGATGGCGGCCACGCTGCTCGCGCTGGCGGCGGTGGTGCCCATCGTGCTCGGCGCCGCCGCGGGACCTGGGCAAGCCTGGGGTGCGGTGGGCGCGCGGTTCGGCGCGCTGTTCGCGACCTGCGCGATCGCCCTGGCGCTGACGCTGCTCGGCACCTGCCTCTGTTTGGTGCCCGGAGCCGTGCTTGCCACAGGCTTCGCCTTCGCCATGCCGGTCGCGATGGTGGAGGACCTGCGCGGACGCAAGGCGCTCGAGCGATCGTGGGTGCTGATGCGAGCCGAGTGGCCGGCGCTGGTCGTGGTGGTCGTGCTCTACGTCGGGGCCGTGCTCGCGGCCTCGCTCGGGGCGCGGGCGCTGCTCGGGCCGGGCCTGTGGCAGCTGGCGGGCACCGCGGTGCTGAGAATGCTGCTGCTGCCGCTCGCGATGGTGGCGCTGGTGCTGCTCTACCTGCGCGCCCGCGCCGCCGTGGACGCGCAGCCACAGGAGACGCTGCGCGCTCAATACATCCGGCGGATCTCGGCGCCCGGATAGTAATGGGCGAGGATCTCGCGGTAGCTCTCGCCGCGCCGCGCCCGCTCGCGCGCGCCCCACTGGCAGAGCCCCACGCCGTGCCCGCTGCCTCGGCCGGTAAAGACCGCCACGCCGGAGGTCACGCTGACCTCGAAGAGCAGCGACGGCAGCTTCTCGTAGCCGATGATCTGCCGAAGCTCGACGCCCGAGAGCGTGCGCGCGCCCAGCCGGACGGTGCGCGCGCGGCCGCTCGCGGTGCGATCTACCACCGAGACGGCGTCGATCTCCGCGTGCAGCCGCGGCCGCAGCGTCGCCGACAGCTACGCGAGGGGAAAGCGCGCCGTCCAGGGCCGCTCGTCGGGGTCGGGCTCGGCGCCGTGCAGGTACGGGGTGGTGCCGGCCGCGAGGCTGAAGCCCGCCTCGCCGCTCTCGCTGCGTCCTCCGCACGAGGCGCTGAAGTAGGCGGCGATCGGCGCCGCGCCCCAGGTGAGCACCTCGCCCGCGGTAGCGCGCGCCGCCGCGAGCGCGCCCGGCGCGGCCGCGCCTTTGTAGACCTGGTCGAGCACCGTGCTGCGCAGGTGCGCGCGCGCGCCCGGCCCCTGCGCGATCTTCTGCGCCACCGCGAAGGTGCGCGCGGCCACTGCCTGCGCCTCGAGCGCCTCGACCGGCCAGCTCGCCGGCACCTCGCTCGAGACGACCGCCGCGACGTACTCCTCGAGGTCGAGAGTGTTGACGGCGACCAGCGCGCCCTGGTCGAGGAAGACCTCCACCCGGCCCGGGAGGCTGCGGC